>PLLF01000069.1:508-28595 GCA_003140855.1 Vulcanimicrobiota bacterium
GCTGCTGCTAGCGGCGCCTATTGGGCAACGCTGATAGACGGCAACGCCAGCGGTACGTTCAACAAGGTCGAGCCGACCTTCTACTCGGCCTCGCTCTCCGATCAATGGCGTCCGTCGGACAAGATCATGATCAACGCGAGCCTGCGTTGGGATCGGTTCAGCTACAAACTCGCCCCGGCGAACATGGGGCAGAACCCGTTCTACGCGCAGGAAGTAGCGAATTACGCGTGCGTGAACCCTACGACCGGCAACGTCCTCGTCAGTCCGTTGGCGCCCGGATCGTATCCGCCGGCCAACCCGGTGTTGACCAACGGAGCATGTTCGGCGCAGCCAAACGGCGCGGGTTACGTTCACCCCGACTGCGCAGCGGGCGACCCCTGCTTCAGTCTGAATGTGCCGAGCGCCTACGCGATGAGCTACTTCCAACCGCGCATTTCGGGCACGTACACGGAAAATCCGGACACGGTCTGGCGTTTCTCGGGCGGGCGCTACGCGGAACCTCCGATTTCGGCCTCGGTCGAATATCTCTACCGCGGGGGCAGCGCAGCGAGCCTCTGGACGAACTTCATGTCCTTGGGCACGTACTCGCCGTTCCATCCGATTCCCGGAATGACGTCCGCACAGTACGACTTCTCGCTCGAGAAGCGCATCCACGGTACGCCGCTGAGCTTCAAGATCACGCCGTTCTACAGCGCGACCTCGAACTGGCAGGAGCAATCCTTCATCGGCGCGGGCTTCGTCACCCAAATCCCGGTGGGAAAGGCACGCAGTTGGGGCGTTGAAACGCAGTTCAACTACGGCGACTTCAACCAGGAAGGCCTCTCAGGTCTGGTTTCGTTCACGTATACGAAGTCTCAAGTTCAGTTCCAGAATCTTCTGGGGTCGAACCAGATCAACGACATGAACCAGACAATCCAGAACTACAACGCGCTAACCTCGCAGTGCGCGGTTGGCGGCAAGTCTGCCGGCACCGCACTCTGCGGAACGAACCAGCCTGCCGCTTCGGCATGTTACGCTAGTTCCGGCGATGCAACGCCGGTGTCATGCGCGGATTTGACGGCAATTGCCAATCCGTACTACAACTCGCCGGCACAACCGCTGCTCGATCCGAGCGGCTGGTACGACCAGGGCATCTATGCGCTCAAACCGGGCGTGTATACGGGTGGTGCCGGCTTCTACAACTCGCCGTTCGTCACCAACATAGTCCTGAACTATCGCCACCAGAAACTGGCGATCACCCCGAGCCTGCAGATCCAAGCCGGTACAAAGTACGGGTCGCCGTACGACATCTATGGCGTTGATCCACGCAACTGCTTCGCGAACCAAGCCGGCACCGGCGCGGTTGCGGCCGGCAGCACGACGGCTCAGAACTGCGATTACACGCAAGCGGGTCCTGGTGCGGCTCCGGCTTGGACGTACTTGTACGTCCCGAATCCGCAGACAGGATCGTTCGCTACGTACGGTGCGTTCACCGAACCGAACATCATGATTGGGAATCTACAGCTGAGCTACGACGTCTCGTCTCACGTGACGCTGCAGCTGACGGCTTCGAATCTCTTTCACACCTGCTTCGGCGGCACGCAAGCGCCGTGGACCACAAGCAATCCGGCGAGCTCGAACAACTGCGGTTACTACGCCAACGGCTGGTACAACGGTGCCGGCTGGTACAACGGCACGAGCCCGACCAACGCAGCTGCCAACCACGGTATCACGCCGTACCCTTGGGAACAGACCTCGTATCTGCCCAAGTTCAACAACTCGATCGGTGGGTTCATTCCGTTCACGCTCTACTTCCAAGCGCAGATCAAACTCTAATTCGTTAGAGCTCGATCTCGCCGAGGCGAGCATGAAAGCGCCCCTGCGAATGCAGGGGCGCTTTTCTTTTGTGTTGTCATCCTGAGGAATCGAAGGACCCTGAGCGAAGTCGAAGGGAGTGGCAGCCGGTTACTTTTGCGAGGACTGCGAGATCTCGATCTGGCCAGCGGCTCCGCGCTCCGAATTAGCGTGGCTCAAAGATCGCATGCACGTCGTGCGCGAGGTTGCGAAACATTCGCAAGGCGGACTCGACATCTGGATGGCCGACGGTCTTACATTTCTCGAGGAGCATCGCGATCACAGCGTGCTCGTCGTAACGAAAAGCTGATTATGCTGCTACCGCCGATTTCTTAGGACGGCCGTCTTGCGTCCGTTCTCGCGTGACGCGGCATCGTTTTTGCACTGCTCCGCCCGCGTGGCCGCCGCCCCATGGCCTTTGCGAAAATCGGTCCAAGTTCATCTGCAAGCAGACCGGGTACGTAAATATCAACATTGATGCGCCGGAATGAAATGCCGTCGCCTCCCGGTTGAATCCAACCTTTGCCAGATTGGCTGGCGCGGCGTTAACGAGTTCACGAATCCGCTACGAGGCAAAACAAATCGTAGCGCCCTTTCGCAGCGTCAAATCAACTGCGTCATTCTTGCGATCGTAGCGCGCACGAATCACGTCAAAGGGCTCGTCTTTCCTGCCGTCCGAACGCCGCGCTCGTACATGGCATCGGTCAGACGCGGTCCTGGAATTCGCGGAGGCGCGATGCTTGCGAGATCGCCGACCGGCTGTCGCCGCTGGCCCAGCAGTCCGAGAATCTCGCGACACGTGGGATCGGCAAGGGCTTTGAAGATCGCATCCGTCGACGGGCGCCGGCGGAGGTAAAGCCGCACCAAGTGCATTGGCTTCCGGATACCCCTTGCAGGTGACGCGCTACGAATTCGCCGACAGCGCCGGCCATTTCCGCGGCGGCACCGGTTTACCTCGGGCATTGGAGCTGACGGAAGGCAACGCACGGAAGAACGCCTTCCTGCAAAAAACGACGTTTGCATTGGACCCCCGCAGTACGCTTAACTATGCAGACGCCGGGCGGCGCCTACGGCTTCATAGAAGGCTGAGGCGCTGGCGTCGCAGTACCGCCGTTGCATTGCGGAACCGCCTGCATGACGAGCTTGGCCGTCTGGCTCTCGCGCGAGTCGATGTCTTGCTGATACATCGCGATCGCGTCGCCGAACGCGTCGAGCGGATTGTGGCCGACGAGATTTCCGTTCTCTTGAAAGCGCGGGTCGTTCGCATGCAGCGAGCCCTTTACGCCTGCATCCAGCACGCCGGACGGCGGAGGCGTCGGCGCGGCCCCGGTTTGCTGCGGCGATTGTTCGGACGCCTGTTTCTGCGTTTCCGTGCCGTTTATCGCGCTGTCGTACTGGTGGCCCGCGGCTTGCAGCTCACCCAGTTGCTGCGTGTCGACGAACCCGCTGATGACGTCGAGCGCGCTCTTCTGCTGAGCGACGACTTCGCGCAGATGCTGGCGCATCGCCAAGAGCTGACGATCGGAATCGGAGACCGCAACCTTCGGAAAGATATACGGATCGTTTAGCAGCCGTTCGATTTCGTTGGCGTTCTTGACCATCGGGTCGATGAGCCGCTCCAATCGCATCACCGCCAAATCCTGTGCACCGCTGCCCGCGATCGCAGCATTGTGCACGAAATCTTTAAATAGCGGACGGCTGTTGGCGATCAGTTTGTCGTTCTGCAGCACGCGGCCGATTGCGGGCCCGATGTTTCGGCGCAGGCCGGTGCAAAGCGGCGAAACATGCTGATGGCTGATCGTCTTGAGCGGCGTAGCAACCGGTGCCGGCGCGGCACCGAGCAGTCCGAGGACCGCAAGGGCGGCCAGCAGGGTCTTGAGCATACCGTTTTATTAGGACCTCTGGCCTACGTCCCCTTGTCCGCCCCGATGGAGTGCACGATCGTGATCCGCTCTGCGTCACGGATACCGGCCCGCAATCGTTCATGGTAAGATTATCGAGGAGGAGAACGTATGCTGGCTTCAGTCGCGCTTGCTTCAGTCGCGCTTCTTGTAGCGCAAGCGACCGCGCCGTCGCCGACACCCTCCCCACTCAAAACGATCGCGCACGTGCGCTCTTCGCCGCTATGCTCGACGCTGGGCAACAACGTCTTCCATACCATTCAAGGCCTGCGTATCAACGACAAACTGATCGATAACTCGCGCCCGCTGCTGCTCGCGATGGGCAAAGCTTTCGTCGAGGGCAGCTCCGTGGGCCATCGCCTGGACCAGCAGCAGGCGCAGTGGGGAAACACAGCCGGTGGACTCCACGACACCAACCCTGCCGTGGAATTGAACGCCGAACGGCTTGGGCAGCTCATCGGAGAGATCGTTCATAATCTAGACATCATCGACGGCACGCTCAAGGACCCGAATCGTTTTCCGGCCCAAGCGCAGACCGACGCCGACAAAAAGGCGATGGCGCTGAAAGCGCAACTCCAAGCGGTCGCCGATCAGCAACGTAAAAACCTCAACGTGCTGAACGGCTTGGTTGACACCTTCTCACTGCAGGACCTGATCGCGAAGGGCGATGGCACGCTCGGCGCCATCAACGACGGCGGGGCAAAGCAGGTCAGCCACAACGATCAGGACGTTTCGTTTCAGGACGTAATCAGCGGTGTGGACCGCGGCCGTTCAGGACACACAAGCGATCCGACGCTCACGCAAGACCCGGCCATAACACAAGCCGCGACGGATCTCACCAACAATCCCATGGCGCCCTTTTACGTGACGGTCGTTAAAAACGAAGAAGGCGCATCGCAGGCCGAAAATACGCTGGCCCAAACCGTCGTCGCTGTGGTGAACAGCTGCCGCCAGTAATCATCGAATCACGCCGAGAGAGCACAGAAAAAAAACCGCTGGTGCGGCNNTGGTTCGACACGCTCACCATGACACTAGAGAGGAACGCGGAGGCGTTCGCCCGGGACGATCGGCGCGTTGCCCAGATGATTGATTTCGGCGATCCGGTCGATCGTGTCTTGGATGTCGCCGTTGCGAGCCGTACGCGTCGAAGCGATGGCCCAAAGGGTGTCGCCCGGCTGGACTACGACGGTCGAATAGCGCTGGGCACCCGCTGCGTAAAGGTGCATGCTCGAAAGTGCCGGCACGGTCACCATAAGGCTCAGCGCCGCCAGCATGATGGCCGGCATGAGGGTGAATCGTCTGCGCTTTATCATGGCTCTTCCTCGCTCTCTATATTGTGCCGAACGGGCGTTCGTTAACAAGTATACCCATATTTTGTGGCAAACGCCTGTTCGTCCCCTAGATTTTATCACACTGGGTTGCTTGAGTGTCAATATCCATCGAACGTATGTTTGCCTTGAAAACGGATTTATGGTACGTTTGTAACCGGTCCTAGTGCCATATGCATGGCATTTTGTCTTGGGCCAGGGGGGCTTTTGCATGGAGGGAGCAACCGAGCGCCAGCGGCGCATCCTCGAGGTCATCGAAGAATTTAGGGCCGAGCGGGGCTATCCGCCCTCGGTCCGCGAGATCGGCGAGCGAGTCGGCCTTTCATCCTCATCCACGATTCACGCCCATCTGAAGACGCTCGAACGGCGGGGCTACATCACCCGCGACCCCACGAAGCCGCGCGCTTTGCGACGAGAAACGCCGAGCGGAAATCCGCCCGACAGCGTGGTCATGCCGATCATCGGCCGGGTCGCAGCGGGCGTTCCCATCACCGCTCAGGAGAATGTCGAAGGCGAGTTCGTTTTGCCGGCGTCCTTTGCGCCGCGCGCTTCGGACGCGTTCATGCTGCGGGTAAAGGGTGACTCGATGATAGGGGCTGCCATTCTGGATGGAGATTTGATCCTCGTCCGGCCGCAGCCATCGGCTGAGAACGGTGAAATCGTCGTGGCCATGGTCGACGACGAAGCGACGGTAAAACGCTTTTATAAGGAAGACGGGCGCATACGCTTGCAGCCGGAGAATCCGGAGATGGCGCCAATCTTCTCGAGCGATGTCACCGTCATCGGGCGCGTCGAAGCCGTCGTCCGCAAAATCTAACTGTTAGCCCCTCTTCGCGCCTTCGGCGATCTGCCGGCATTGATCGCCGTGCGCGAAAGCTTGCCGCGCAGCTTCTTTGCGCTGCTGGCGGCCATTCCGGTTTTCATTGTGCTTGCGCCCGGCTCGTTTCTGCAACGGCTGGTCGCGGCGGAGTTGCCTGCGTTCGGCGTAATGGGCGCGGCTTTGGCGGTCATCCTATCCTACCGTTTGGCGCTGCATCTGCATTTGACGCGGGCGCCGGTCATCGCCGCGACCTGCGCCGCATTTTTACTTGCACTTCCGAGGCCGTTCGATTTCACGCATCCCGTCCTTTACCTGAAGCTGCTCGGCGGCACTGGATTATTCTTGGCGATTGCGCTGGCGTTGATCGTGTCGGGCGCATCCTTCGCGGGGCGGCGTTTCGGCAGAGCCGGCGAAGTGCTCGGCGCCGCGACCGTAGTAGCGATTCTGGGCGCGATTTTTATTGCAGGCATATCGCCGGCCAATGCTCTGACCGCAATGCTTCATCCGCTGGGACGGCTCGGCGACTCCTACGCTGCGCTCATGGCGGTCGTCGCGCTTCAAACGCTGTTGTGGGTGATCGGCATTCATGGCCCCGCCACGCTGGCCGCGGTCGTCACGCCGCTGTATCTGACGCTTCAGGCGCAAAACACCGATGCGTTTGTGCATCATGCTCCACTCCCGCACATCGTCGTCATCTCGCTGTTTCTCTTTGTTTTTCCCGGCGGCGCCGGTGCGACGCTGCCGGTAGCGTTTTTGCTGTTTTTCAGCCGCGCGCCGCGGCTGCGAGTGCTGGCCCGCGCAACAATCGCGCCGGCGCTGTGCAACATCAACGAACCGCTGCTGTTCGGACTGCCGATCGTGTGCAATCCATTTCTCGTCGTGCCGTTCGTGGGCGTTCCGCTGATAACGGCTACGGTCGCATATTTCGCCACCGCCGATAATCTGGTGGCCCGCGCTTATACGTATATCCCCGGGGCGGTGCCGGCGCCGGCGGCCGCCTACCTTGCGACGTTCGATTGGCGCGCCGTCGTGTTGGTGCTCGTCAACATCGCGATCGCAACCGTCGTGTATCTGCCTTTCGTGCGCGCATACGAACGGCACGAGGTTGCCACGGCGTGAACGTGCAGATGCTCTGCGAACGCTTCGGCGTCGCGGGCCCGGTGCGCAAAGCGGCGCTGCGCGCGCAAGAACTTGTCGCGACGATGCGTTATGATGCGCAAGATCGCGTGAAATCCAACGTGCTCGCGGCTTTTTTGGAAGAAGGCATCGCCGAGAGCGATTTTGCCGGTTCGTTCGGTTACGGATACGATGACTCCGCGCGCGCCAAGTACGAGGCGCTGCTCGCGCGGATCTTCGGCGCGCAGCGTGCGCTCGCGCGACTGTCGCTGGTCAGCGGCACGCACGCCATCGTGACCGCAATCGCCGCCTGCGTTCCGCACGGCAAGACCTTGCTCAGCATCACCGGACGGCCATATGACACGCTGCGCAATGCAATCGTGGACGCGCCAAACTCGCTGGTGCGCGGCGGGATGAAGTATAAGGAGGTTCCATTCGTAGAGGCCACAGGCGAACTCGAGGATCCAAACATCGCCGCAATCTTCGTGCAGCGCTCGCGCGGGTACGCACCGCGGCAAGCCGTGTCGATTGACGAATGCGCGCCGGTTTTTGCCGCGATAAAAAAGAAACGTCCCGGCGTCGCGATCCTCGTCGACAATTGTTACGGCGAGCTCGTGGAAGATCGCGAGCCCACCCATATCGGCGCGGATCTCGCGATCGGATCGCTGATCAAGAACCTCGGCGGGTCGCTGGCGCCTGCCGGCGGATACGTAATAGGACGTGGTGACTTAGTGGCTCGGGTCGCCGATCGTCTCTATGCACCTGGGCTCGGTGACGCGTTGGGTCCAACGTTGGGATTCGGCCGCGCCTTGATGCAAGGGCTTTTTATGGCGCCGCTGATCGTCGAGCAATGTCTGCGCGGACTCGATTTTGCGGCCGCGCTTTTCGCCGAACTCGGTTACGACGTCGACCCTCGCGCCGGCGACGTTCGCACGGATATCGTTCAGGCAATCCGCCTCGGATCGGCGAAGCGGGTGCGCGTGTTTGCAGAAGGTTTGCAATCGGCGATGCCGGTGAACGCGCGCTTTCGGCCCGAACCCGGACGAGTGCCAGGCTACACCGAGCCTGTGATTATGTCGAGCGGTTCGTTTGTCAGCGGCGCCACGATCGAATTGTCGTGCGACGCGCCGCTGCGGGAGCCGTTCGAAATCTACTTGCAAGGCGGAATCATCGCGGAACACACGGCCTTGGGAGCGCTCTTTGCGGCGCGCGCATTAACGCAGTCGTAACGCTGCAGTGCAGGGCGCCCTGGGCCCACCCAGAAGCGTGAATAAGCGTGAGCACAGAGCAATCGTCGGGTTCGGGCCCACAGCAGCGGCGTTTTTTTCGCGCTGCTGTTGACTTTCCGGTCGGCGTAGCCGCTTCGGGAAGTGATGCGGCTATTGAAGGCAGCGCCGTCGATCTGAGCGGCGGCGGTATGCGCGTTATAACCAAAAGCGACTTGAGCGCGGGGCAGAATATTACGCTGCGGTTTTCATTGCCCGACGGCGAGCGCGAAATGATGGTGCGTGGGCGGGTCGTGCTTTCTTTTTTCGATGCGTCGCGGCAACAGTTCGCGCACGGCGTCGCTTTCACGCAGATCGCCGCTCCCGATCAAAGCGAGATCGTGGAATTCATCCACGAGCTGCAGCAGCGCGCGCGAACCTAGTCTAAGCCCAAAAAACCGTAGAAGAAGTATTTGTTTCCGTCGGCGGTCGTGATCACGATGCGCGTGTCCTCGAGCTCCGCCGACGTCACCGTCTTGCCGACCATCGTCTCGAGAATAGACTGAGCCTGCGCAAATTCCGCTTCGCGGAGCGCGTCGGGTTGCACCTCGATCAGGTGCAGCAGCTCGTCGATTCTGTCGTTCACCGTGCCCATTATACAGTTCGCCACCCTAGAGAGTATCGTCCCCTCCCAGAGAATAGTTAGTCCTCATGCACTCGACCTTTGTTCTGGAGGTCTTGAGCGGGCCACTGGACGGGAAGACCTGGCCCTTCGAAGACGAGATCGTGATCGGGCGGGACGAGACCTTGGCGGGCGCCTGCATCACGCTCGACCGTTACATCTCGCGCCGCCACGCGCGCCTGCGCAGCGATGCTGGCAGCCTGCTCTTAAGCGACCTCGACAGCCGGAACGGGACGCGCGTCAACGAGCGGCGCGTTCGCGGCGAGCAGCGGATCGAACCCGGCACTCCTTTTCAAGTCGGCCGCACTGTCCTGAGGGTCACGCGCACCCCTTAGATTTGAAGATGAACGTCGCACACGAGCTCGAGCCGGCGCGTGCCCAGCTCGAAAAACTTGCGCGTCCGTGCGGCTTCGTGCCGACGATGGGTGCGCTGCATGCCGGCCACATGCGCCTCGTCGAAGCCGCGCGCGCGCAGTGCAAATCGGTCGTCGTCAGCTTGTTCGTCAATCCGATGCAGTTCGGTCCGCAAGAAGACTTCGAACGTTATCCGCGCGACTTCGAGGCGGACAGCGAAAAGTTAGCGGCGGCCGGTGTCGATCTGCTGTTCGCGCCGGAAAGCACGACGATGTATCCGCCGGATTTTTCTACGTTTGTGGACGTCGGAAAACTGGGCACGCGGTTTGAGGGCGCCGCTCGTCCCACGCATTTTCGCGGCGTCGCAACGGTCGTTGCCAAGCTGCTGCACATGGTGGAGCCCGACGTTCTGTACTTAGGACAGAAGGATGCGCAACAAACGGCCGTGCTGACGCGGCTCGTACGCGATTTGAATTTTACAACGGGCATTGAGATCGTCGAGACGGTGCGCGAGCCGGACGGCCTGGCGCTCTCGAGCCGCAATGCCTATCTCTCCGGACCAGAACGCGCCGCTGCCCCAACGCTGTACGCCGCGCTGCAGACGATGCTCAAGGAAATCCAGGCGGGTAAAAGCGTCGAGGAAGCGCGCGAGGCTGCAGTCCGCGTTTTGAGTTCGCAGGCGCGTTTGGAATACCTCAATCTGGTAGACGCGAGTTCGTTTTCACGCTTGCAGACGCTGCGCCCGCCCGCGTTCTTGGTCGGCGCGGCGCGATTCGGGCGCACCCGCTTGCTCGACAACCTGTGGATCCGCAAGTGAGCGCATTTGCCGGCAAGCGCATCCTCTTATGCGTCAGCGGAGGCATTGCGGCGTACAAGGCGGCGGCGTTAACGAGCGCACTGGTTCAGCGCGGGGCGATCGTCGATGTCGCGATGACCGAAGCCGCCGAGGAATTTGTCGGGCCGCTGACCTTTGCCGCGCTGACCGGCCGCCAAGTCTACTCCTCGCTATGGGATGCGCCCGAATCCATTCCGCACATCCGGCTCGTGCGAGAAGCGCAAGTCGCGCTGGTCGCGCCGGCCACGGCGGACATCATCGCAAAGCTCGCGCAAGGAATTGCAGGCGACCTCGTGACCAGCGCATTGCTTGCGGCCCGCATTCCCGTTTTGCTGGCGCCGGCGATGAACGACGCCATGTACAACGATCCGGCGACGCAATCGAATCTGCGCACGCTGCGCGAACGCGGCTACGAGATCGTCGAACCCGAAAGCGGTTTCTTGGCCGAACGCGAGACCGGCATCGGGCGGCTCGCCTCCGAAGACGCGATCCTCCAGGCATTGGAAACGATCCTCACGCGCACGCAGTCCTTAAAAGGAAAGCGCGTGCTCATCACGGGCGGCCCGACGCGCGAAGCATTCGATCCGGTCCGGTTCGTCAGCAATCCGTCAACGGGCGCAACCGGAATCGCGCTCGCCCGCGAGGCTGTGCTGCGCGGTGCGGACGTGACGCTGATCCTCGGACCGACGCACTTGCCGCCGCCGGCCGGCGTGGAAGTCGTCGCCGTCGTTTCGGCGCAGGACATGTACGATGCCGCGCTCGGCCGCGCGCAAGAGGCGGACCTCATTATCGCGACGGCAGCGGTTGCGGACTGGCGTCCCGAGAAAACTTCCGCGCAGAAAACGAAAAAAGGCGAGGACGATCTGGACGTGCGCATGGTTCGCACTCCCGATGTGCTCGCCGCGATCGGCGAGCGCAAGAATTCAGCGGTACTCGTTGGGTTTGCAGCCGAGACCGAAAACCACGAAACAAATGCGCGCGCAAAGATGGCGCGCAAGCATCTGGACGCCATCGCCGTTAACGACGTTTCCGGCGGCCGCGCGTTCGGCGCTCAAACCAATGCGCTGACGGTTCTCTGGGGCGCCGGCGAGCGCCGCGACCTTGGCGTCGCTTCGAAAGAGGTTTTGGCGGCCAGGCTGCTCGATTGCATTAAGAACGATGTTATTAGCGATTGACGTCGGCAACACCGAGACGAAACTCGGCTGCTTCGCGCCGGGCGAAGCGCAGCTTTCGCAGGCCTGGCGCATTCGAACGGATCCGAAGCGCACGGCCGACGAATTGGGCGCGCTGTTCGTGCAGCTTTTCGGAACGGCGCAGCTGCGGCCCGCCGATGTGGACGCGATCGTCGTTGCGAGCGTCGTGCCCAACCTCGACCAGACGCTGGAAGAGGCGTGTGCGCGCTACTTCAACTGCGCGCCCGTATTCTTCAAAGCGCATCGCCAAAAACTCATGCGGATCGGCACCGAACGCCCCGGCGAAGTGGGGGCGGACCTCGTGGCGGCCGCGATCGGCGCTCAGGAAATCTATGGGGCGCCGCTCATCGTTATTAGTTATGGAACTGCAACGGTCTTTATGGCAATCGACGCACACGGACTCTATCTCGGCGTAGCGATAGCGCCGGGCATCAACATATCGATCGACGCGCTCGTCGAGCGCACGGCGAAGCTTCCGCAGATCGCGTTAGAAGCGCCCGGCCACGCGTTGGGAACCGACACGATCTCCGCACTGCAGTCAGGCATCGTGTATGGTTTCGTCGGCCAGACCGAAGCGTTGGTCAAACGAATTCGCGCCGAGCTCGGCGTCGACGCGAAGGTTGTTGCTACCGGCGGGAACGCCGACGTCGTTGCGCGTCACACGAAGATCATCCACGACGTCAATCCGAATCTCAGTCTATTCGGCTTGCGCCGTTTTCATTTGGGTAAATAGCTACCGTGCGTTTGATATCGGCCGCTATGCTGTTGGGCATGGCTTTCTTGGTGCCCAGCGCTGCCCGGGCAAACTGGACGGTGATCCCGGGAAAGACCGTTTCGGCGCCGGCCGCTGTGTGGAGTCCGGACACAAATAAAGTGTACATTGTGGTCGGGGGTTCGAATAACAATCTCTGGTTTGCCGCAGTGAATCAAAATAAGACCATTACGATGCCCTTTGTGAACATCGCAGGCAGCAGTGTCTTGCTGTTCAGGTACGGTGCAATTCGGTCTGGAGTACTCAGCGAAAACGTGTGGTTATGGGCAAAAAAAAGATGAGGACGCGTTTCCGCATCCTCTTACCGTAGCTTTGAGGAGAGCCGCCCCGACGAAGCGCTTTGACATTAGCACGGGTGACGAGTCCGCGTCAAAGCGCTCGTCGATTTGGGCTGCGCCCGGCCGGCCCTTCGACTTCGCTCAGGACTGCGGCGCTTCGCGCCTTGACTGATTGCACTAGGGCGCTACCCTGCTATCACGCCGATAGCCGGGAAGCGCAAGGGGTGATAGAATACCGTCGCTATGAAGCCTCTGGTCGTTGGGCCGCACGAAATCTGGCCGCCGCTGGTGCTGGCGCCGATGTCGGGCGTGACCAATCGCACGATGCGCGCGCTCTATAAACCGTTCGGCTTGGGCCTTACGGTGACGGAGTTCGTGTCGGCCAACGCGCTCCAGTACGCGTCGAGCGCGAAGCGCACGATGGAAATGATCGACCAGCACGGGCTGGAGAAGCCGGTCAGCACGCAGTTGTGGGGCGACGATCCGGCGGTAATGGCAAAAGCTGCCAAGATCGTGCGCGAATGCGGCGCCGACATCGTGGACATAAACTTCGGCTGTCCCGCGCCCAAGGTTACGAAGATTAACGGCGGTTCGGCCTGCCTGCGCGATCTGGATCGCTGCGAAGCGATCATGCGCGCTGTCGTGGAAGCCGTCGATTGCCCGGTGACGATGAAGATGCGCCTGGGCTGGAGCGAAGATAAACTCGTTTACATCGAAGCGGCACAGCGCGCGCAAACCGCCGGAGTGAAAGCGCTGACGCTGCACGCCCGCACCGCCAAACAGTTTTATAAGGGAAACGCCGACTGGGAACATATCAAACGTTTGAAGCAATCGGTTGACATTCCCGTGATCGGCAACGGCGATCTGGCGGATGCGGCCGACGCGATGCGGCGCATGCAAGAAAGCGGCGTCGACGCGATCATGCTCGGCCGCGCGACGCTCGGAAACCCGTGGCTGATTTCGCAGGTTCGCGATCTGATGGAAGGGCGGCTGATGCAAGCCGTACCGCCCGCCGCCGATCGTTTGCGGTACGCCATTCACGTGCATTATCGCGCGATGCTGGAGGAACTTGGGGAATCGCGCGCGGTGCCGCAGATGCGCAAGCATCTCGCGTTGTATTTCAAAGGCATTCCGGGCGCGGCCGTT
This sequence comes from Vulcanimicrobiota bacterium, assembly GCA_003140855.1. Classification (GTDB taxonomy): domain Bacteria; phylum Vulcanimicrobiota; class Vulcanimicrobiia; order Vulcanimicrobiales; family Vulcanimicrobiaceae; genus Rubrimentiphilum. The sequence continues at coordinate 13,972 of PLLF01000069.1, forward strand.
CTGCGCGAGCGGATCATGCGGCTCGATCGCGCGCAAGACGTGATCGCGGTCGTCGAAGAGACGATCGATTCACTCGAATGCGCCGTCGCCGCGTAGATGGACCTCTACGACGAAACGTACGAGAACTACAAGCTCTACGTAAACCCCACACTCGCCCGGGTTATGAAAGTCTCGGGCAGTCCGGTCGAGGTGCGCGCGCAAGGCTGCACCATCTGGGACCAAAACGGAAAAGCCTATCTGGACTTCGCCGGCGGTTACGGCGTCTTCACGCTGGGGCACCGGCATCCGAAAGTCGTGGCGGCCGTGAAATCGCAGCTCGAGCTGATGGCGCTCTCGGGTAAGACGATGTTCAATATCATGCTCGGCCGCGCTTCGAAGCGGCTGGCCGAGCTTGCGCCGGGCGACTTGCAGATTTCTTTTTTTTGCAACAGCGGAACAGAAGCGGTCGAAGGCGCGATTAAACTCGCGCGCGCCGCCACCAAGCGCAGCAAGATCGTGGCCACACGCGACGCTTTTCACGGCAAAACGCTCGGCTCGCTTTCCGCCAGCGGACGCGAATACTTCAAAGACACCTACGCTCCGCTGCTGGAGGATGTTGCGCACCTCGAATACGGTTCGACCGCCGGGTTGGAAGAGGCGCTGCGCGACGCAGCCGCGTTCATCGTCGAACCGGTGCAGGGAGAGGGCGGCGTCAATGTTCCGCCGGCGGGCTATCTGCGCGACGTTCGCGAGATCTGCGATCGCACGGGCGCGCTCTTGATCGCCGATGAGGTCCAGACCGGTTTGGGGCGCTGCGGCATGCTGTTCGGATGCAATCGCGATGATGTCGTTCCGGATATAATGACGTTAGCCAAGGGACTCTCGGGCGGCGTGATTCCCGTCGGCGCGTACATCGCGCGCCCTTCGGTTTGGAACGCCGGGTATGCCAAGCACCCGGTCATGCACACCTCGACCTTTGGCGGGAGCGAGCTCGCGTGCGCGGCGGCGCTAGCCGCCATGGACGCGCTTATCGAAGAAGGCTTGATCGAAAATGCGCGCGTTCGCGGGGCGCAACTCCTCACGGGCGCCCAGGAACTTACGAAAAAATATCCCGACGTCGCGCGCGAGGCGCGCGGGTTGGGTTTGCTGGTGGGCCTGGAACTAACGAGCGAAGGCTACGGCGGGTGGATCATTCCGGAGATGCTCAAGCACGGCGTGACGGCAGCTTGGACGCTGAACATGCAGCGCGTCATCCGCCTGGAACCGCCCCTCGTCGTGAGCGAACGCGAGATAGAACAAGCGCTCGCAGCGCTGGAAGCAGGGCTGTCTACTGCCCGCGAGAAGCTCGGCGCACTCTGATCTCCTATGCCATATGTTGAAACGTCGATCGTGATCGCCGCTCCGCCTCGCGCAGTTTATGAATTGGCCAAACAGCAGGAACGTTTTCCGGAATTCATGCCCGACGTCGAATCGGTCAGCGTCCTCGAACGTCATGCCGATCATATGTTGACGCGCTGGAAGACGCTGGTCGAAGAAGCGCCGATCGAATGGACCGAAGAGGATCGCTTCGACGACGCCAATCTGCGCATCGACTACAAACTGCTCGAGGGCGACTTGGATAAATTCGAAGGCAGCTGGACGTTTACTGGAAACGGCGAAAAAACCCATGTCGTTCTCGGCGTGGATTTTGATTTCGGCGTGCCGACGCTGGCTGAACTGATCGGCCCAACCCTCGAGCGCAAAGTTCGCGAAAACAGCGAGATGATGCTGGCGGCACTAAAACGCGAAGCGGAAGCCAATGGTTAACACGGCGAAATTCTGCTTCATTATCCATCCGCTTTCGCTGGAAGACGTCGTGCGGTACGAACCCAACGCGAAAGGCAAGGGCGCTCCCATCATTCGCAAGATCATGGAGTGGATGCCGGCGTGGAATGTTGCGCACGTCACGGGGATACGAGCGCCCGACGGGCGTGAAACCGAAGGCTGGTTCGTTTCGGCGGCCCTCTTGCCCGAACAGATCATTGGCTTTCCGCGTGAGAAGGTCTACGAGCGCATCTTGCGCGCGATCGAGATCGGTGTGGAGCTCGGAGCGGGTATTGCCGGCCTTGGCGCATTCACGGGCGTCGTCGGCGACGGCGGCGTGACGGTAGCCGAACGTTCGCCGGTCCCGGTCACGACCGGAAACTCTTTGACGATCGCGGCCGGCATCGCGAGCCTCTTCCGCGGCGCGCAGGAGATGGGCATCGATCCGAAAGAGGCGACCGCAGTCGTCGTCGGCGCCACCGGGTCGATCGGATCGGCTGCCGTGAAGCTCATAGCGCCGCGCGTGAAGCGCTTGATACTGGTCGCGCGCAACAACACGCGGCTGGCCAAATTCTACGATTCGATCGCGGGCGAGCTGCCGTGTAAATCGTCCTACACGACCGACCTTTCAGGCGCCGTTCGCCAGGGGCAGTTGATTTTGACCGCGACCAGTTCGACGCAGGACGTGATCGAACCCGAAGATCTGCAAACCGGCGCCGTCGTCTGCGAGCTTTCCTTGCCGCACGACGTCAGCCGCCGCGTCGCGCAAGAACGTGCCGATGTACTGGTGACCGAAGGCGGCAACATGCTGCTGCCGGGCAATCCGCGTTTCGAACGCGTCCGCGAACCCGGTCAAGACTTCGATTTGAATTTGCCGCCGCGCACAGCGCTCGCGTGCATGAGCGAAACGATGGTGCTGGCGTTGGAAAACCGCCTCGAGCCGTTTTCGCTTGGCCGCGGCATCGATGTGAACAAAGTCGTCGAGATCGAGCGCCTTGCCGCCAAGAATGGGTTTGAACTCGCCGACATGCGCGCGTTCGACGCGGCGATAACGCCGGAGAAGATCGCGGCTATACGCCACGCAGCCGAATTGCGCAAGGCAGGGGTTGCGTGAAGAAAGTTGTCTCGGTTTCGCTGGGTTCCAGCGCGCGCGATCACAGTGCGAAGGTAAACTTGCTCGGCGAGGAGTTTGAGATCTCGCGCGTCGGTACCGACGGCAAGCTCGATGAAGCAATTCACAAAGTCCAGGAGTTGGACGGCAAGGTCGACGCGATCGGCCTGGGCGGAATCGACGTTTACTTGTACGCGGGCAAACACCGGTTCGCGCTTCGCGACGGCTTGCGTCTGCTCGAGGCGGCCAAGATCACGCCCGTCGTGGACGGCAGCGGCTTAAAGAATACGCTCGAACGCGAAGCCATTCGTTTCATGCAAGACGAGCTCGGGATCGATCTCAAAGGCAAGAAAGTCCTGATGGTGAGCGCGCTCGACCGTTTCGGAATGGCGCAGGCCTTGGTGGATGCGGGCGCCGATGTGCTGTTCGGAGATTTCATTTTCGCGCTCGATCTCGACAAACCGGTGAAAGGTCTGCGCGAGTTCGAAGAGATGGCCGAGAAATACTTGCCCGATGCATGCAAACTGCCGTTTCAATTCTTTTACCCGACCGGCAAGAAGCAAGATAAACCACCCGAGCCGAAATATCCGCAGTACTATCGCGACGCCGAGATCATCGCGGGCGACTACCATTTTATGCGTCAGTTTATGCCCGACGATCTGCACGGAAAGATCGTGCTGACGAACACGGTTACGGAAAAAGACGTAGACGAGCTGCGCAAACGCGGCGTGAAGATGCTCATCACCACGACTCCGGATTTTCAGGGACGTTCGTTCGGAACGAACGTGGTCGAGGCTGCGCTTTTGGCGCTGCTTGGAAAAAAATGGGCCGACGTCACGCCCGAAGACTACGAGCGCGTGTTACACGAGCTTCACTTAAAGCCAAGGGTGATCGAGCTATAGCCCTGACACAGGGTAGACACCTCCCGCGCGTACTGCGCTTTTTCGACGTCTCGGTGCTCTCGTCGGCGTCAATGGCGCCGGCGTACAGCTTGGCGTCGACGATGGGGCCGATGATCGTGGCGGCGGGAACCTTTGCGCCGCTTTCGCTGCTGTCGGTTTCCGCAATCATGCTCTGCATCGCAATCGGCTACGCGCAGCTTTCGCGCGTCGCGCCGAACGCCGGATCGTCTTACTCGTGGATTCGCATGGCATTCGGAGCGTATGCCGGCGCGTATGGCGCGTGGCTGCTGATTCTCTCGAATGTTTTCGCAACACTGGCGACGGCCGTTCCGGCCGGCATTTACACGCTCGATTTGCTCGCGCCGGGCCGCGCGCAGAATCCGGCTTGGGACGCGGCGGTCGGCGCGGCTTGGATCGCGGGTAGCGCGCTGTTGCTGTACGCGGGCGTGCGTCCGACGGCGATCGTCACGGCCGGTGCGCTCGCGCTCGAGATAGGCGTCGTTGGAGTGGCGGCGGTTTTCGCGTGGCTATCGCCGCACGCGGCCGTTGCGCATCCGGCGACGGGAAGTGACGTGAAAGCGCTGGCTTTTAGCGGCTTTGGTTTCATCTATGCAATGACGCTGGGCGTATGGATGAGCGACGGTTGGGAGCTGTCGGCCGCCACATCCGAAGAAGTCGCGAAGGATCCTACCGCGTCGGGACGCGGCGGCATTACCGGTCTGCTCGTAACGACCGCGACGCTGGCGATTGCGATGTTTGCGTTCGACCGGCTCGGCACGTTCGGCGGATTCAAAACGAACCAGGCCGACGCCATGCGTTACGTGGCGGACTTGCTGGGTGCCCCGATTTGGCGCCCGATTATTTTGACGACGGTGCTCGTTTCGACCAGCTCGGCTTTATGGACGACGCTGCTCTATCTGTCGCGCTCGGTCTTCGCGATGGGACGCGATCGCGTGCTGCCGCGCGCGCTCGGCACGCTCGATGCGCGCGACGAGCCGTTCTGGTCGCTGGTCGCAACGGGGTTGTTGGTGGCCGGTCTCGAGCTGCTCACCGGACTCTCGCCGTCCGCGGCCGCGCAGCTGACGCTCGTGCTCAACGGCAGCTCGCTGTTTTTGGGACTGCTCTTTGCCGCCACCGCGGCAGCGGCGGTAAGGATATTTTGGCGACAGCCGGCGTTCCGCTGGACGGGTGTGGTGATCCCGGGGATCGGTCTGGTGGCGCTCATGGTGGTCCTCGGGGCGACTGTAATATTTGAGGATCGAACGTCGCAGTTATACGCTGCCGGGGGTATAGTGATAGGCGTTCCGCTGGCACTCTGGCGGGGCTGGGCCTCGTCGAAGGCTATGGCAGGCGAGCCTCCCGGACAGGGTGAACCAACGGCGCTGGCGCCCTGAGCGGGCGCTTTCCTTATCACTTTCGCCGGGGAGCGGTATGAACGACAAAGAGATCGTCCTCACCAAAGAGGGCCTGGAAAAGATGGAGCGGGAGCTCGACGACCTGAAGAGCGTCCACCGCCGCCAGGTCAACGACCGCATCCGCCAGGCCAAAGAATTCGGCGACCTGAGCGAAAACGCGGAGTACGAGGACGCCAAACAGGAGCAGGCCTTCATTGAAGGCCGCATCATGAAGCTCGAGTCGATGATTCGCAACGCGCGGCTGATCGACGAGACCGATTATGCCGCCGATGAGGTGCATCTGGGCGCCACCGTCAAAGTGAAGGACGTCAAGTCGAGTTCGATCCATGAGTTTTGGATCGTCGGCTCGGCTGAGGCCGATCCGGTCAACCAACGCGTAAGCAACGAGTCGCCGCTGGGACGCGCGCTGATCGGTCACAAGAAGGGCGAAACGGTGGACGTCGCCACGCCGCGCGGCATCGTCAAATACAAGATTGAAACCATCAGGCGCGGAACGCCCTCGAAGAAGGCCGCCAAGAAAGCGAGCTAAGGTACGGATTCGCGCGAGCTCGGAAAGAGCGAAGAAGCACTTATAGCGGCCAGACGTGAAAATCTGGCCGCTTTGCGTTCGCGCGGAAACGATCCGTTCGCGGCGACGCGCTATGCCGTCGACACAAACGCCGGCGAACTACTCGCAAAATACGATTTCTTGGCGACCGGGCAAAAAGCCGACAGCGAAAATTGGTCGATCGCCGGCCGGCTGATGTCGCAGCGTCCGCACGGCAAGACGGCTTTTGCCGATCTGGCAGACCGCACCGGGAAACTGCAGCTCTACGTGCGCCGTGACGAAGTCAGCGAAGAGCGGTTCACGGATTGGACCGTGCTCGACATCGGCGACATTGTGGGCGTGCACGGCTATATGTTCAGATCGCAAAAGGGCGAGCTGTCGCTGCACGTTCTGTCCTTTGACGTGCTCGCCAAAGCCATGTATCCGCTGCCGGATAAATGGCACGGGCTTACCGACGTTGAGAAACGTTACCGCCAGCGCTACGTGGACTTAATCATGAACCCCGACGTGCGCGAAGTCTTCATGGCGCGCAGCCGCATCCTGGCCGAAATGCGGCGCTTCATCGATGCGCAAGGCTTTTATGAAGTCGAAACGCCGACGCTGTTGCACGTCGCGGGCGGCGCCGCGGCGCGGCCGTTCGTGACGCACGTCAACGCGCTCGATCAGCTCATGCAGCTGCGGATCGCCACCGAACTCAATCTCAAGCGCCTCATCGTTGGCGGATTCGAGCGTGTTTATGAGATCGGCCGGATCTTCCGCAACGAAGGGCTCGATCCGGTTCACAATCCGGAATTCACGATGCTCGAACTCTACGCGGCGTATTGGGACGTCAACGACATGCGCGAGTTCAACGGAGCCCTAATCGCGCATTTGATTTCAACGGTCACCGGCGGCAAGGACGAGCTGCAAATCGGAGGCAAGACCGTCTCTTTCAAGCGCCCGTTCAAGCGCATTGAATACCTCGATCTCTTGCGCGAACACGGCGGCTACACGCGCGAACAGTTGCTCGATCCAAAAAGCGCAGCCAAGATTCTCGAGACGTTGGGGCTGCCCGAGTCGCCTTCACACGCGCACGCGCTCGACAAAATCTTCGAACGAGTTGCGGAACCGCACTTATTCGAGCCGACCTTCGTAACCGGTTACCCCGTCCTGATTTCACCGCTGGCCAAGCGGCGCAAAGACGATCCCGAGATTGCCGACCGCTACGAGCTTTTCTGCGCCAACGCTGAGATCAGCAACGCCTTTACCGAACTCAACGATCCCGACGATCAGCGCGCGCGTTTCGAAAGCCAAGTCAAACAGCGCTCCGCCGGCGATGAAGAGATTCCCGAGCCGGATTGGGACTTCGTGCACGCGCTCGAGTACGGTATGCCGCCGACCGCCGGCATCGGCATCGGCGTGGACCGCCTGGTGATGCTGCTGACGAATCAAGCCAGCATAAAAGACGTCCTGCTGTTTCCGCTTCAGCGCCAGCACGGCTAGCAGCCGGGGGCCTGCCCCGCAACCTACTTATAGTAAGGCTGGTCTTAAGGGGTATGGATTTAACAAAAACATACCCCCGCAGCGTGCATGACAAGTGGCTGGGCCTCGTCCAGCTGGGCCGCGCCCTCGACAAAGGCACGGCCAAGGCGAACGGCACTCTGGGTGAATACAACTACGACTGTCCCATGGACAACGCCGTCTTCGGTTTCCTCGGAATGAACGGTGAAGAATTTCTGGGCGTCATCAAGAACGCCAAGAGCGATGCCGAGATCGAGGCTTACGCCAAACAATTCGTCGACAAGAAAACGCCCGAGCAAATCGAGCGCTGGAATCACGAATGGGTGAGCCACGGTCCCGAAGGCGAGTCGAAGACGTACTTCCTGAACATGCGCAACGAAGTGGCGCCGGATCGGACGGACGTGATGACTTGGGCCGACTTGCTGGATCTGGACGAGAAGCGTCCGGTTCCAAAGCGCGCCGCTTAACAACTATAAGAGCCGTCGTCGAGTACGACGGCTCTGCTTTTTGCGGATTCCAATTTCAACCCGCGTTGCGCACCGTCGCGGGCGAACTCGAACGCGCGCTTTCAAAATTATTCGCAAGCCCCGTTAAGGTAACGGCGGCCGGCCGCACCGACGCGGGCGTCCACGCAACCGGGCAAGTGATTTCGTTCAAAACCGAAGCGGCGTTTCCGTTCGAGCGTCTAGCGCTGGCGGCGAATACCGAGTTGCCCGGCGATCTTTCCATTCGTGATGCGACAATCGCGCCCGATGATTTTTCGGCGCGTTTTTCCGCGCTCGAGCGCACCTATGTATATGTCGTGCTCAACCGGCGCGAGCGTTCTCCGTTGAACGCGCGCTACGTTCACCACGTGTGGCTGCCGCTGGAAATCGAACCGATGGAAACCGCTGCGGCCCAATTGATCGGCGAGCACGACTTTCGTTCGTTCTGCGGGATGCTGCCCGAAAGCGGCCCGACGATCCGCACGCTGAATGCGATCGGGATGCGCCGCAGCGGCGACCTGGTGCGCATCGAAATTCGAGCCGACGGCTTCCTGCACCGGATGGCTCGCAACATCGTCGGCACGCTGGTCGAATGTGGAACCGGCAAGCGAGATCCCGCGACCGTCGGTGCAACGCTCGGCGCCACCGATCGTTCCACCGCTGGATTGACCGCGCCGGCTCAAGGATTATATTTGGCGGGAGTGCGCTACGGCGACGGCTTCGACTCGTTTGGGGAGCCGCCGGTCAGCGCCGGATTTTAAAGCCGAACCCTAAATAGTGAGCTTTGGAATGGCCCGCCGCGTTGAACGCGGTGCACAGGGCGTCGCTCGGGCGTGGGTCGTGTTGGCAATCGATCGCAGGGACTGGTCGCAAACGGCTTTAACGGGCGGCCCCTTGGGCGCGCCCTGCTCGACGGCCGCGCGACCCCCGATAACGCAAAAAAGACGGCGGCTAGAACGCCGGGAAATCGAAGCTCCATTCTAATCTTCTTTTAATCTGGGCAGGCGGTGGCCTGCGGCTATGCCAAACCATGACCTAGGGTTAATGAGGCTTGACGCGGGGGACGGCCGCCGCTATAGTAGGTCGGTTGCCCACGCTTATAAGGAAGACCATGCGCACGTACCAGCAGAAAACCGCGGAGACGAAGCACGATTGGTATATCGTCGACGCCGCGGGCCAGCGTCTCGGCACGCTAGCGGTGCGCATTTCCCGAGCTCTTTCCGGCAAACACAAGCCGACGTGGACCCCGCATATCGACGACGGCGACTTCGTCGTGGTCATTAACGCCGAGAAGGTCGAGCTCGGCGGCAACAAGTGGGACCAAAAAGTATATTACCGCCACAGCGGTTATCCGGGCGGCTTGCATCTGCAGACGGCGCGCGAACTGATGGATAAACATCCCGAGCGCTTGATCGAGCGCGCCGTGCGCGGCATGCTGGCGACCAATAAAATGCGCGACGTCCGTTTGGGACGCCTCAAAGTTTACACCGGCGCGACGCATCCGCACGAAGCGCAGAAACCCCAGGAGCTGGCGTGATCGATAATTTTCAAGGCACCGGACGGCGCAAGCGTTCCGTCGCGCGCGTGAAGATCGCGCTGGGCGAAGGAAAGATCACCGTCAACAAGCGCCCGATCGAAGAATATTTCACGCGGCAGACGCTGCAGCAGATCGTGCGCCAGCCGCTAGAAGCCACGCAAAGTCTCTCGCGTTTCAACATCGATGTGAAAGTTGAAGGCGGCGGCACCTCCGGCCAAGCCGGTGCGCTGCGTCACGGGATCGCGCGCGCGCTCGTGGAGATGGACGAGTCGCTGCGCGTCGTGTTGCGCAAAGCCGGACTCTTGACGCGCGATCCGCGCGAAAAAGAATCCAAGAAGTACGGCCGCAAACGCGCCCGCAAGCGCTTCCAATTTAGCAAACGCTAAGACTCCGCTTACAACTCCTCGCCGACGCCCTCCTGATCGTTGCAGGTCTCTTTGCCGCGCTCGCGCATCCGCCGGCCGGTTGGATCGAAGCTGCGTTCAGCAACGGCTGGTACCCGAAGTGGGAGAATTTCTGGGGCGCGTTTACGCCGGCGCTTCCTTTTTCGCTGGGCGATGTGGTGGTGCTCGCCGGCGTGGCCGTCGCGATCGTCAAAGTGTGGCGAAACATCGCGCGCATGCGGCGCGGACGGTTCGGCATCCCGCTGCTGCACATGCTCTTTGGAATTGCCGGGCTGGCCGGACTCTACGCGCTCTGGTTCTACGGCGGCTGGGGCTGGGGTTACGACCGCGCGCCGCTGCAGACGCGCGTTGTGTATGACGCTTCGCGATTAACGCCCGCTAACGTCGACGCGCTGCGCCGCCGCGCTGTCGCCGAGCTCAACCGGCTCGCGCCGCTCGCGCACGGGCTCGAAGTAGATGCGCCGCGAGGCGAACCGCTCGGATTCGAACTCTTGCGCAACGCCTGGCTGCCGGTCGTGCAACGCCTGGGCGATCGCTGGACGCCGGCGGTGGGCGCGGCAAAGCCGACGCTCGCTGGATTCTTCATGGACAAAAACGGGACCAGCGGTTTTACCAATCCCTTTACGCTCGAGACGCAGCTCGCGCCCGACCTTCTGTGGTTCGAGCGCCCGTTCTCGCAAGCGCACGAATGGAGCCACGTCGCCGGCTACAATCGAGAAGACGAAGCCAACTACATCGCCGCGCTCACGTGCATGCGCGATTCCGATACGGTCGCGCAGTACTCCGGCTGGCTTGAAATCTTCTTGTACTTGCCGAGACTACGCGATTACCCGCACAAAATGTTCGTGCCACAAGTGTGGGAAGACTTCACCGCGCTGCGCGCGCGCAACGCCCACTTCGTCAACATGAGTTTCTCGCGCTTTTCCTGGCACGTGTACAACAGCTACCTAAAATCCAATCGCGTCGCGTCAGGCGTGCGCAATTACAGTGAAGTGACACAACTCTTGGTGGCGATTCCGCTCGATCGTCAAGGCCTGCCGGTCACGCAGCTGCCTCTCCCGTGAGACCGTGATTTTATCCATGGTGTTACGTTGTTAGAACAATGCAGATGACTAGGCAGTCGAGAAGTACGGCGGCGTTTCGCCTTATGCCAAGACACCCGCTTACGTCGAAAATGTTCTTGAAAGTTCCCGTCGCTATAAGAGGCAACGCTAGCAAGCTATTTTGCGTGGCCTGCGCGCTCGCGCTGGCGTTACCCCTTGGAGCTCGCGCCCAGTCTGCTCCGACGCTCGCAAGCATCCTTACCTCGCGACGCGCTGCGACAGCGGCGTTGCGCACGCGAGAGCCGCGCTCGACCGAGATCCTCGGCATGGTCAGCGGCGCGGCGCTGCAAGGGATCTTTCACAGCTGGCGCGCGGGCGATAACCAGCGATACGACGAGAACACCGGCGTGCGCAGAGAGGCCACGTTCCGGCTGAACGGCCGCGAATACATCGTGAACGAAAACGGTGCGGTCAGAGAACTGCGCGGCTTGCTGCTGGAGCGGCAGCGCACCGAAGATTTTATCGAAAGCGACCGGTTCGTCGACCAGCCCCAGTACGATCATCTTATCGGTGAGCAGCAGCTTCCGGATGGGCGCGACGTGTATGCGATTGCCGTAACGCCGCCGCACGGACAGAGCGAGACGATCTATATCGATAGCAAGACTGCGATGCTCGACAGGGTCGCGTATGATGACACCGACGGAACTGCGACGGAAGATTATTACGATTACAAGGTCTTCGCCGGGGTGTTGATCGCCCAGCGGTCCATCGAATCTAACGGCGATCACGCATTCGACCTGATGCGCGAGATCGCGACTGTCTTTATAGACCGCCCTATTTCGCCTGACACTTTCGCGCTGCCGCCGGCTTCGACGATTCAAGCGGCGCAGCCGGTTACGGTTCCGCTGCAGATGCACGACGCGCACGACTACGTGCGCGTGCGGATCCTCGGCCGGGAGTACACATTCTTGCTCGACAGCGGAGCGCAGGCGATCGTGCTAGACGCGCACGTGGCGAAGGAACTCGGCCTTACGCCGCAAGGTCAGTTGGAGGTTGCGGGCGCGCAGCGCACGGGTGGTCTGGGAGTCGTCGCGCTCGATTCGATCCAAATTGGGACTGCATCTTTGCCGATCCGGATGGTGACCGTGCTCGATCTGCGCGGCGTGACGGGTTCGGAGCCGATCGACGGAATTCTCGGCTATCCGTTCTTCGCAGCGGCGGAAGTGCGCATCGATCCGGATTCGGAAACGCTCACATTCGCCAAACCCGGCGCGCTCAAACCGGATGGAACAGTTTTCGACGTCGACTCGGACCGCGAGCTCGTTGAACTGCAGGCAAGAGTCAACGGCGCCGACGGACGTTTCGTGATCGACACCGGCAACGGCAACGAGTTACTGGTGTACAGCTCGTTCATACGCGCTCACGAAGGTCTGATCCAGTATGCCGGCGGTCGATTTGCGAACAATATGGGGGTAGGCGGCTCCGTCAGCGCGGTAGGCGTTATGGTCGACGAACTCGACCTCGGGCCATTTCGTTTTTTCAACCGGTACGCAAACGTGATGCTCGGCGCGCAGGGAGCATTTGCCGATCGCTTTGCGGCCGGCAACATCGGCCTGGGCGTCCTGAGGAATTTCATCCTGACGGTCGACCTCGCCAACGCCAAACTCTACGCGCGTCCTGCCGCGCATTTTGACGACGGGCGGTATCGCACCGTGCGGCAGCAATAAAGCAGCACCACACTTACAAAGGTCGCGGAGGCCTCGGTGCGGGCTTTCGTTAAGAGAAAGGCCATGCGAATCAGCGACGCGCTGGCGGCGCGGCGGCCGTTTTTTTCGTTCGAGTTCTTCCCGCCGAAAAGCGACGAAGCGCACGCGCAACTGCTCGAAACTGCGCGTACGCTGCGCGAGCTTCGTCCTGCCTTTGTCTCCGTAACATATGGCGCCGGAGGATCGACTCGCGCGCGGACCGTCGAAGTCTCGAAACAGATTCGCAACGAAGTCGGCCTCAACGTCATGGCGCACGTGACATGCGTCGGCAGTTCGCGTCCGGAGCTGCGCTCGCTCCTGGGCGATTTGGAATCGGCAGGCATTGAGAACGTGCTGGCGCTGCGAGGCGACCCGCCGCGCGACGCGCCGGCTTTCGTTCAGCCGTCCGGCGGATTCGCGCATGCCGACGAGCTGATCGCAATGATCAAACGAAATTACAATTTCTGCGTCGGCGGCGCGTGCCATCCGGAGAAGCACTTGGAAGCGCCCGATTTCGCGACGGACCTCAAACATCTGCGCGGAAAAGTCGATGCCGGCGCGGAGTTTTTGATCACGCAGCTGTTTTTCGACAACGATAAGTACTTCTCGTTCGTCGATCGAGCGCGCGCCAAAGGCATCAACGTTCCAATTTTGCCGGGCATCATGCCGATTACGAATTTCGAGCAGATCAAGCGCTTTACGGCGCTGTGCGGAGCGACGATTCCGCCAAAGCTGCTCGTGGAGCTCGAAGCGCGCAAATCCGAGCCGAAGGCGGTCGAAGATCTCGGCGTGGCCTTTGCGACGCTGCAGTGCGCCGACTTGCTGCGCCGCGGCGCTCCTGGGATTCATTTCTATACGCTCAACAAGTCGCCGGCCAGCCGTGCCATCGTCAGTTCGCTGATAGCGGCTACGGCCTGGCGCGCTTCGTTTGCGCTGGCTCAATAGACAAAAGCCAACCTCGGGACCGGCTCAACGCGGCCGCGCAGCTCGGGTGTAAGCCACGCGGCTACGAGGCCAGTGCCCATCAACCTCGGCTCTGCGACATAGGGCGCGGCATTGGAAGCCGGCCGTGAAGGCCCCGCGGGGGCCCGGCAGAACATTCCGCGGTTAGCCATGACCTGGAATAGATGGAAGAACCCGGTGAAGGCGCTGGTCGTCATCGCCATCACCGCAGTCTGTTTGTACGCCGCGCTGCCGGTGCAGAAAAAGATCCACCTCGGGCTCGACCTGCAAGGCGGCGCCCGAGTCTTGCTTCAGCTCAACCCGACGGCCGAAGTGAAGACCATCACGCCCGACGTGCAAAACGAAACGATGGACGTGATCGACCACCGCATCAACGGCTTGGGCGTCACCGAACCGCAGATCAGCAAAGTCGGCGGCGATCGCATCTTGGTGGAGCTGCCGCAGGTCAAGAATCCCGATCAAGCGTTGCAAGTGCTCAAACAAGTAGCCGTGCTCGAATACAAGATCGTTTCGCCCACGGTTATGCAAAAGGCAGAGGCGGCGCTGGCGGCTATCGGCCCGACGCCCAGCCCGGCTACATGCAAAACACTGAAGGCGGCCTGTGACTTTATCAACCGCGGCGCGTACGACGCGAGCGGCGCGGTCGTCTATTCCGGAAAAGATTTGAAAGGGGCGCAAGCCTCGTACGGACAGGGCGGAGCTCCGAACATCCTGTTCCAAACAAAAGATTCGAAAAAGTTCCTGGCATTGACCACCGCCAACGTCGGCAAGCCGCTGGGAATTTTCTTGGACAAGCGCTACGTTTCGGCGCCGACGCTCTTAGGCCCAATCGCGGACAGCGGCGAAATCACCGGGCAATTTAGCGTCGATCAAACGACGACGCTTGCAAACGAGCTCAATGCGGGCGCCTTGCCCGTTTCCATCACGTTCGTCGAAAACGAGACCATCGGGCCGACGCTCGGCAAGATCGATCTCACCAAGTCGCTCTACGCCTCCATGCTTGGCCTGGGGCTGGTCCTGCTGTTCATGATCGTCGTGTACCGTCTGCCCGGTCTGCTGGCCGATATCGCGCTGATGATCTACGTCATCATGATGTTCGGTTTGCTCGCCGCCGCCGGCGCGACGCTGACGCTGCCCGGCATCGCCGGCTTCGTGCTCTCGATCGGTATGGCCGTGGACGCCAACGTGCT
>PLLF01000103.1 GCA_003140855.1 Vulcanimicrobiota bacterium
GTCGCGCTGAAGATCGCCGAATATACCGCCGTCATAATGATTGGATTCAGCAGCGACCAATAGATTCCGAGCACCGATCCGCGATAGCGCACTTTGAGATTGCGCCACGTGAGGATGTGAACGAGTTCATNNTCCGACAGTTCCGGAAGGGTTTCCAACCATAAAAAGGCGATTCTCTGCGCTATGTCTTTTTTCCGCGCCTACGCCTTGGTCTCACTGGCATTGCTCGCCGCCTGCGCCTCGAATCCGGGTGCGCCGTCCGCTTCGGCAACGAAGAGCGGTCCGCTCGCGGGTAAAGTTCCAGACATCGTTGACGACACCAACGATCTCGGTCTGGGCAAAGGCTGGTACCTCTACGAAACGTTCGGCGGACAATCGTTTCGCTGGGTGGACAACAATGCCCAAATCATCGTGAAAAATCCCCGCACGAATCTCAAAGACGTAGCGCTCGAGCTCGAAGCGGGTCCGAGCCTGGGTACGAAAAAGTTCGCGCTGCAAATCATCGAAAACGGCAAGGTCGTAAAGTCGATTCCAGTCGCCGGCCACGCGCGCGTGGTCGCAGCGGTCCCGGTGCGGCCGGGAACGCCGACGACGTTTGCACTGCACGTCAACGGCGGAGGCAAACATATTCCGGATCCGCGGATTCTCAACTTCCGGGTTTTTAGCGTAGCGGATGCGGACATCGTCGATCCCAACAGCGGCGTCACGCTCGGCGGCAACTGGGACGTCGTCGAACGGTACGCGGGCAGCACGTTCCGGTGGGTGGACAACGACGCGGCATTTACGGTTACAGCGAGCGGTTCTAGGCAGCAAAAAATCCACATCGTCACGCTGCCCGGCCCCGGACTGGGCGGACATCAGCTGGCGATCAGCGTGCGCAACGCTTCCGGAGCGACGGTTGCAACGGTGAATCCGGACAAGAAGGGCGATGCAACGTTTACCGTCCCGGTGAAAGCGGGGGCGAATACTTTTGCACTGCACGTTTCGAACGGCGGACAGAAAACCAGCAGCGATCCGCGCATCCTTAATTTTAGAGTGTTCTTACTGGAACTGGCTCCCACCGGGTAGCTGATACCGTTCGCTAAAGCCCACGTTGTCAAGAATATAGCAGAGCAGCCGGTTGTCTGCGCCATCCGGCACGAAATGGCGCGCGGCTTCGATCGTAAAGGATAGCGTCGCATCCCATCGGTCTTCCGGAACGGGAATGTTCAGCGTAAACGTGCCGGTGCCAAAACTCTCGCGCGCAAAAATCTTTCGCCCATTTCGCACGACGATCGACTGACGATCGAGCGGCCCTGGCGGTAAGGTAACGGTCATCTCGATATAGCGTCCGTCGCAGGGCGGAAGCATATACTGCACGCGGGTGGATGCCCAGCCGTCCGAATAGATCCCCTGCGAGTGCACCGCGAATTTTCCGATGATCTGATGTGACACTCGAATGACGCCGCGCTGGAGCTTGCGCGCAAGCCGGGGCCACCATCCAAAGAGCGAGCCTACGCGGCGGGACACGATTTTTTCGTACGTGTCGAGGCCATAAATGATGTAGGCGGGCGGGTAGCGGTACGAACTGTGCATGCGCAGAATCCGCGCGAGCTCCCGAAATCGCTGCGCGCCGCCGGCGGAGGTCTTGGCCTCCGGGTACTCGCGCAGGCACCCCATGAATTGCGGTACGTATCCCATGAAGTAGCGTTTGCCGGTGCGCATCAGGATCTCCCAATCGAGCCCATAATGGAGATCCAGTACGAAGAAACCGATCGTGTCGAAAACCGAACGCCGCCAAAACACAGTTTGCTGCAAGATGTAATCGGAGACGTTTACGAGCCTCCAAAGATTATAGGGCTCGGTAACCTCGAAGCGCGCGATCACGTTACTGTCGGAATCTATTCTGTAGCCCTCGCCGTAGACGGCGCCAAGCTCGGGATTTTCGGCGAGCGCCGCAACCGCCGCGCTGACCGCACCCGGCAAGAATAAGTCGTCCGAATTGAGGTACGCTACGATCGAGCCGCGCGCCATACGAAAGCCCTTATTGATTGCGTCGGCTTGTCCGCGATCTTTCTCCGAAATGAATGTCAGCCGGTCGCTGTACGGCGCCACGACGCCGCTCGTTCCATCGGTCGAAGCGCCGTCCATAATAATGTATTCGATGTTCGGGTAGTCTTGGGAAAGCACGCTCTCGATCGTTGCGCGGATGAATCTCGCTTGGTTGAAAGAGGGCGTGACGACCGTGACCAGCGGGAGCGCTTCAGATTCAATCATGCCGAGCGAGAAAACGCTTTCCCGATCGCGCGGTACGCCAGCCAATCCTTGAAGAATTTACCGGGATGCCGCCGGTTAATGAGAGTTCCCACGATCAAGCACAGCGACGCGCTGACGAATGTATTTTCCGGCTTGGTAAAAAACTGATCCTTGCGCTCAACGAGATAGCTCGCGTATCCCTGCACCCATTCGTAGGGAACGTAGCCGAAGTGCGCCAGCAGCATCGAGAAAACTTCACGGTAGAATGCCCGGCGGTCCGAAACAGATTTGCTGCCGCTGTGCACGCGTGACTTCGCGAGGAACGGCTCGATCCTCAAGAAATCGCCGGCGGCTGCCAAGCGTATCCAAAGATCGTAGTCGAGGACGTAGTGAAATGCCGGATTCAGTGCCCCGGCACGATCGAAAGCCGCCCGCCGCACGAACGCAGCCGGCTGACAAATGTAACAGCTTCGTTTGAGAGCTTCGCGATCAAAATCGCGCGTGGGATACGAAGCGATTGTGGTGCCATCCTCGCCGACGTGAACCGCGTTTCCGTAAACGACGACGGCTTGCGGCTGGGCCGTCATGTGGCGCACCGCCTCGGAAACCGCCCCCGGAAGATAAGCGTCATCCGCATTGAGGAACGCCACGATTTCGCCGGCCGCGCCCGCCAAACCACGGTTGATCGCCTGGCCTTGGCCGAAGTCCGGCGCCGAGTGTACGCGTGCAATCCGGCCGCGGTATCGTTCGAGTATCGCGGGGGTTTCGTCGGTCGAGCCGCCGTCCATAACGATGTATTCGATGTTCGGATAGTCCTGTGCGAGAACGCTTTCAATGCACTCCGCCAAAAACGGGGCGCAATTGAAAGAGGGCGTGACGATGCTTACGAGCGGCGGTGAGGAATCGGTCAACTCTCGTCAGTTCGTTCCTTCAGCAGGGAAGTCACTTCCGCGAGCATGATGGCGCGGCGGTCGGCCTCAGCCGTCACCGCGCGCAGACCTTCGTCGGTTTCCTTCAGAGCTACCAAGCGTTCTTCGGCCACTCTCTCGAGTTGGGCTATGCGACTTTCGCGATCCTCAACCGCGGCACTGAGTTCTTGGATCAACGCTTCGCGTTCCGCCGCAACTTCGAGAATTTTTTGCGCGTTTTTCGAGCGTTCATCCAGGGCGGAGTTGAGTTCGAAGATGATTTTTTCGCGCTCTTGTGCTGTGGCGTGCATCTCCTGAAAGTTTTTGGCGTCTGTTTCGAGCGTGTGCACGCGTTGGTTCTGTTTCTCGAGCGCATCGGAAAGTTCTTCGGCCTTCTGCCCGCGCAAGTCGGCCGCTTCTTGCAAAGACGTGGCGCGCCGATCGGTTTCTTCCAAGGCGCCTCGCAGCTCCTGAATAATTCCTTCGCGCTCCTGAGCTACTTTGCCGATATCTTGCAGCGCGTCTAGCGCGGCTTCAATCTCCTGCAGCTTCTGACCACGTAAATCGGCAGCTTCTTGCAAGGATTTCGCACGCCGGTCCGTTTCCTCAAGCGCTGCTGAAAGTTCGGCAATCACTTTTTCACGCTCTTGCGCGGTTTCGAGGATCGTTTGCCCCGCATTATCGCGTGCGGCAAGCCCGCTTAGGCGACCTTCGCGTTCTTCGACGGCCGCTTCCAGCTCCGCGGCAGCATTTTGCAAGCGTTTGGCGTGGGCATCGCGATCCTCCAACGCGGCTTGAAGCTCACCAATAATTCTGTCGCGTTCTTCGAGGTTCTGCCGGGCCGATTCCGCGCTTCGCTCGAGCTCCTCGAGACGGTGATTCTCATGCACGGCGCGCGCCAATGCGTCTTTTGTTTCCCGCAGCGCCTCGAGGCGCTCGTCGGCGGCGGCCTGCAATTCTTTCCCTTTACGCTCAGCCTCAACGAGCTCGTGCTTGCTTTGTTCTAACGCCTCCAAGCGCGCTGCACGATCTACTTGCAAAGCGCGATACCGTTTGGTCGCATCGGCGATCACTGCTTGCTCGTCCGCGGAAACTGTGTTCAACTCAATGACCTCCGGCTGCGGACTCCCTTTGCCCTTCAGCACGCGCGACAGAGCCGAAAATACGTCGTCCGCCGGCACGCTCTCGACGCAAACGCCCCGACCGAACGTGCAATCCCAATAGCATCCGAAACACGGGAGCGGATTTACGACGCCGATGCTGCCGGGACTCCAAGGGGCGTACATCGGCCACGTGCCACCGCCGTAAACGGTGACCCCACGAACGCCGAAAGCAGCCGCTAGATGCGCTAAGCCGGTGTCGTTGCCGAAATAGGCGCGAGCTTTCGAAAGCAGAGCCGCAGTAGTGGATATATCGGGCGGCTCTCCGATGAATGACGACGTTCGGATCCCGAGCTGCCGCAATGTGTTTGCATACTCTTCGATCTCCGCTGCCTCATGCTTATCACCTAACAGCAAGATCGGAAGCTCTGATTTCGCGTGCATCCGCTCGAAAACTTGAGTGTATCGTTCGAGCGGCCAGCGTTTTTCCGGAGTCAGAGGCGAGGAAACCGGAAAACTCGCTAGGTAGCCGTTTTGCGAGAGCTCTGCGGATGCGAGGATTGCTGCAGCGTGTTGCGATGCAGCGTCTGGGAGGCGAAGATCGATTGCCCCACCTGGCGGAACATCCAAATGTTGCAGTAACGCACGGTACCGATCGCGTTCGTGCCCTCCGGCTTGAACCGGAACGTATTCAAAATTCGCTTCCTGAAGTCCGAGCGGTGTCAGAAGCTCTCTCGCCAGTAAAGGCGGCCGCGCCTGCGAAGCCATGACGGCCCGGCCCGCCTGCAGCTTGGCCGCGACGATCCAGCTCAGCCAAGGCGGACGTAAACCGCCGCCGATGTAAACGTCCGGTTTGCCGGAGGGCAGTGCGTCCAGCATGCGCCGGACGTCGGAGATGAGTTCAGGGCTCGTTTGCCCATGCGTATAGGGATCGATCTCTAAAGGAAGGACGACGTCCGGCGGAATCGGGTAAAGATCGAAAACCGCGGCATTGGCGGCGCGACAAGCCATCGTAATAGCTGCGCCGGGATATGCGGCGCGCAACGCCGCATAAGGCTCGCTGAAAAGGACGAGATCCCCCACGCCGCCCAGGTGAAGAACAAAGATATTGCCGGGGCTTTTTATGCGCTTATCGCGGCGATTCGATTCTTGTACCACTCGATCGTCTCGCTGAGGCCGGTACGCAGCGGCGTCTTCGCGCGGAACCCAAAGTGTTTTTCCGCGCGCGTGGTGTCAAGTTTGCGCCGCAGCTGACCATTCGGTTTCGACGTGTCCCAGAAAATCTCGCCCTTGTAATTGCAAATTTCTGCGACCAATCCCGCGAGATCTCTGATCGAGGTTTCGTCGCCGCTTCCCAAATTAACCGGCTCGCCTGAATCATAATGCTGCGCAGCTTTCACGATACCATCCGCAGCGTCTTTGACGTAAAGGAACTCACGCGTGGGTGAGCCGTCGCCCCAACAGACCACTCTGCGTTGCTTCTTATCGGCGGCTTCGAGCATATTGCGGATCATCGCCGGAATAACGTGCGACGAGTCGGTTTCGAAGTTATCGAGCGGGCCGTAAATGTTGCCGGGGAGCAGATAGATGCTGTTCGTGCCGTACTGCTCACGATAAGCCTGACATTGCACGAGCAGTATCTTCTTTGCGAGCCCATATGGCGCATTCGTTACTTCCGGATATCCGTCCCAAAGATTTTCCTCGCGGAATGGAATCGGCAGTATATTGGGATACGAGCAAACGGTTCCGACAACGATGGTCTTTTCGACTCCGAAGCGCCGCGCATACTCAAGGAGTTGTATGCCCATGATCGCGTTCGCGTAAAAAAAGCGTCCCGGACTCTCGCGGTTGGCGCCGATGCCGCCAACGACGGCCGCCAAATGAAAGAGTATTTCAGGCCGGGCGTCTTTGAACAGTTTCCGTACTGCCGCCTCGGTCGTGAGATCGTAATCTTCATGTTTTACGATGAAAAGATCCGTGCAGCCATAAGCGCGAAGCGCCTGCACTAAAAAGGAGCCCAAAAAACCGGCCCCACCCGTGATGCAGATTCTTTTTGAGCGGAGGTCGGTCGCCCGTTTTCCGTTCATTTTCACTTGACCGCCAAATGTCTCCAATCGCGGTTTTTCGCTATCTTAACATTAAAGGCCGCACTCAATCAAACTATCGGCAGGTTGCATCAACTATTCCAGAAGCCTCCGATAATTTGATTCCACTTGAGGCCACGAGCAAGCATCTTTAATGAAATCCATACCTTGGCTGCCCAATTTCTTACGAACGGGCTCATCTAATATGCCCAACGCAGCCTCGAACTCCTCGTAATTTGCGTACCAAAGACCCGCGCCGGATCGCCTGCATTGGCCTACGAGAGCCGACGAATGAGCATTCACAAGAGCCGCTTTCCCAACCGACCAAGCTTCCAATACCGCCAGGGATAAGCTTTCATAGGAAGACGGCATGGCAAGCAGGTCGCAGGCCGCTAACGCGTTCCACTTTATTTGTTCGTCAACTGGACCGACGACCACGACGTTTTCATCTGCGGGCAACGTCATCTGGCGGTCGCCGATAAGAACAAGCTTGGCCGGCGTCGCATGCTGCCGCCGAAAACGGACGAAATCCTCAACGAGAACTCCGCAGCCTTTCGATGGATCTATCCGTCCGAGGTACAGCATAAAGGGTTCTGAAATGCCGTAACTCGAGCGGAACGATTCGGGATCCACGTAGCCGGGCGGCTCAATGCCGCATCCGATGACTGGGCCGTCAATCGCTGTTCGCGCAAAACGAGTTCGGACAAAATCATGCTCTTCGGGAGTATTGAAGATCGTGCAGACGGGACGCTTGAAAAATTCGTCCCAGATGCGCATCTGTAGTGGCCACTCGTCATGTGCCAACGGAACGAGAAATGCTTTTTCTTCGACGAGCGGCAATTGCTCGTATGTCGTAGCGTACAGGTAGCTAAAGAAAAAGAATGCGTCGTAACGAAACCGGTGCTGCTTTACGTATTGCGTCAGGTCTGACGAGATTGGACCTTCTTCGCGCACCCACTGCTCTTGGAGTGCGATGCTCGCGCGCCGGGGATCGAATCGAATTGACTCCGACAGCCGGTTGAAGCGGCTCACATCGCGAGGATGATCGACGCGAAACCGCTGAATGTGCACGCCCCGCTCGTAGTCATGGCCCTCAGGGTAAGCGTTGGCCCAGGTCATGTAATCTCGAGCGCAGGTCGTTAAGACATCAATATCCCAGACGGAACCGAGGCGTTCCGCCAACTGCAGACATAGCGACTCCGCTCCGCCGAATATTTCTGCGCCGCATCTTTGGACAACGAATCCGACCTTAGGCTTGGGCAACTATCCTCGCGCGGCGATGTGCGATGCAGAACGATCGAGATCTAATGCCACTCTATACCGTTCGAGCACTCGCTCGGCCGTGCCGTTGACGAAGTAATATTGCCGGCCTCGCTCGCCGAGTTCTTGAAGCTTTTTCTCGCCGGCGCGATCGATCGAAGAAAACACGTCGATCCACTCATGGGTCGACGAAGCGACCCAGCCGCCGCCGCATTCCGAGACTGCAGCCGAGGTCGGTTCGCACTTTCCGTTGACGGCCACCGGCTTTCCATAGCTCCAAGCTTCCATCACGGTTCGGGAAAAGCTTTCGTTCATGCTCGGCTGCACGAGCGCCAGACACGTGCTCAATAGCCGGCGTTTACGCGCGTCACTGACCGTGCCCAGCGAGACGATGCCCGGGCCCGCCGGAATCTGCATCGTCCCGTTTCCCGCAAGCACAAGCTGCAAACGTGAAGCCGGCCGGTAGCGACGGTAGTCCAAGAACGCTTGCGCGACGGCATCGACGTTTTTGGTCGAATCCGTACGGCCCACGTATAATATGAAAGGCTCGCGCGGGATCCCGCGCCGCCCTTCGGATTTTACGGAACTGCTTGGCTCATCGACCCAATGGCCTACGATAAAACTCTTCGACACGATCGCTGGGTCATACAGCCGCTGCGCCAGAGCAAGCTCGGACTCACTGTTGAAGAGCAGCCCCTTCGCCGCGTGAAACATGTTCTTGACTTGTGGCAGATACGCGTAGGCTTCGTCGTGCAGGCACGGCTGAAGATAGGCGCGGTCGGCTACGAGCTCGACACCGCTCAGAATGGGCCCGTACAAGTACGGCGTAAAAATAACGGCCTTGTAACCGCGGCCCCAGTCAGCCAGATACTTCAACAAATCCGGCGAAGCGATATTTTCGGCGCAAAATGCCGCGGCAATGGTCTCGGGAATGCAGTGCGTGTGATTCCTTAGCCAGCCCGGCGGCTGGCTCAAGAGAAATCCATTCGCGCGGTTGAACGTTTCGGTATCACGGGCACGCACGCCAAAACGGCGGATCGTAACGTTCCGTGCGCGCTCCGTTCCTTCATTATAATAATTCTTCGACCAGTCGTCTTCAAACGATCGAGAACACGTCGTTAAGACGTCGATGCCTTCGGCGGGAGCGAACAGCTCGCGTACGAGCTGCGTGGAAAGAATCTGCGAGCCGCCGGTGCCGTCCTCGCCGAACCATGGCGTAACCAGAGCAACGCATTTTTCATTTCGCATTGCGGCGCTCGATTCGTTCCAGGCGATCTTCGAGATGGCGCAGTTCGCTTTGCTGGGCGGCCACCAAGCCGTGCAATTCTTTCGTGATCTGCAGCTGCTGACGTATCGCCTCGGTCAACGCAAAATTTACGTGACGCTGATCGTTGAAGATAAAAGCGAATAGCCGCAAAAATACGCGCCGCAGCGAGCGGCTTATACTGAAGGGAAATATCCAAAGACGGCGCGGCCATGCCGTTCGAATCTGCGCCATCTTGCGAGCGTTGTGCAGTAGCGCCTCGATGCTGTCCGCATCGAGCTCGGAAGCGTAGACATATGTGCGCTCGACGTCGCGGACGGCTGCCGCGGACTCGCTCTCTCCGCGCCGCAAGACTTGATCGTGCACTTGCGCCATGAGATCGTTGACGTCGAGGTCTGAATTATCGCGCACGGTGATGGAATTTTCTGTAATGCGAGGTCGAAACCTTGCCATCCCGAAGCACGTGGCATGCAATTCGGCCCTGTTTTGCCGGCAGTTTCAACAGCGCCGCGACTGGACTTTGCGAGCGCGGCCGTCTATATCGCCTTTTTTGCCATCATTGCATACGCCACGTATAGGCGGCCAGCTGCAGGTGTTCTCGCACTGATCTTTTGCGATCCGTTTGCTTTCTATCGTTCGATTGGATTCACCACGTTAACGCTTTCAAAAGTTGCGTTAATCGCGATCGTTATCGGTTTTCTGCTTCGGAAAATGTTACTGCCGGCTGTTCTGCTGATGCGACCTGCAAAAAGTCTACTGCTAGCGACCACGCTCGTAACAGCCGCGGTCGCGCTTTCAATGTGGCACGCAAGCGCCGTAGCGCCGGCTGCAAGAGAAACGCTGAAGTGGTTAGAGTATGCCGCTATCTTCGCAGTCTGTGCCGCCGCTTATTACAACGACCCGGACGAAACGCTCGTCCGGTGGGGTGTGCTGATCACGACTGCGCTTGTGTCGGCCTTAGCGATTCCTGAACTCTTCACAGGTGCAAGTTCGGGCATCATCGTTGCGCGCACCGAAGTCCCGCGCATCGCGGGCCCGCTCGAGGGCCCAAACCAGTTGGCCGCTTACCTAGGCTTGATGCTGCCCGTCATACTCGCTTACACGCTCAAGCAAGGCCGTCGCTGGCCGGAGATATTTACGATAGCTGCCGGCATCGTCGCTACATTGCTGAGCTTTTCACGCGGCGGGATCGTTTCATTACTGCTGGCGCTCTTCTTGGTGGCCATCCTTTGCACGCAATCGAAACTTGCTAAAAGCATTTTTGCGGCCGCGGCAATCGTTTTGCTGATTGCTTCGGCGGCGGCGTGGCGGCTCGTTGCCGGCGGCATCGGACTAGTAACGGCGAGCGCGCACCATCACATCGAGATTCGCGGCGGTTTGGGCACGAGGCGCGATTTATGGGCGGCCGCCGTCAGTCTCTGGCGAGCGCATCCGCTGTGGGGCATCGGCGCCGGCAACTACGAGCTGGAGGTAGGTAAATTGCTGCGCGCGCCGATCAAGACGCACGCTAACAGTTTTTATTTGCAAAGCCTCGTTGAAGGCGGGCTGCCGCTCCTAGGCGCGACAGTGTTTCTGATTTACAATTCCATCGCGGCGTTCTGGGGACGCGCGCGCACGCCGCTTACCATCGCAGCACTGGCAGGGAGTACCGCGCTCGCTCTTCACTTCATTCTGGATCTGCTCGTGTTTTATCCGAAGGTGGGCATGCAGTGGATGATACTGTTGGGAATCGCCTCAGCCGACCTTGCGCGCAGTAAAGATCACGCGGCTTCGTAACGCTCGATTTTTTGGGAAGCTCGGAAACTCGCCATATGTCTCCCCTTGGATGCCGGTGAAGCCGGCGCGGCGCAACACCCGGGGCCACGCGCTGTAGCTGCGGCAATAAACTACATTTTCGTCGGCAAGATAGTCGTTGAATAAATTGCGCGGCAGCATCGCCAACGCAAAAAGCGGATTAGGTTCGCAGAATACGATTCGCCCGCCCGCGCGCAGAGCACCGTATATTCGGTTTAATGTATCGGGCACATTCGGTACATATGACAAGACATGCAGGGCAATCGCAGCATCCTGTTCGCGCGGCAAAGCGTCATCACGCTTGAAAACAACCCTGGGATGTTCGCGCGCCGCCGCCTCCAAAAGGTTGCCGTTCGCGTCGGCACCCGTTACTACGCAACCCAGCGCTGCCAGCGCCGACGACGCGGCACCCAGACCGCAGCCGAAATCAAGTACCTTCATGCCTGTGAAGGGCTGAAGCAGTTCGACCACGCGCTTCAGGTCCGCCAGGTAATTAGCTGAAGCGTTGAAGCGGCGAAGACGCGCAATGTATTCGGCGGTTCCAAAGCGATCCAACGGTGCGGGCCTGCCCGGGACAAGGCAGCGCAGCACGTCGTTTAGCTTCGCGCGCGCGTGCTTCAGGCTAGAACTCGATCCGGCGGCCTAGCACAAACGCTTCGGCCGCGGTCATGCCGGCGGTAGCGCCCCGCCAGCCGGCTAAATGTTTGACGGCTTCAAGCGAGCGCGGATGCGGAAACGGCCGCATCTCCATTTCGAACGCTTTCAAGGCTCGCATTTTTAGTTCGATCGTTTCCGCGACGTCGACGAACCAGTTGGGTTCGAACGCAGCACCCGCTTGTGCGCCCCACTCCGTACTGGAGGGCACTTCAAAAAAAAGGAGCGCCTTGACGCAGGTTTCAGGAAGCGGCCTGCAAGCAACGCAGACTGCATCGTGCACGCGTATGTGATCGGCATTCAGATCGCCGAAATGATGCGTGTACACGATCTCCGGGTTCCTGAAAGCTACGGCTCCCTCAGCCGCGCGAGCCAAGTCAAGGCCAGGAACGGTGTCCAGGCGAGTATCGGGAAAGTCATGCGTGACAAACGATGCGGCGCCTAAAATGCCGGCCGCTTCCTTCGCGGCACGGGCGTGCGCGGCAAACTCCGCAGCCCGGTCTTCCTTTGGCGGCCCGGTTCGGCCCATGATCCCGTCGGCAAACGCTACGATGTGAACGGCGTCCCCCGCCGCCGCATGTTTAGCAATCGTCGCGCCGCAGCCCAGAACGGCGTCGTCGGGATGCGCAGCGACAACCAAGACGTTCCTCATGGCGCTACGATCTATCCATTGTTTCCGGCGAAGTGCTCGTAAGGCGCGAGATCTCGGCATCGGCTGCTTCAAGCGCCCGGAGGCGTTCGTCGGCAGCCCCCGCTAAAATTTGGATCTGTTCTTCCTTCTCTTCAAGCTGCGCATTCAGGGAGTAGACCCGTTCCGAGTAGATTCTCGCCAGCGCCGAATTACGCGCGTCCTTTTTCGCCTCAGTAGCTGAATCGTACAGATAGTTTAGGGCGGCCAAACTGTTAGCCGATG
The DNA here is from genome assembly GCA_003140855.1 of Vulcanimicrobiota bacterium. Taxonomy (GTDB): domain Bacteria; phylum Vulcanimicrobiota; class Vulcanimicrobiia; order Vulcanimicrobiales; family Vulcanimicrobiaceae; genus Rubrimentiphilum. Next base: position 12,213 of record PLLF01000103.1, read on the forward strand.
CGCGAACAACATAGCCGCCTTGCAAGTACAGCATATCGATCCCGGATCGAAGGAATCCGCGGATCGCATCGTCAGGCGAGCAAACAATCGGCTCTTCGTGGATGTTGAAGGACGTATTGATGATGGACGGGATTCCAGTTAGCTCACGATAGTGTGAAAGAATCGCGTAGAGCAGGGGCGACGAGCTGCGGGTCACGAGTTGCGGTCGAGCCGTTCCGTCGCGGTGCACGACGGCCGGACTCTCCGTCCGCGTTTTTTCCGTACACTCGAACGTCGTGGTCATGAAGTGGGCGGCGGACTCCGCGCCTTGAACGCCAAGATAACATTCAGCCGCATCTTCAAGCCTGGTCGCCGGCGCAAACGGCATGAACTCGGTGCGCTGCAGCATCGCATTCAAATGCTGATTGATGGCGATTTCTCGCGCTTCGCAAAGTATAGACCGGTTCCCCAATGCCCGCGGACCGAACTCCATCCGCCCTTCAAAGATGCCCACGATTGCGCCGCGCGCCAGCTCGGCCGCAATAGACTCTTCCGCCCCAGCGACTTTTTCGTACTTGAGGTCAAAATGCCGAAGCGCAGCCTCGATCTCGGCGGAACTGTAGTCCGGGCCCCAAGAAACGTTAACTATCGTGCGGCCTGAGTAAGGCCGGTTCTCCCACGCTACGGCCAGTGCAGCACCTACCGCCGTGCCGTCATCCGTCATCGGCGGCGCGACGAACACTTCACGGACGAATTCATGGACCCGTTGATTGACGCGAACGTTCGCGAACAAACCTCCCGCTAAGCAGATGCGTTCTTTCAGCCAGCCTCGCTCTTTGGCGCGCACGAGAATCGCCAGCACGTGCTCTTCCGTGAGTGTCTGCAGCGTGGCCGCTACATTCTCGCGCGGAAAGTCTGCGAGCTTCGCGCCCAGCCGCTCGAGCAGAGCCGGATCCATCACGAGCATAGGCGGCGCCGAATCCGAATAGGCAAGAAACCATTCCACCAATTCTTCCAGATGGTCATACTTTGCCGTGAGTATTTCGCACAAGGCGTCGCGACAGACGGCGTCAGGTTTACCGTAGGCAGCTAGACCCGTGATCTTGCCTTCATGTTTGTTGGGCGAAAAGCCCAGCAGCGCGGTCACGAATGAATACAGCAGCGTAATTTTCGCATAATGGGACGCTGCGAAACGGTCCAGCGCCCGGATGCCCTTGGAATCCGCTTCATAGAGACCTCCGAACCAGGGACAATTGTTCGTTCCCGCGTCGTACGCCAAGCACGTAGCGTCTTCGAAGCCGGTGGTGTAAAAAGCCGAAGCCGCGTGGCTGAGCTGATGGTCCACAAAGCGTTTTGGAACGGGCAGCTCGCCCAGCAGCTTCAAAAAAACCGGTCCGTGTTCGCTAACGTAGTTATCGTGCGGATTCGGTAGCGGCACTGGATGCAACACGCTGTGTGCATCGGCCGGCACCGTGAAGTGCTCGTTCGTCGAAATGGCGACGGTCGCAATTTTCGTCCAATCGATTCCCGCCAGCAGCGGCGTAAATGGGCGTCCATCCTGCTTGACGCGTGTGATCCGCTCGAGCGCGCAGGCCGCCAGCACTTCGCCTTCGGGCGTTACCAGTGCCATCGCTGTGTCGTGCATCCCGCTGTAGTTGATCCCCAGGACAAGTCCGCCCGGTGAGGGCGCAATCAGTCGCGCGTTCCAGTCCCGGAGATCGGCGGTCATGAGGGCGTACGGGTCCGTCGGCTTGTGGGCCAGACGAGCGGAACGACCCGGACGAGCTGGCGTTCGTGACTGCCATGATCCGGCAGCTGCGAAAACCAAGAGCCGGCCTCGCGGATGTCCGCTTGCAGCCAATATTCTCCGGGCGTATCCGGTGCTTTCACATTCGCCAGTGCCGGCAAAATCCGGCCCGGTTCGATGCGCCCGGGAAACGGCGTTTTCGCAAATTCATCGCGTGTGTCCGCTCCTTCTTGCCGAGCGAACCAGCGAGTCGCCAGTTCAAGGGTGCCCCAACGAATGAACTCGCTCTGTGGAAGCAGCGTTCGCGAGGAACCGTTTGCGATCGCAACGCGAGCGACGTATCGCTGTCCGACCGTCATCGTAGAAGGAACATCCGATAGATGCAAATTCACAGTGCTGCCGATCGGCCATTGCTCGTAAACACTATCTGCCGGCGCTGAATCCTTCTGCGTAACCTGTTCCGCTTCGAAATAGTAGTCTTCGTAAAGCGCATGTTCGTCGCCGGGGTTGTTGGGGTCGGCCGCACGATATGCCGCCATCTTTGCTTCCCTCGCCGCACGATCGTTCCATACGAAGTCCCAATGGTATCGGTGCAAATCAGCCGCAAAGAGCGGTTCTCCCGCGATATGCCAAGCCTCGTGCAACGAGGTCGGCAGCTCGGCGATAGACGGAATGTTGCGAAACATCCGCATGCCCCAGTCCGGGTAGAGCGGAGCGGTCCGGATGTAGCGATCTCCAGGCGGAATCAAGTTGCGCGAAGGAAACCAGCAGTGAGTTATTGAGCGTTCTTGCATGATCTCGTCGAGGGCCGATCGCGACCAGCGAGCATTGATCATTTCATCGTCGTCCAGATTTAGAATCCAGTCTCCGTTGCAACGCTCGAGCATTTGGCGCCGCATTTCGATGAAACACGGATCGTGCACGAAGGTGTGCACCGTCGCGCCGCATTTCTCGGCCACGTCCGCAGTCGCATCCGTCGTCGTCGAGTCGACAAGAACGACGACTTCATCGGCCAGCCCGTTCAGCTTTTCAAGAAGCGCGGGAATTCGCCCCGAACCATTCTTCGTCCCGACAACGGCGGAAAGTTTCATGCCAAACGCCTCATCCAGGAACATTCCGCCTTCACGCCTATTTCATCATTCTATTCATGCGTCACAACCTGCTGACAGAAGCCCTGCTGCACCGATCTGCTGAAATCGCGCGGCTTTCGTTTCCGGAACGACTGAAGGGGAAGGTCGTGGCCGTAACGGGCGCCGGCGGGTCGATCGGCAGCGAGCTATGCCGGCAGCTGACCGTGCTTGCACCCCGCTTGCTTTTACTGATCGGCCACGGGGAGCATAGCCTCTTTCAAATCGCGCAAGACCTTTCAGACCGGGGACGCTTTTCGGATTTTCAAATCGTGCTCGCCGACGTCGCGACTGCCGACCTGATCGATGCCGCGTTTGCTCGCTATCGGCCCGATGTCGTGATACACGCGGCGGCACACAAACACGTGCCAATCGTCGAGCAAAACCTCACTGAAGGCGCACGAACGAACGTGCTCGGAGCCTATACCGTGGCGCGCTGCGCGGTAAGCCATGGCGCCCGCGACGTTGTCCTGCTTTCCACCGACAAGGCTGTGCAGCCGGCAAACGTCATGGGGCTTACGAAACTTGCCGCGGAGAATATCTGGCAAAGCTTTCCTTATAAGAGCGACACCCGCTTCATTACCGTGCGGTTTGGAAATGTGCTCGGGAGCCGCGGGAGCGTACTCGAGATCTTCGAGCGACAGATCGAGCTCGGGGTTCCGCTGTCGCTAACCGATCGCCGTATGCAACGTTATTTCTTAACGATCGAAGAATCGGCGTCGTGGATCCTTCGCGCGATCGAGCGCGCCGCGGCCAACGAGCTTTTCATAGTGGACAGCGGGGAACCAATCGCGATAGCCGCACTCGCGGAGCGATTGCTCGCCGCGCACGGAATTTCAGAGTATCCGATCGCCGAGGTCGGCATTCGGCCCGGTGAAAAACTCAACGAACAATTGATGACCGGCTCGGAGCGCACTGCCGCGGTTCGCGAGGAGCGCTTTTTCATCGTCGACCGGCCGTCGCGGGATGAGAACTTGAAGCCGGAAATCGAACGTTTAGCTGAAGCCATACGATCCAACGATGACGCAAACGTGTTGAGAAGCCTCCACCAACTCTCCGGGGAGCAAGAACGTTCTACGATGCAGGCAGCGCTTTGAGGGATCCCCGCATTGAAGGGGTCTTGCGATTCTACGACCGCTTGCTCGACGAGGATCTCGAGGACGCGCGCGCTGTAGGATGGCGCAGCAGTCAAACGCAGCAGCGAAACTTTAACGCATTGGCTCAGATTTTTGCGGGCGAAACACTTCCTTTTTCCGTCTATGACGTAGGCTGCGGACTGGCGGGCCTGCACGCTTTTTTGAAGGAGTCATATCCGCTGGCCGGCTACGCGGGTTGCGATATCCACCCCGGCATGATCGAGCGAGCGCGCCGCCGCCGGCCGGCAGCAACGATCGAGGAGCGCAATATTTTGCAGAATCCACCGCCAGAATATGACTACGTCGTTGCGTCGGGAACGTTCAGTCATCTGGATATCTCCGAACAGGCTTGGTCCGAGTACATTCGTGAAATGATGCGCGCCATGTTTGCGATTGCACGCCGCGGGATGGCTATCGTTTTTCTTTCGACGCTCGCCGAGATTCAAGAACCCGGAGACTATCATCAAGATCCGGCCGACATCCTGCGGTTTGCACAGGCGGAGCTTTCGCCGCTCGCGGAGATTCGGCACGCTTTCTCACCTTGGACTTTTGCAATCTTCGTTTACCGGAGTTCACCGGCGGCGATGAACGGCGCCGGCTGATTATCGCGCAGTAATATCTCAAGGCTATGTGGCCCCTCGTTAAACAACAGATCGATTATCGAGAGGCGCGGAACGAACGCGCCGTAACGCTGGCGGTACACGGGATGCTGGTACTCCTGAAAGATCGGCTCGACACCGCCGTTGCGAAGGAATTGCTCGTCGACGTAATGCCGTCCGTGCGATCCGAAGACGTAAGCCGACGCTCCAAGCTTTGTGCACATGTCCAGGACGTATTCCGATTTCCCACCCGCAAAATCATAGTCGCTCGCTACCATGAGCTTCACGTGGAGTCCGAGCAATTGGATCAGCTGTCGCAAGAGCTCGTTCGTGAGTTGGCTCAAGTACTCGTACGGTCTTGAGAGAACGTTAAGAATTCCCGGCGCATAAGCGTCAAAATACGGTGCTCTCGAGTAGGCCGTTTCGATGGTCCGGAGGTGCTTTTGACGCCAGCCGTCGCCCGCGATGCGAACGTCGCATATTCGTTTTGCACCATGCGCGTTCACCGGTACGGTCAGCCAAACCGGTCCGTGCGACGTCTTGACCAGGTTGCGATTGATGAAATCCTTGCTGTATACGGCCGTGTCGACGATGCAAAATGCGTCAGCCAGCGTCATTTTGTGGAAGAGCCCGAGCCAGGGTAGATATGCGGGCTGATGGCCTGAGAGAATCATCTGTTACAAAAAGACCTCGCCGCAGGGATTGCGAATCGTGAGATCTTGAAATTGCCGACTGCGAAAGCCATTTACCTTTGATTGTAACGCGAACGCCCTTCCGCATAACCCTGGGAGGCGGAGGAACCGACCTGCCCGGCTTTTACCGCAAGCACGGCGGTTACATTCTCGGACTTGGCATCGACAAGTATATGTACGTCGCCTTGAACCAACGTCTTTCACGCAGAGAGCGCCGGAGGTCACATAATCACGCTGACCAGAGAGCTGCTTCAGAAGCTGCCGCTCGTGGGCAAGAACCTGGATGCGTTCTCGCTTGACACCGTCAAAATGTTTCACCGGGATGCACTGGCTGCCAACCTCATCCTGTGAGATTCTCATTGGAGGGCCGTGGCTAGCAACGCGCAGAAACGAATCTGACGCTTAGGACGCACTTTTTATGGATATTTTGACACCGGCCAACAACACCAGCCTGGGCTCGGGCTGGTTTCCGCTCGAAGCATATCGCGCGGAAAGCTTTCGCTGGGTTACCAACGACGCTGAGATCTATGCTGCTGCACTGCGCAACGTCAAACACTATCTACAAGTCCATCTCGAGCCTGGACCCGGACTGAACCTCAAGCCGTTTGAGTTGCTGATCAAGGAAAAAGACCAAACGTTGGCCCGCACTACTGTAAAGGGCCGCCAAATGATCTCTGTGGAGATCCCGGCCACCGAGCCGATGGTGCGAAAACTCGTTCTTCACGTTGAAGGCGGAGGGAGGCCGGCTCCCAACGATGCGCGGTTACTCAATTTCCGCGTTTTCAAAGTAACTTTCATGCCGGCCTTGATCGACGTCCTCGCGCCCGACGCAGGAGCGAAGCTCGGCTCTGGATGGTATCCGCTTGAAACGTTCAACGGCGAGACGTTTCGCTGGGCCGGGAACGACGCGAAGATCACCCTCAACGCTCCCGGTGAAGCGAAACAACTGATGCTGGAGATTGAACCTGGACCGGGTGTCAACTCAAAACCGTTTGTGCTGCGAGTCCTAAACGACGCCGGCGTCCAACTCACCGAAGCTAAAGTCGAAACGCGCCGCGTCGTCGCGATTCAGCTCGACGGCGCGTCTTCGTTGACACTGCATGCCGAGGGGGGCGGGAAGAAAATCGGCTCCGATGATCGCATCATGAATTTTCGCGTTTTCCAATATTCGCCGGATCTCAAGGCACCTGCGAAGTAGATTTCAACGGATTGCATTAATAAGAGAGTAATTGCTTTGTTGCCGGCATTTTGCATGATGCTGGCAGCGTGCTCCCACGCTTCGCCTCAAGGCACCCCGAAAAGACTGAACGATTGCGGAAACCTTCTAAACGATTCGCGCACCGCCATCTTGGCAGCAGAACGCATTCGCCTGTCGAGACCGGAAGATGCCTACAGGCGTTTTGCCGTATTAGACACCCTGCACGATGTAACGCTTGGCTTGCGTGGGAACGCGAAGAGCGGCTTTCTTGAGATTGTGGCTACGTTGGAAGCCGTGTGCGGGCGACCGATGGCCGATCGGATGACGATCTACGACCAGTGGGCCCAACTTCTGCGAGATCGAACCGTAGACGCGGTTCTAACGAAACGGCCGTCGTGTAGAAAATGGTTAGTCTCGGCGATCCGCTACGACATTGCACTAAATATGGACGCGGTTTCGAACTTGACGACCCGTTTTGGAATACGCGATCCGGATGTTCGCCACATCGACGCGCTCCTTAATACTTGGGCGAAACAGGAGGGCATAGCGATCGCACCCCTTGCTGACAAAGCGAAAAGCGAGGACTATCTCAATTCCTCTGCACAAACATATGACCAAGCTTCCGCGACCTCTCCCGCAGACTGCTGATCCCCAAGTGCAAAAACTCCTACGCAGGTTTAGGTTCTCGCTCGACGGCAACCCGATCTATTTTCGGACCGATACGACGGATAGAGAAGTATTCAACGACATATTCGTGCGCGAGGAGTATGGTTGCGCCGGGGAAGATATCCGCGAGCCTAGACTGATCGTCGATTGCGGCGCTTACACAGGCTATTCGACACTGTTCTTTCTGGAGAAATACAAGAATGCTCATGTGATCGCGGTCGAGCCCGATCCGGAGAATTTTGAACTCTGCCGGCTGAACTTAGAACCTTACACAAATCGCGTGACCTTGGTCGAAGCTGCAATTTGGTCCGACGACAGCGAACTGGCCTTACACCGGGGGGAACTGGCAGACGGCCGGGAGTGGGCCACAATGGTTCAGCCTGCGAAAAACGATGAATCACCCGACGTAAAAGGCATAGACCTGGGAACCTTGCTGCGCGACTCCGGTTTTACGGAGATTGATTTGCTCAAAATGAACATTGAGTGTTCCGAGCGCGAAGTGTTTTCGAAAAACTATAGCAAGTGGCTACCGTACGTAAAGAACATGATCGTGCAGCTGCACGACGAGCACGCCGAAGAAGCGTTCTTTAAAGCAATGCTCGATTACGGCTTCTTATTCAGGCGGCCCCCTACACTTGTTGCATGCACCGAAATCTCGCCAAGAGCGCCTGAACCCACCCCGGGTGGGAAGCTTTCCGCGAAGGATAACCAGCTTTCAAACGGCGATTTTGAAGAAATCAGGGTTGCACCGGCGCAAATAGTTCCGGGAGCTTGGATCGCCGGATCGAGCGACATCGCTTTAGATTGGCGCGTAATCGTTTCCGATCCGCAGTTCTCGGTGGCACTGGCCGTGCGAACCGGCCGTCAGCTCTCGGGAGAAAACGCTCTCCTCATACGAGTGATTGAGGATCAGGCGGTCTTGCAAGGCACTGCGCCGTACGCCGCCATCGAGAACACAACCGTACTGTTTCCGAAACCGAATGAACGCTGGATGATTCGGGCTGCAGTCAAGTCTTCCGGCGCCACGGCAAGCCTAACCCGGGGTGCCTACCTTTTCCTGAGACTCTATTATGACGATGGGAGCTCAACGGATTTGCGCACCGAACCGCTTATGGAACTGACCGAGGACTATGTAGAAAGAGGCGGCGTCGTGCAGATCCCGCAAGCTCCGCCTGGCCGGATTTTGGAACGCGCCACGTTGTGGCTCTACGTTTGGATCGCCAATCCTGGTTTGGAAGCGATCCCAGCAGCGGCATTCGCGCCGTGGGAGGTCCTATTTGACGACGTTGTTTGCTCAAAAATCTGACGTCCCTTACACTCGGCAGCATATCGATGCCGACGACATTGCGGCGGTGACGACCGTTCTTCGTTCGGACTGGCTGACGACCGGTCCGAAGATTGATGAATTCGAGGAGCACGTAGCAGCGTACTGCGGCACGAAATTCACGGTCGCAGTTTCCAGCGCGACTGCAGGGCTGCACGCCGCGTTGCGCGCGCTTGGGGTCGGACCCGGCGACCGGGTTTGGACTTCGCCAAACAGTTTCGTGGCGTCGGCCAATTGCGCATTATACTGCGGCGCAACCGTCGACTTCGTCGATATCGATCCAACCACGTACAACCTCAGCGCGCACGAACTCGACAAGAAACTTGCAGCTGCCGAGAAGACCCGCAGTCTGCCCAAAGCGATCGTAACGGTCCACTACGGCGGACAGCCGTGCGATCTGGAAGCGATCGCTGCTTTGACGCAACCGCATGGCATCCACGTCATCGAAGACGCGTCGCACGCGCTCGGCGCCACATATCGTGGCGAGCCGGTCGGCGCGTGCCGCTTCTCGGATGCGACGATCTTCAGCTTTCAGGCAACGAAGAGCATTGCAGCCGGCGAGGGAGGCATGGTAGCGACCAATCGCGAGGAGATCGCGAACGGCGTCCGGCTTTTTCGCGGACACGGGATAACGCGAGAGCCTCAGCACATGACTGCTGTGCACAAGGACGAGCCCTGGCGCTACGAGCAGATCGACCTCGGCTTCAACTATCGCATGACAGACATCCAGGCAGCGCTCGCGTCGAGCCAGCTCGCCAAACTCGATGCTTTCGTGCGGCGTCGCCGCGAACTAGCGGCGCGATACGACGAAGCGTTCGAGAACGTCACGCTGCAGCTGCCGCACCGCGATACGAAGAGCGCCTCAGCCTGGCATCTCTATCCGATTCACGTCTTGGGAAACGATCGCAAAAGACTTCGGCGGCATCTCTATGACGAGCTCTCACGGCATGGGATACAGAGCCAGGTTCATTTCATGCCGATTCACACCCAGCCGTATTATCGGCGGCTCGGTTTTCGGGACGGCGACTTTCCAGCGGCTGAACGTTATTACCAGGGCGCTCTGAGCTTACCGTTGTTTTTCGACCTTGAAGAGACCGACCAAGATCGAGTCATTGATGTCGTGCGCAGCGTTGTGGTGCGGCGGTGATGTGATGGCCACCCTGGGACGAGTCGAAAGCCAAATCGAGCGCTTAGAAGGCTTCAGGGTCGCGTTCGTGACCCTCGAGGGCCGGAACCTCCGAGGCGATCGCATCGGGATCCCCGGTTATTCGGGGCGTTTTGAAAACAGAGCTCCGGGCCGGATGACGGTCGAGCGCTGGAAGAAGGGGCGTTTTCATCAGGTCTATCCGGGGTTCACGGTGGAGGTGCTGCTTGGCGATGGAGCCCGTGCTCGAGGAAACACCCGGCTGGGGACGGTTCGCAACTCCTACTTCCTTAAGAGAGTTAACCGTACGTAAGGGATGGCTTAGCACGAGCGTGCGGCGGTCGAACCAGGCTTCTGAGGGGTAGGAGCTCACCAGAGGAACACCGTAGCCAAATCCACACAATCGAGACGAAATCACAGGAAACCCTGAGGAGCCAATTGATGCGGCCATCGTTGCTTAATGCCCTGCGCTTTTTTGCTTTCATCGGCGCCACCGCACTCCTGACCGCGTGCGGCGGCGGAAATGCCGGCACGATTCCCGCCGCGGCGCCCAATGGCATTTCGCCGCTGAGCACGGGCATAATGGGTAGCGCATCGTCGCTTGTTGCGACGCCCGCTCCGGCACCGGTAATAAACGAATACCCGACGTTAACTGCCGGCTCCGGGCCGGTGGTGATCACCACGGGTCCGGATGGCGCTCTCTGGTTCACCGAAGGGAACGTCGATAAAATCGGACGCATGACGACGGCGGGAGTCAACACCAACGAGTTTTCTGACGGTTCCCCTGGGTCATTTCCTAACGGAATAGCGCTCGGGCCCGACAACCGGCTATGGTTCACTGAGTACAGCACGAACCAAATCGGTGCCATGACGACGACTGGAACGGTTCAACAGTACAGCGGGCTGACCGGCTCAAATCCGGCCTTCATCGTAAAAGGCTCCGACAACGCCATGTGGTTCACGGAGTTCAGCAACGGCGGCGCCGGCAAGATCGGACGAATAACTACGTCGGGAGTTCTGCATGAATCCGGCGACGGCAGCGGTCCTTGGGACATAACCTCAGGTCCCGACGGCGCTCTTTGGTTTGCCGAGTCTAACTCCAGCTCCATTGGGCGCATGGCAATCACCGGCACCTTGATTGCGCAGTATCCGACTGGTCAGCCCTTTCCGTACAACATAGCCGTGGGGCCGGATGGGGCTGTTTGGTTCACGGAATGCGCCACGTTTGGCAATCCTAGCTCCACGAAGGTCGATAGCATCGGCCGCGTGACCCTCGCCGGGACGGTAACGGAGTATCCGGTAAAAACGCAAGGCTCCTGTCCGAATGGAATCACCGCCGGACCCGACGGCAACATGTGGTTTGTAGAGAACGGCTATCTTCTTGGTCCGCCGGGCGCCAGCGCTGTCGGCAAAATTACGATGACGGGAGCGGTGACCGAATACCCGTTGGCCAATCCGACGGCGGGCCCCATGTACATCACGAAGGGGCCAGACGGCAACCTCTGGTTTACTGAAAACTCCGCCAGCAAGATCGGCGAGGTTGTATTCCCCAGCGCATCGGGTTCGGGTTCCGGCTCGGATTGCAGCGGCAAGAACGACAACAACAACCATAATAACGACAACAAAAACGGCAAGAACGACAAGTGCTCCGGTGACAAGGACGCCAAACACGGCGACAACAACCAGGATGGTAAGAACGGGGACGGCAACAATAATCAGCAGTGCTGTAATCACTAACAACCTAGCATACCCCTAAAAAACGGCGGGCCCGAAAGGGCCCGCCGTTTTCATAACAGTACGCAGGTTCGCGTGAGTCACTTCGCAGAACGTTTCGACTTGTTCCACCAGAAGGACCCTCGGCTCATTGGACATCCTCGCGCCCGCTAACAATATCGCTTTGGGAAACGGCTGGTTTCCGCTTGAGATCTACGGCGATGAGAATTTCCGTTGGGTTTCTAGTGCCGCCGAAGTCTACGTCGCAGCGTTCAGAAACATCAAGCATTACCTGCAGATTTACCTTGAACCCGGGCCCAGTCTGGACTTCAAACCCTTCGAGTTGCTCGTCACCGAAAACGATGAACCCGTTGCGCGGGCGATGATCAAGGGGCGGCAAATGATCTCGATCGAGCTGCCGCCAAGCGAGCCCACGATTCGCAAGCTCGTGCTGCATGCGGAAGGCAACAACAAGCCGGCCTCCAAGGATACTCGCGTGCTGAACTTCCGAGTCTTCAAGCTAAATTTTGTGCAAGCGATTATCGACATTCTGCCGCCTGGGTTGAGCGCGCAGCCCGGTTCCGGCTGGTATCCGTTGGAAACTTTCAACAGTGAAACGTTTCGCTGGGCCAGCAATGATGCGAAGATTGAGATCACTGATCGGGCAGACGTAAAGATGCTGCTGCTCGAGATCGAGCCGGGGCCGGGCGACCGCGATTGCGGCTTCAATGTCGAAGCCGAATATTTTCAGTGGCTCGCCAAGTTTGGTCAATTGGTGGTCGCGCGTATCAGTGACGCACAAGATGCGACAGTGGCTCTAGGGTACTGCGTGCCGGAAACATACGAGCTCGTCTTTGTAACCTTGAAGCGGCGGCACGGTATTGAGTACCGCAAGTATGGATTGGGTAACGCGCTTTTCTTCATGCTTTTCGATCACATCTATCAGCAGGGTTTGCTGACCCCGCTCAATCTCCGTTCCAGGCTCCGCGATGTGCCGAACGTCCGCCGGCACAATGCGATTTGGAATCCGATACAGATGTTCAAACCGCGACTTGAATTCGTCAACTTGGAGGCCCGCCAATCGGTGATCGACCGTTTCGGGGGCAAATGATAGAAACGGGCCTAGGGAATCGAACACGTCTTTCCGCCTTCGGGCGATTTTCCTAACCGATAGACGATGGCGCAATAATGGGCTCCCCGGAACGCGATATCATGCGAATCGGCCAGATCGATGTGGTATATAGCTCTCACTTAAAGGGCGGCGGGGAAACATTCGGTCAAGACTTCGTTCGGTTCATATCGGAATATCATCACCCAGTGGATCGCCTCTTAGAATGGTGTTCCGGGCCGGGTTTTATAGGATTCGCACTTCTTACACACGGTTTGTGTCGCGAACTGGATCTATTAGACATCAACCCCGAAGCGATCGCCGCATGCGATGAGACTATCCGGCGTAATCACTTAACCAATGTTCGTGCCTCCGTTTCAGATTGCTTCGATTCGGCGCCCAAGGTCGCGTGGAATCTGATCGTCGCTAACCCCCCGCACTCGGGAACAGACGAGGACTGGGGAGGGTTGAAGCTTATCTACCAGGATCCCGATTGGAAAATCCATCAGAAATTTTACCGCCAAGTACGATCCTTCTTGGCGCCGGATGGTTTGATCATCATGCAGGAGAACGCGTTACTATCACAGGCGTCCGACTTTGTGAGCATGATTGAACACAGCGGACTGCGCGTTGTGGACAATCTGTTCGCACAGAGCGATGACCCGATGTATTATTTGGTCAGCGCGCCGGCTCAGTAGTTACGTGCTTCATGGCGATGTGACTTGAAATCGCCCGTTGACGACGCGAAGGCGTAAGCTAGAGTTTAGCGAGGAGCTTGGCCGCGAGTTTGTTTTTTTTCAGCGGACCCTCATGCGCCTGAGTCTCGGGTATTTCGTGGTAGCGCCAACGGGAATCGAATCGGTCAAGTAAGGGTTACTGAGGGTCACCATAGGCTTCCGACGAGCGTGAGATCGAGGCTTTGTGGTCGCGCTGAGTCACGACTGGACGCTGGCGGTTGCAGCCGACTGCAACCAAACTGCAACCGTTTCTCGGTGCGCCACTTTCGTCAAAACACCGCGCACGAGCGGCATACGGAAAGCACGGTCAAGAGCGATGCTCACGGCGGTCGTCGGGCGAGAGTAACCTATACCATCCGACACGCGTTAGAGACCAAGCTTAGCAGGGATCCTCAACGGCGCTCGGCAAGCCGAAAACTGCGCGTATGAAGATCGACGCCGTAGCGATGCGTACTGTGCTCCGGCGGCGAGAGATCAAGTATGGAGGGTTCCTATATGAAACCGTGCGCATGAACGCAGTTGCCATTGCGGCGCTCTTCTTAGCGCTTTGTACCCGCTCATTATCATCGCGAAGGCTTCAAAGTTGAACAGCCAAGGGCGACCGACGTTGTCCCTCCTTTTCATGATGCTCGCGGCGGGCTCGATCATCTGCCTGGTGGAACTGGCGCTGGTTCGTTTTGTGCCGGGACTGATACTTGGAGCAATCGCCGGAAAAATGGCGATGGCCGCAACGCCGTATCTGCTCTCCTATGGTGTTGCCATCATTGCGCTTGCGCTCACGACGATCATCGTCAATTATGCAATCGGCGTTCACCGTTTCGCCTTCGTGATTCCCTTGCTGCTTGTTGAAATAGGGGAAATCGCCGGCATCACGCTTCGATCAGCAATGTCATCTCGGTTTTGATCGCGGGGCATTGCTCGGCCCTGGGCTTCACCGTTTCGGCGCTCGCGATCGATCAGCGAAGGCGGCAGCTTTCCGAGCTTCGGTTCGCACCTGCGACCGCGCCGAGGGCGTTCTGATGGGTGGTGTGCTGCCGAATCTGCGATCGGTTCAACTGGTCGCACCTTACCTTGGCGAAGAAGAGATCGCGAGCGTGGCCGACGTGCTGCGCTCCGGGCAACTGGCCCAAGGTCCCGTCGTTGCCTCGTTGGAGCGCGAATTCGCGGAACTTCTCGGAGTAAAACACGCGGTTGCAGTCAATTCCGGAACAGCTGCGGTCCATTGTGCGCTCAATGCCATCGATATAGGCGAGGACGATGAAGTCTTGACGACGCCGTTCACGTTCGCTGCCAGCGCTTCTCCAATCCTCATGCAGCGTGGGTTAGTAGGCTTCGTCGACATAGACGAACAAACGTTCAATGTCGATCTCGAACGCTATGCGGCTGCTGCGGGCCCGGCGGTGAAAGCCGTGGTCGCGGTCGATCTTTTCGGGTTGCCGTACGATCATTCGGGTGCGGGCGGGCTGCGTTCGCGGGGAATCGCCGTTATCGAAGACGCGTGCCAGGCGATCGGCGCTTCGCGCGATGGATCAGCGGCCGGGGTGCGATGCGATGCCGCCGCATTTTCTTTTTATGCAACCAAGAATGTGATAACCGGCGAAGGCGGCATGTTGGTAACCGGCGACGACGCGATTGCCGCGTCGGCTCGACGCTTCCGCCAGCATGGACAGGGCGAACGCTACGAATACTTGGAGCTTGGCTACAATTATCGGCTCACGGACGTACTGGCTGCAATCGGCCGCGCGCAGCTCAAACGCTTGAACGTTTTGACGCAATCCCGGCGTGCCAACGCGGCGTTCTACGACGAAGCGCTTTGCGATCTCCCCGGCGTAACCGTTCCCTTCGTTCCCGATGGCGCCGTACACGCATACCATCAGTACACGATCTTGATCGACGCAGCGGCCACGCCGAACCATCGCAATCGGGACGAGGTACGCTCAGCTCTGGAGCAAGCGGGCATTGCGACGGGAATCTATTATCCCAAGCCGCTCCATTTGCATCCGCTTTTCGGCGGCCCGGAACGATCGGGCGAATTTCCGGTGGCGGAACGGGTAGCAAAGCAGGTCCTCTCACTTCCGATACATCCCGCGCTTTCGGAGGCAGATCGCACGTATGTTGCGTCGGTATTGAAAACGGTGGTCGGACTATGAGCCGCAACCTTTCAATGGCCGTCATGGGATTTGGCGGCATGGGCCGCCATCATGCCCGCAATTTTTCGCAGATGGAAGGCGTTCATTTTGCCGGGATTGTCGATCCGCTGTTGGGCGCTCGCGAAAGCGCCGAATCCCACGGCTATAAGGCTTTCGCTTCCATCGAAGAATTATTGAAATCGCCGCTAGACGGAGCGGTCGTCAGCGTGCCCACCGCTGCGCATTACGCAGTCGCAGGGGAACTCATCGACGCCGGTATTGCGGTCCTCGTGGAGAAGCCGATTGCCTCGTCGATCGAACAGGGTCTGGACCTCATCGTACGCAGCCGCCGGCGCGGCCTTCCCTTCATGGTCGGTTACGTCGAACGCTTCAACCCAGCGGTCCTCGCCGCCCAGCGCTTGATCCTTGATGGTCTCGTCGGCGATCCGTTGCAGGTTATCACCCGGCGTGTCGGTCCGGTGCAGCCGCGCGTTAAGGATGTCAACGTGATCATTGACATGGGCGTCCACGATATCGACATCATTTCATTCCTGCTTCAGAAAAGTGTGACGTTGATAAGCGCCCAGGGAGGAATGGCAAAAGCGCCCGACCGCATTGACTACGCCAGTTTGACTTTGGATGCGGAGGGCATCGTGGCAAATGCCATAACCAATTGGGTCACCCCGGTCAAGATCCGAGACCTGTCGATTACGGGGTCGGCTGGCTACATTCAGGTTGATTACCTGCAGCAACAAACGTCCTTCGCTCCGGGCCGCGATTTCGTTGTGACCGAAAGCTATGAAGAGATTCTAGCGCAGTATGCAGCCGGTACACTGATCGAGTATCCGATCGTGCGGCAAGAGCCGTTGCTGCTTCAACTGGAAAAATTCGTGGACGCGGTTGGGGGCGGTGATTACCCCGATCCCGAGCTCGCGCTCGGTTCGCTGCGCATCGCACTGGAAGCGACCGAGATGATCGCGCGCAAACTGCGGATAAGCGTGGCATAATGCCTGCGCTTAAAAAGGATTTCTACGCGCACGAAAGCGCGCTCATTGAGAACGACGTCCACATCGGAGCCGGGTCACGCATTTGGCACCACGTGCACGTCCGCACGGGTGCCCGGTTAGGCGAAAGATGCATCGTCGGCAAGGGCGTCTACATCGATCTCCAGGTGCAGATCGGCGACGATTGTAAGATCCAAAACTACGCCTGCATCTATCACGGCACGTCGTTGGGCCACGGCGTCTTCGTTGGACCTCACGTTGTCTTTACGAATGACCTGCGACCGCGCGCGACTGACGCGCAATTCGCTCCGATGGCGGAAGGAGAGTGGACGGTGGGCGCATCGTATGTGGACGACGGCGCGGCGATCGGAGCGAACGCCACGATTCTGCCGGGCGTGCGCATCGGACGCTGGGCGATGATCGGTGCAGGCGCGGTCGTAACGCACGACGTTCCCGATTACGGCCTCATGATCGGAACGCCGGCGCGATTGGCCGGCTGGGTCTGCACCTGTGGAAGCCGCGTGCAATCATTGGAATGCGATCGGTGCGGCGAGATCCCAAGCGACCATCCTCTGCGCAACCGCTAATGCCCACGTTGAGCGTTGTCGTGCCTTGCTACAACGAGGCCGACGGTATCGATCAGCTGCGGAGCAGGCTTCTGCCGGTGCTGGAGCGGCTGGCATCGCGCTACGCAATCGAGCTCATACTGATTGACGATGGAAGCACGGACGCCACATTCGAGCGGTTAAACAAAGCCTTCGGCGAGCTCTCATTCGCGCGCGTCGTTCGCCATCCGCGCAACCTGAACGTGGGCGGCGCCATTCGCACGGGCGCGCGCGAGTCGAGGGGCGAGTGGATTGCGAATCTCGACAGCGACTGTACGTACGATCCCGCGATCCTCGAGCCGATGCTCCGGCAAATGGAGAAAGGGGCCGATCTCGTGACGGCCTCGCCCTATCATCCAAATGGCGGAATCCTCGGCGTTCCACCGTACCGGTTGTTCTTGAGCAAGGCGGCGAGCGGACTCTACCGGCTCATTCTCCGGACGCACATCCACACGTTCACAGCGATGGTCAGAGTGTACCGCCGGGAGATTTACGGACGAATAGCCTCTCCGGAGTCCGATTTCGCCGCGATCGCGGAGATGATGCTTAAGGCTATCAAGCAGTCTCTGCAAACCGTCGAAGTGCCCGCTGTGCTTTCGGTGCGGCGCTTCGGGCAGTCCAAGCTGCGCGTCGCGCGTGTGATCGCAAGCCACCTAAAACTCATGATCCGGCTCATCGTCGCGCCGCGGTCTTTTTCGGGCTAACGATATGTTAGCTCTGCTGCTCTCGGTCGCTATCCTGATCTACCTTAGCTGCATTGGTCTAGCTATCGCATGCCTCTTCGCGCGAAAAATCTCGCTGGTCGTGCTGCTAACGTCGCCTTCGATCGGTTTAGGCGTCCTGATTCCCGTCGAGCTCACGTTCAGTCGAGCGGGCTTGCCAGTCAGCGACTTCGGCGGCTGGCTCGTCCTTGGATTCGGTGCTGCCGTTGCGCTCATATTCGCGATTAGGCGTCCTGTCACTCCGTGGCGTGATTTCATTCCGGCGTTGCCGTGGATTGGAATCGGCGGTTTGCTGGCGGGTTTTCCCATGTTGTTGTACGGTTTTCACTGGGCTGCCAACAGTAATAGCGACATGGGCGTCTACGTCTCGTCAGCCTCAAATCTGCTGCATCACGGCTTCTTTTCCGTTCCCACTGTTGGCGAGATCGTCAAAGGCACGGACATCGCCCGGTCCTGGTGGTTCTGGGAGATTCTGCCGCCGAGCCGCTACGGTACCGATGGACTCATTGCGCTGCTCGCCGCATCCGTGCATTTCGACACCTATCTGGTCTACATGCCCTTGGGCGTCGCCGGCTTCGGTGCGTTAGTCATGGCGACGGGAGCGCTGTGCGCGACCAAGCCTATGCGCCCCTCGATGCTCGTCGCAATGGCGCTGGTGACTATTGCATCGCCTTTGATGCTCTTCACGGTCTACCAGCAAATCTTGCCTCAGCTCCTTGGACAGGTTGCCTTGGTGAGTATCGTGGCTCTCGTGCAGTTAGGCGATGAAAATGGCGCGAATATCCAGCGCGGTGTGGCTTTAGGGTGCGTCTTAGACGCGCTGGCCTACATCTATCCGGAGATCTCTCCCGTCCTCGTCGCAGCAGCCGCGGTCACGATTCCTTTCGCGCTCGTAAAGCATGCTAAAGAGCTGCCGGCCTATTTTCGTAGCGTGGGCGCCGTAGCGGTTGTTGCCGCGCTGGCCGTGGTGATATTGCAGAACATCCAGTTGTTCACGTTCATTGCGGGCATGCAGATGCTGCTCAGCATCGTCGCTGCGGTGAGCGGGACCACCGGCCCGGGAGCCATCAACTACTATCTGACTCCATCGGGCTTCGCGAATCTGTGGGGATTGCTTCCCTTCGAATATTATCGTGAGCCGGTGCTCTCGGTCTGTATCGTCGCCGGGTTTTTTGTATTCGTTTTCTCACTCATCGCGGCGTTCCGCTCACTTCTTCGGAGCGCAAGGTTCTCGGACGGGATGCTCGTCTTGCTCCTGCTGCAGTTTGCGTATTTGGTGCTGAAGCAGAACAGTTATTCGTCGTTCAAGTCGGCTTTTGTGCTGCAACCTTTCTGGATCGCGCTCGTCGCAATGACCGCCGTCTCCATTGCCGGCGCCGCGGCCAGGAAGTTTCATATTCCTCCGCTGTGGCCTCGCGCGGCCTTGGTTGCGGCTTTTTGCGCCGCGACGGCATATACAACGTATATCTATGCAGGAAGCTCGGCCGATTTCTTTTCGCAGTCGAGTTCGAGGTACGTTGAGCTGCCTGCGGCATCAAAAAACGATGTGTACGGAACGATCGATAGAATTGCGGCTCGGTATCGTTCCGCAAAATCCCAGCCATTTAGAATGGATGGCCTTTTCAATCTCGCAACCGTCCGTATCATCGGGATAGCGCTGCGCGGTCATCCCTTGGAAATCGACGACGTCGACCCGCTGGCCCATCTGACTTTAGCCGGCGGCGCCCATTCCAGATACCTTTGGATCACCGATGTCTTGGGCTGGCCGAATGGTGTTCGGGCCCAGGCGCGCGCAAGGGCCGCAGCCTACGACAAAGTCTTTCGATGCTGCGACATGCTTCTTTTCAAAAAGCAAGTAACGGTTTATGTTCCTCCGCGCCCGAAGAGCGACCGCCAAGCGTTTGCCCTCCGTCCCGTCGCCCGCAATGAAGGGCTTTTCCTCGAGACCGGTCCGCAGATCTCGGTTTTGAACCGATCGTGGGTCGCACAAGATTTCACGATCAGAGCCGTACCATGGCACGCGGTAAGCCATTGGCTCGGTTTTGTGGATACGAGTTTCGGCCCGGCCCCGTTCCACGCTGGAAAAGAATCGGCGCTCGGAGGGGTTGAGCCCGACCCATACTATCCTGGCGGAGAGTTCGTAGTGACGTTGGGCAAGGCCATGATGCTCGAAGTCGTCAACGATTCCTCGCCGACGGTGCGGTTGCTCCTGGATATTTCCGCGACCTTCAACCCCCGTCCGCACGTGATCATTCCGTCGATAACGGTTGCCGGTGCCTCCCGCGTAACGCTCTCAAATATCGGAGTCGGTTCGGCGAGAATCATCACTCCGGCGATACGTCCCCTCAGTCTTTTCGGCAGGCGGTACATCATTCTGTATTTTGGTCACGAGGTCTATAAGTTCGTTCCCGAACGCAGCTGGCTGATGAATCTCTATGGAAAAAACGTCGACCTCGATCCTCGGTATTTCGCCCTCTACGCGAGGAACATTAGCATAGCGCCGCCGTTGGGCGATGCTCCGAAACAGCTTGCGGATCTTCCGCGCGACCTCAAACAGCCGGGCCTGCTTTATTCCGGAATCTACGAAGACGGCTGGCTGGGCCGGAAATTTTCCGCACGCCTGCGCTCGGACTTCGGGGATCAGGTGCTCCACCTTCGCATCAACGTTCCGCCAAATAGCATGCAACAGGTTATCTCGGTGACGATCGATGGGCGTGCTGTTGCCGTTCTGCCCGTAAAGCCGAGCACTTATCTCGATATGAACTTTCCCTGGAACACGCCAGGCAACCACATGGTAGTGGTTCAGGCGACTGAGATCGGCGAGAAAGTCCTCGTCGGCGATTCGCGCCCCACGTGGGGACGCTTGATGCAGATTGGCTTCCAGTGAATGACTGCTAGCCGACCTTTCCGTAATTCTCGCGACACCATGGAAGCGTCCGCGCGAGTCCTGCGTCGAGATCGAAGGAAGCATTGAAGCCGAGCACGTCCCGCGCTTTTTGCACGTTGGGAACGCGCCGGCGTGTATCCTCAAAATCCTTGCCGTAAACTTCCTCGTAGGATACATGCACGATCTCCGATTTTGATTCCAGGCGATCGCGTATGACCGTCGCGAGCTCGTTGATCGGCAGCTCGTGTTCCGATCCGACATTGAAAACTTCTCCCGCCGGCGTGTCGCTCGTGGCCGCCAGGATCGAACAGCGCGCGGCGTCCTCCACAAACGTAAAGCAGCGCGTCTGTTTTCCATCACCGTGCACGGTAAGCGGTTCTCCGCGCAGCGCAAGCGCTGCGAAACGCGCGACGACCTGACCGTCACCGCGCTCGTGCATGCGCGGACCATAGACGTTGAAGTAGCGCAGGATCGTCACGCGCAAGCCCTCGCG
Source organism: Vulcanimicrobiota bacterium (assembly GCA_003140855.1). Lineage (GTDB taxonomy): Bacteria > Vulcanimicrobiota > Vulcanimicrobiia > Vulcanimicrobiales > Vulcanimicrobiaceae > Rubrimentiphilum. Next base: position 33,223 of record PLLF01000103.1, read on the forward strand.
CCCGTAGGCGATTGCAAGGTGCTCATCGAGTGCTTTCGACGTCGAGTATGCCCATCGGTTCACGCGCGTTGAACCGAGCACCCGGTCATCGTCTTCGCTGAACGGAATGTGCGGACTCTTGCCGTAGATCTCTGATGTCGAGCCTATCACGACGCCGCATTTGTGCCGGTGGCACGCGGCGAGTACGTTCTCAGTTCCGTACACATTTGTGAGTATGACGTTGAGCGGGTTGCCGACGACGTTTGCAACGCCGACGGCGGCGGCCATATGGAAGACGTATTCATTGCCCTCGATGGCGGCATCTACCGCGCCTTTGTCGAGTATGTCGCCTTTGACGATGCGGACGCGTCCCTCGAAATGGCCGATGTTCGCCGCTCGACCGGTCGAATAGTTGTCGAAGATCGTGATCTCGTGGCCGGCAGCAAGCAGTTGATCCGCAAGATGCGATCCGATCAGGCCGGCACCGCCGGTGATGAGGATGCGGCGCGGGAGGTTCATCGGATTACCTGCCTATTCCGAGATAGCGTTTGCCGGCAGATTCGATCGCAGTGCGATCCAGCACGTTGCGTCCATCGAGAACCACAGCCGCACGCGGAAAGTCGTTCGGATCGAAGGGCTGAAATTGCTCGTGCGCCGTTTGCAGGACAACTGCGTCCGCGTCGGGCTGTGGAATTTTTCCGGGCGTGAATCCGAGCGCGGCAAGTTGATCGTCGGAGTAAAGCGGATCGCACGCGAGCACGCGCGCCCCGCGTTCGACGAGCGCGTCGCGTACGTCGAATGCGGGACTAAAAGCCGTTTCCTGGACGCCGGGCCGAAAGGAAACCCCCAAAATGAGCACGGTCTTGCCCGCGAGTCCGCCGAGCGCCGCTTCGAGGCGGCGAACCCCATACTCGCCCATCGAGGCATTGATCGCTCGGCCGCGCTCGATGAGCGGCGCATCGACGCCGCTTTCTTCCAAGAGGAAGGGATAGACCGGCAGGCAGTGGCCGCCAACGCCGATGCCGGGTTCGAGGATGTTTGAGTATGGCTGCGAGTTTGCGCCGCGGATGATCTCGAGCATGTCGATGTCTTTGGCGTCGGCTATCATCGCCAGCTCATTGGCGAGCGCGATGCTCGTCGTGCGGTAACACGTTTCGGCGAGCTTCACGAATTCGGCGGTCTCCGTGTTGCGCACTTGCCAAACGGGAGCCTTGAGATGAGCCTCATAGAACGAGGCCGCGCGCGCGCCGCTAGACGCGTCCACGCCGCCGACGATCTTCGGATAGCGCTCGAGGTCCGTAAAAATGCGGCTCACAAGAACTCGTTCGGGACTAAATGCGACAAAGAGATCGCGGCCCAGAGTAAGGCCGCTGCGTTCCAGCAGCGGCGTCAGCCGTTTGCGCGTCGTGCCCACCGGGAGCGTCGTTTCGATGATGACCGTCGTGCCCGGTTTGAGGTTGCTCGCGACGGCATCGCAGGCCGATTCCATCGCCGTGAAATCCACCGCGCCGTGCGCCCGCGCGATGACTGGAACGACGATGATGACGTGATCGCTGGCGCCGACTGCAGCCGCGGTATTGGTCGTAAAACTCAATCGCCCATCTTCCAAACCTTCGATCGCGCTGCGTAATCCTTGTTCGTTGTCGAGATCGATGGTCGCACGTTCGACGATTGCGCGAACGCGGCGCTCATCGCGGTCGACACCGCAGACCGTGGCGCCGCGCGTCGCGTAAAAGGCGGCCAGCGGCAAACCGAGCTTGCCCAGGCCAATGACCGTCAGGCGCGCGCTCATGCGGTAGCCGCAGCCGGAACCAGGCCGCGCTCCGAACCCCAGTGCATCACGAAATCGGCAACGCGGTTTCCCGCATACCCATCCCCGAAAACCGGCGGCCGAGCTGTGATTGGACGGAAGGATCGGATCGAGTCGGCGATGCGTGCGGCGTCGGCTTCCACCAGCATATTCCAGCCGGCGGCGACGGTTTCAACCCATTCCGTATTTGGACGGACCGTGACGCACGGCCGCCCGAGCATATACGCTTCGCGTTGAATGCCCCCGGAGTCGGTAACGACGACCGTCGCGTGCTGGATCAGCACGATCATGTCGAGATAGCTGACGGGCTGGATAGCGTGCACGGGATCGGCTACCTCGATCTCCAAAGTTTCGATCATCTTCGCCGTCCGTGGGTGGATGGGAAAGATAACCGGCAGCGGAGAGGCGCACAAACCCTCGATGATTTGCGCAAGCCGCGCCGGATCGTCTGTGTTGCCGGCCCGGTGAATTGTAGCCAAGACATAATCGCCCGCAAGCCCGTGACGTGCCAATACATCCGAGCGTTGCTCGGCGCGTGACAGATTGGTTTCTATCGAATCGAGCAGCACGTCACCGACCACTTCGATCGGGCCCGATATGCCCTCGCGTTCGAGATTCGATTGGCAGTTCGCCGTGCTACAGAGCAGTGCGGCGGCGACGTGATCCGCGACGACTCGGTTGATCTCCTCGGGCATCGAGCGATCGAAACTCCGGCATCCGGCCTCGACTTTGATGATCGGCAGCCCGAGCTTTGCGGCTGCGAGCGCGGCGCCAAGCGTTGAGTTTGTGTCGCTGCGCAGCAACATGACGTCCGGCCGCACGTCGAGGATCGCGCGCTCGGCCCGCTCCAGAACGCGCGCGGTCTGTTCGCTCTGTGTGCCCGAGCCGACCCCCAGAAATATGTCTGGCTCCGGGAGCTCCAGATCGCGAAAAAACGTCTTCGACATTTCATCATCGTAATGCTGGCCGGTATGGACAAGGACTTCCCTGCACCGCCCTTTCAGCGCGGCGCTCACAGGAGCGGCTTGAATAAACTCGGGGCGAGCTCCGACAACGGAAAAAACAATCATTGGCAAGAGCGGCCAATTCGGTGCCTTTGAGCGGTGCTCCCGGTTGTGAGCCTGAAGGAAATGCCGCGCTTCGCAAAGAGCTTCTCGTCATGTCCAAGCGATCGACGGACCCCGCGCCGACCCTCGAGCATTCGCACCAATTATGGGCAGACGCGAAGACGATTATTACGACCGGCACGGACGATCCAGTGGCCGCGTCGTGGTACCTCACGAAGAGCCGCATTTGGCCATTCATTGCTGATCCGCGTTTAGGTCCGGCCAAGCTGGGGATCGTGCTTTTCCTCGTGATCGTTCTCAGCGTACTGCTCAGCCCCGCGGCGGAATCGCATTTCATCTACACCGACTTCTGACTGCATGACGAGTGACATCGCCCGGGCCCGCTGGTGGCTCGCCTATCCGGTAGCAATTTGCTTGTTGGCTCTCCTCGATTTTGCATTGGATTTCTGGCACCCGTTTCCGGCGCGTCTTCCCGAACAATTCTCACCCGCATACCTGAGCCTTTACCTTCGAGACGTACCGCGCGGCAAGCCCGTCGTTGCGTTTCTCGGCGATTCCGTTCTCTGGGGATACAAAATCAATCAAACTGATTCGGCGGTTGCCGATCTGCAGCGGGACGTTCCCGGAGCCCAGATGCTCAATCTTTCGTATGAAGGCGGTTCTATTCCGAATAGTGAGGTGATGCTGCGCACGCTCCTGCATTCGGGATTGCGCCCCGCGGGAATCGTCTTGCAAATCAACATGAAAGAATTCAATCAGGTAGACAGCGCATACCGTACCCTGCATCCATCGCTCGAGCGTGCGGCTACAGATCTCTTGACGCCGGATGATCGTCGCGTTTTACAAATGCACGCGCCGACCGATTTAAATGCGAAACTCAACCGGTTCGTAGAACGCATCTGGCAGTTTTACCGTTTTCGCAGCGACTTGCGCGAGAAAATTTTCGGGACCGACGATATGGCCGATGCGCTGGTGAATGCGGCTAAGCGCATAACGGGAACCGCAGCGGCCGAAGAACTTGCGCACCGACCGACGACCGAAAAGTTCTTGAGCCCGTACGATCTCGCGCCGATCGACCGGCAGAACGTCGGCATGGAGTATTACCAGCAGTTGATGCGCGAGCTGTGCGCAGCCAAGGTTCCAACTCTTGTGTTTCTTACCCCGACCAATCACCGACTGCTTCACGATTACATTGATGTTCCGGAGTACGATGAAAATTTGCGGCGGCTGATGGCCGTGCCGCATTGCGGAGCGATCAGAATAGTGAATTTGGATCGCCTCATTCCGTCCCGCATGTTCCTCGATAACGATCATCTCGACCGCGACGGCCAACGCATTCTTGCTGCGCGCCTGCTCCCGCACGTTAGAAGCGTGGCTCAATGATCTTCAACACATGGGTCTTTGGTGCGTTCGCGCTGGCATCACTGTGCGCATATTGGTGGAGTCCGGCGCGTTTTCGTCCTGCCGCGCTCGTTCTTTGCGGAATCGTTTTTTACGCGTACGCATATCCGCCGTATTTAATTCTCATCGCCTCGCTGGCCGTCATCACATATGGCTGTGCGAAGGCAATCGTGACGTTCCGCGAGCGTCGAAAACCCGCGGCGGCTCGCTGGATGATGATTGCCGGCGTCGCTGCAAGCGTCGGCGTGCTCTCGTTTTACAAATACACTCACCTTTTCCTGACGAGCTTAGATTCGATCTCGCACGGCAAGATCACAATCAGTTTTCCTCAGCTGCTCATACCGCTGGCCATTTCGTTCTTTACGTTTGAATTCGTACATTTTTTGGTGGATGTCTATCTGGGAAAAATCAAAGAGTTCGGCGTACGAGAGTTCGCAACGTTCGCAATGTTCTATCCCACGCTGGTTGCCGGCCCAATCAAAAGATTTCAGAACTTCGCTCCGCAGATCGACCACCTCCATCGTCGCAGCTCGCTTTTCGTCGCTGCCAACGTTTACCGCGTTCTCCTAGGTTTGGCGAAGAAATCGATCATTGCAGATTCCATGACGCCGCTCACTCAGCCGTTACTGACCCCGGGCGCTCCATATCACGCCGGCGATTACTGGATCGCTATGCTCGCATATACCGCGAAGATCTATTTTGATTTTACGGGTTACTCCGATATCGCCATCGGAATGGCGGGATTGCTCGGGTTCCAGATCTTGGAAAACTTCGACCGGCCGTACTGGTCGCCGAATATCTCGCTCTTCTGGCGGCGCTGGCACATCAGCTTAAGCTCTTGGATTCGCGATTATATTTTTATTCCGCTCGGTGGAAGCCGGCGCAGCAAAACGTTTACTGCAATCAATCTAGCGCTTGTCATGGCTATCGCAGGCTTGTGGCACGGCGCGCAGTGGCATTTCGTCGTATGGGGCTTGTGGCACGGACTCGGGCTAGCCGTTCACCGTACGTGGACTTTGAGCGTTGCAAACACCCAATTCGTGCAGGGAATACCGCCGCGCATTAGCGCGGGTGTGTCGATCGCGGTGACCTTCGCCTTTGTGGCATTCGGCTGGATCCTTTTTGCATCCCCCACGTTGACCGCAGGTTTTGAGGCGGTGCGTGCAATGTTTGCAATAGTCGTGCCGAAGTAAGGGGCACGGTAGGAGGGCCCGCATCAAAAATTCGGAAGATCGAAACGGTTGATCGTGATTAGGATTTTGGCTGCCACCTCGATTGCTTGGCTCGCCTTGATAGGAACCGCGACTATTTCGCGCGCAGCTCAAGGTGTTTCAACGATCGCCGGTAGCGGCGCAGCTGGAATTGCAGATGGTCCAGCGCGAAAGGCTACGTTCCTCTTTCCCGCCGGTGTGGCGGTCGGAAAAGACGGCTCGGTTTATATTTCGGACTTGGCGGCGCAGCGGATTCGTGTGCTCACGCGTTCAGGAATAGTTCGAACGATTGCCGGTAGGGGTTCCATTGTTGCGCCAGGATTCACGGTAAACGGCGGATTTCGGGATGGCGCGGCTCTTGGCGCTCAATTTAACGGACCCGAGGGTTTAGCAATCGGTCCGGATGGCGCTCTCTATATTGCCGATTCTTACAATGCATGCATTCGCAGGCTCTCGCACGGGCATGTGACCACGATTGCCGGCAAGTGTGGCGATCGTGCTGCCGGGGATGGCTCCCGAAACTCGGGGCGGTTTCGCCGGCCCAGAGCCCTGGCCTTTGATAGAGCCGGGAATCTCTATATTGCCGACTACGGTGCCGGGCTCCGCAAATTGAGCGCGAATGGGCGCTTGACCACAATTCACATCAAGAGCTACCAGGGCAACAATGCGCTTGGGGTCGCAGTCGTGGACGGACCGGACCCCGTCCTATTGCTTACGACTGCGGATGGACTAATCGTGGAGTACGATCCAGCGACCGGTATCGAAAAACTATTGCGAGCAGTGCCTGCGAGCATGCCCAATCAGATCGTGGCAATAGATTCACGGCAGTTCATCTTCACCGATTTGCAATCGCACGACATCCGGTTCTTTCGCATCGGTGTGTTACCGTTTGTCTCACAATTTACGCGCGTGATTGCAGGCCATGCCTTGGAAAAGGGCATCGATAATGCGGGATTCGCCAACGGACCGCTGCCCGAAGCTCGCTTTTACGATCCGATGGGCATTGCGATCGCCGGAAATCGCGCAATCGTTGCGGATGGTGGGAACCGGCGCATCCGCGCCTTTGTTTTGCCCAGACTCCAGGGGTCGGAGGTCGGGTTCGACCCCGCCAACCCAAGCGACAAAGATCACTACGAGGTTGCGCTTGTCGGCGCGTCTTGGACGTTTACAGAGAGCCTAGGCGACGATTCCATCTGTGCACAAATCGAACGAACGCTGGATCGGTCGGGCCGTTTTCATAAACCGGTGCGTTGCCACACAGTGGCGATTGCGGGTGCGCATAGGGATCAAATCGAAGATTACATCAAGAACGTTTTCCCGTACGAACGCATGGACTTGATCATCATGGATGCTGAGTCGTGGGGGATTGGTCGCCCTGATCAGGTCGTCGAGAAGGGGATCACGTTCGCGCAACTGTTCAGATTGCGAATGCGGCAACTGCTTGACGTACTGAAACCTTTGAAAACGAAGCTCGCACTAGTCTGGGTCTATGAGCCGCAGGGAACCTCGGACGCTGAGTGGATTGTGGACAGACCGCCCTACACTCTTAGACGTTTGCCTTCTGATGGCTTGGCGAGACACGATGAGTTCGGTAAGATGGAGAGTGTTCTCATTGGAATGCCGATCTTCCGGTACGACATGTATGAAGACATAGTCCGATATGAGCTGAGCGAAGGGGCGTTGCCTTTGTATCACGCGACCGATCTGCATTTGATCTCACGCGGCAATGCGTTTTTTGGCGATCGCATCGCGCAAGGATTGCTTAACGCCGGGCTTGGTAAACCATAGATGGTCGGGCGCTACCTGACCATAATCGCGTTCTTTGCCGCGTATGCGATGTGTACCGCTTCCATTGCGGCGCAATCCGAAGTAACTACTATTGCCGGCAGCGGCGCAGCCGGCATCGCCGATGGGCCCGCGGAAAAAGCTACCTTTCTCTTTCCCTCCGGGGTTGCGGTATCGCACGACGGCTCGATCTATATTGCGGATCGTGCGGCGCAGCGGATTCGCGTGCTGGCGTCCGGTCAAGTACGCACTGTCGCCGGCTCCGGACCGATCGCACCCCCGGGACTGAGCGTGGCGGGCGGCTACCTGGACGGACCGGCGCTGCAAGCGCGGTTCAGCGGGCCCGAGGGACTGGCCGTCGCGCCTGACGGAGCGCTGTTTATTGCCGATTCCTTCAACCATTGCGTTCGCAAGCTAAAGGCCGGCGAAGTGTCGACTGTCGTCGGGAAATGCACGGACGCCGGGGCGACGGACGGAAGCGTCGATCGCGCTCGACTAGAGGATCCAGAAGCGCTGACTTTCGATGCTGCCGGCAATCTTTACATCGCCGATAACGGCGTCGGACTTCGCAGGTTCGGGACGGACGGTACTCTAGTCACGATACATTTGCGGTCGTACGCGGGACAAAGCGCACTTGGCGTGGCGCTCATTCAAGGCTCACAATCGCTCGTTGCTGAGGCCACGCTCGATGGGATCGCTCTCTACAACCCTTCAACTGCAACCGACCAGTTTTTCTCGGTATATCCTTTATGGTCTCCGTGGGGCGCGCCCAACCAGCTGGCCGTGCTCGATGCGCGGCAAATGGTTTTCAGTAACGTCATAGCGTACAACATCGGCTATTTCCGTTTGCCGGAAGTTCCCTTGCTCGGGCAACCATACGCCGGTGCCATCGCCGGGGGCGCGTCGGAACAGCCTTTCCAAAACGCGGGGTATGTGAACGGATCGCTCTCCGACGCGCGCTTCTACGATCCAATGGGCATTGCCGTTCTTGGGAACACAATCGTTTTGGCCGATGGCGGAAACCGGCGAATCCGCCAAATAGTTCTGCCGGGAGTGCGCGTTCCGGAGACCGTCACGGATCTCAATCCAACGGACGCAAATCACTATCACGTCGCACTGGTTGGCGGCCCTTGGTCCTTTGTCGATACGACCGGCGCCGATTCGATCTGCGCGCATATGGAAGCGGTGCTGGATCGATCGCGCCGCTTTTTAAAACCGGTGCGCTGCCACGCCGTACCGATTGCTTCCGGGAGCGAGGCCGACATGGAAGAATACGTCAAAACCGTACTGCCGCATCGTCATATGGATCTTGCAATCCTCGCTCTTGAGCCGGATGCCGTTGCGGACATTGCCGCGTTCCGAGCGCGAGTGAGCGACTTACTCGACATGTTGACTCCGCTCCACACCCGGCTCGCACTGATCTGGGTCTATCCGTCGCGCGACGTTTCGTTCGCGGATACTGATTGGCTGCTTCACGGAGATGCGAGCATTTCTTCCCCGGCACCTCCCGCGCTAAGCTACGAGCGCACTCGGCAAATCGAAAGCGAGGTGCGTGGCACCCCAGTCTTGCAGTATGACAGCTACACGGATCTAGTCAATTTCGAGCTCAGCAGTAATGCGATACCCCTTTTTACGCCCCCCGGCGAGACTGGCCCGAATCCGCGGGGAAATGCATTTTTGGGTGAGCACTTCGCGCAAGGTTTGCTTGATGCAGGTCTGGGGCGGCCTTGAACTTTTTGGTTTCTCCGACTAACTATGTGTTGGCTATACGCGTTCTGCGCGGCACCGCCAATTAGAGCATTGGCTGAAAAGATAACGGCGATCGAGGGGTAACCGTCGCCAGCACTTGCTTTTAATTTGAATGCGGTAGGCAATTAGTTATGAGAGACGCAAAGACTTCGGCTGCCGCTATCACTGGCCATTTTGCGTATGCCGACGCCCTGCGGCACACGGCGCTCGTTTTTTTTACAACAGTTGCGATTAATGTTGCGAACTTTGTATTTCATTTTGGCGCCATCCGCATGCTTGGTCTTCAAAGTTATAGCGCACTCGCTGCGCTGTATGCAATTGTGCTAATTTTGAGTGTGCCCGCAAACGTGCTGCAGGCGATCGTTACGACAATAGTTGGGGAAGCCAACTGCGACCAAGCCGAAGGCATACGACGAGCGACTATTCGTATTGCCGCTGCGATCTCTTGCAGCATCGTGTTGCTGGCGCTGTTTCTTGCGCCTAGCGTGGCATCATATCTCTCGATCAACGATACCACGACGGTTTATCTCCTGTTCTTAACGATCGCCTTGGGATTTTCAGCTGCCGCGTTTAGGGGCGTATTGCAGGGGCAGCAGCGATTCGGAACGTTCGCCGCGTCACTCGTTATCGAGGGGGGAGGCAACCTGGCACTTGGCCTGTCGCTGATCGCGTTAATAGGTGGTGTGCGCAGCGCCATGACCGGTCACGCAAGTGCTGTCGCATGCGCATCCGCATTTGCGCTCATGGCGGTATGGGGGTTCCGAAGGCCAGGGAAGTTTAAAGTTGATGTGCGTCGTCTCGTGGCTAAGTTCGTAGGCACGACATTCGCGTTGAGCGCTTTGGCGGCAATGTCATGGGGAGACGTCATCCTCGTGCGACATCTTACACCAGTTCATGTGGCCTCTTTATACGGTGCAATGTCGATCATTGGGAAGATGATTTTGTTCAGCGTTTCATTCTTGCCACTGGTTTTGCTTCCAAAAGTTTCGAGGCTAAAGGGTGAAAAAATGCCGACGCGTCCTCTGTTTTTATTTTTGATTGCGATCGGGTTAGCAATCTGCATACTTGAGATAGCCGCGATTAAAGTCGCGCCGGCACAGGTCCTTTCCTTTATCGCCGGGGCCGCCGCATCCGGAGCAGCGCCATATCTATTCACCTATGCCTCCGCGATGATAATGTTGGCGATGACGATTATCGTTGCGCACTACGGCATCGGTACCCACCGTTTTGCGTTTGTAGGACCGCTGGTTTTTATCGAATTTGGCGAAATCGTCGCGATCAACCTTCGACACGCTTCCCTCCATCAAATCTTGCAAGTTATTGTGTTCGGCCATACTTTCGCTTTTTTCGTCACCGCTGCAATTGTATATCTAGGCGGGCGCCAGAAACACGCAAACGATATGACCACACCTAATGAAAGCATATCGGGAATCATCTCAAATACAAATAGTCCGACGACCACATGATGAGCGCTAAAGGAGACCTTGGGACATTTGGGTTTGGCTTCTTCGCCGCTAATAAGCGTCACTATAGGAGTATGCATGTCTCAAGCTGATCATGTCCATTACAACCATTATTCAGCGATCATGATCCAACGTCTCGATGGTTTTTTCGGCGTTGTGGACGAGTCGATTAATAAGCAGATTCATGAGACCGTGGAAGGCACGTCAGTACTGGATATCGGGTGCGGGTTTGGATCTTTGGTCGACTATTTGGGCCGGCATTCGATTAAGGCTACCGGCATCGATATGCTGGAGTTTTGCGTTGCCGCCGGCAAAGAGCGTTTTCCGCAAGCCGACCTGCGATTTGTGCCCGCTGAAGGCCTGCCCTTTGACGATCAATCTTTTGATACCGTCACGTTGAAGGATACATTACATCATCTTTTTGCAGAGGCGGACACCGCCGCGGTGATGAGAGAGATTCGAAGAGTCTGCCGCAAGCGCGTGGTGGTCATGGACCCAAATCCAACTTTGTTGCTGTTGGCAGCCAGAAAACTGATCGGTCATGTGGATGCCGTATGCTCACCCAAAGATGCATGCCGGATCCTCGAAGAAGGCGGCTTTCTGGTCAAAACGATCTCATTCAGCGAAGTGATCGGCTTCCCGTTGAGCGGGGGTTATGTCGGCCCGCCGATGGTTCCGCGAATCCCTTGGCTTTTCCGTGCCGTAAACTTTATGGATCGGGCGGCGCTCAGGCTCATACAAACGTTTGGCCTCTCCGAGCAATTTTGCTGGCGGTACCTCATCATCGCTGACCGCGCTTCTTAGGCGACTTTAGCTCTTGTGCGCTTGCTGCTCGCGGCCGATAGCTCGTCGCGATTTGGATGGCTATCCAGGCGGCCAATGTAACGCGCTGCCTCCGTACACGCGCCCCGCTAATATCGAACCGAATCCAAGAGTGCAGAATGCTTATGTGGGGGTTAACCGGGACTGCCCAAGTCGATCTTTCCCGTTATGGTCGCGCTGACGCCGGCCGGCAAACGGCCCGGGCCGAAGGCAGCCGGCCATTTGGCCGACGCCGCGAGCGCGGATTTTGTAACGTTCAGCGTCAGGAGCTGTTTGAAACCCGCGAAAGATGTCGGCGCATATTGCGGATCGTTTTGGGGTGCAGTCCGAATGTACATGACTCTGAGGGAAACCGATGAGGCTTTTTTCAGCAGTGCTTTGTGGCCGGCGATGACCTGCAGGCCGGCTGATTCGATTTCGGCCAGAGCCTGATCGTTGGATTCGTGCTTTGCCACGACGAGCGCGATGAACGGCGTGGCTTGCCAAATGAGGAGTGCGCTGCCGCTGTTTTTTGCCACGACCACGGCTCCTGCCGGTGTAGCCATTGCAATGCCGCTTCCGGCAACCGCCATTGCCAAGGCGATCAAGATTGCTGCTTTATGTCTCACGGTAAATTAGCTCCAGTTTTTTTTACGGCTTGACCTTGAGCCCGAAGACGCGGAAATTCAGCGTTCGCTTCTCACGCGCGACCCGGACGTTCTTGCTCTTCACCGCTAACGTAAGAAGGGTGTTCGCGCGTTCCGCGGGTGCGCGCAGCTCGATATAAGCCCTGCCTTTAACCGGAGAGGCCCGTGATAGCGTCTTTCCGCTGGCGTCGCGCAGCGAAATCTGCAGCGGAGCGCCGCCCAGGCTCGGTCCGGGCTCGACTTCCGCTTCGATGATGAAGGGCTTGCTCTGCGCTGCGGTCAGTTTTATTTGCGCGTTATTGTCTACCCATCGAAAGCTCTCGCCGTTGAACGTTTCGTACGGATACCAATTGGCGCCCAGCTGCAGCGGCGAACCGTCGGAGATCACTTCGTTCTTGCAATCACCGGCCGAGGAACCCATGATGATGCCCAAAGCGCGGAAATTCAAGATTCGTTTATCTTTGGGAACGGCTGCATTACGGCTGTTCACCGGGCTCAAAACGAACGTTTCGGCTGTCGCGTTGGGATTTACCGAAATCTTGACGTACTGCCCGGGCTTTACGGTTGCGGTCGCGTTATCGCCGCGGTTTCCACGAATGGAGAGCGTCAGGACTTGCCTTCCAAGGCTTGGACCGCGCTCGAGCAGCAGCGCGAGCGTCCTGTTATTGACGTCGGGGCAAGCCGTTATCTCTGCGCCGCGATTCGCCCAGCGAAACGTGAGGTTGCGATAATGCTCGATAGGGTACCAACCTGAGCCCAAGCGCACGCCGTCGCCCGGCCGAGTAATGTCGCTAGCGGTCGGCCCCGGAGAGGGCGAGGGAGACGAACCGCCGCCGCAGGCGGTCGTTGCAACCGCTCCGATCGCCGCAATTGCGAGCGCAACCGCGCGGATATGTGGTTTTTTCATCTGGTTTCCTTATGAATATGTGCGAAATAAATGCATGCGCAAAGGCTCGGCATCCTTGGCGATGCCGCTTAATCTTTGTGCGTTTCGAAGGTCTTTACGTTTCTTAGGCCGGCATCGCGGAACGTCTGTTCGACGCCAGGGGCTTCATCGGGCGCCGCTTTGTATGTGACGACGCTGCGCCCTGCCTCGATCGCGTCGTTGTAGTTTTGGGCCTGATCTTCGGGAATCGGCCAGTTCGCCAGGTGATCGATGATGTGCGGCTCGGCAAAAAACCCGATGTAGCGATTATCGGAACTGATGTTGGGAACCTGGGGATCGAGACTCGTCAGGATGCCGGTGCTGCCCGTGATGACGTCATGCGGCGCATCGGTGGTCGTGTGGCCTTGGCCCACATGCATAAAGGTTACGAGCGACTCCTCGTGCTCGGTCGTCGGAGAGTCTTTCGTGATCACGGCGAGCTTGTCGCAGTTCACGCTTGTCTTGTTGCACAACGCATCCTCGAGTTGTCCCGGATTAGACGACTGCGCGATCCCGGTTACCAAATGTTCAGCCACATTGATTCTCCGTAGAGATGGTCCCGTCGTGTACCCTTCGACAGGCTCAGGGTCCTTCGATACCTCAGGATGACACACTGCGTCCTTCGACCCTCACATCTTTGCTGCCCGGATGGATGCGATAGGGGTGAAGCGCCCGTCCGGGTGCGCCGACATGCGCCCAGCGCCGATCGCTACGCCTCTAAAAACCACGTCGTCGACCGCGGAACTCACGCCGATCGCGACCGCGGGATAGGTCCCCGGGCTGGCGTGCGACCAGGCGGAGATACTGCCATTCGTAAACGCCGCATGCCGTCGGCGTGCCATTGACAAATACGTAGCCCTAATTGTTGTTCGCGCGTCCGGGCGATGTTGCAATTTTCGTCAGCGATCCGGTGGAATTTACGCTGTGGTACGATCCCGTGACGCTCGTCGTCGATGAGCTCGACGTTCCGCAGCAAAATGCGTCTTACGTGCGGTTACGTACGAGTTAACAGTATTTCGGAATAGGGCCGCTTTAACAGGTCTTCAGCGTTGCACGTGACCGGGCGGCGCCGGCGTTCGTCCAATCGTTGGAGCTGAAAACGCCACCCTTCGAGGCGGCGCAGCTCCGCTGCCGGATCGTAGCCCGCGTTGCGTAAGAAGTTCGGGCAAAACTCCATCAGCACCATCAGCGGACGGTCGACCTGGGCGAAGAGCGTTTGACCGCCGTTGAGAATCCACGTTTCGGCGCCTTCCGCGTCGATTTTCACGAAGTCGAACGAAGCGCCGCGCGCTTGCACGAGCGCATCAACCGTCGTGACTTCAACGCTCAACGCTTCGCGTTCACTTTCACGCAGCTCCGCGATCTGTTGCAAGCCCTTTACGAGCGTGCCACCGCCCCGGTGCCGCCGCGCGCGCTGAAACTCCGCCGAGCCCACAGTCTCTCCGACCGCTCGCCGATCGATGGTAACGCGGTTGGAGAAACCGTTGATCTCAACGTTATCTTCGGCGATCTGCGCCAGATCCGGATCGCACTCGAACGCATAAACCGAACCTGCGGTATCCACCTGTCGTGCGAGCAGCAACGTAAAATAGCCGACATTCGCGCCGATCTCGAGCACGTGCATTCCCGGTCTTACGATGCGGCGCAGCGTGGCCTCCGTCCACTCTTCCCACACACCGTCGAGAATCAGGTGCGGCGAAATGCAAACGTCGGTTGCGTCCACGTACATCTTGAAGCCGTTGGCCGTGCGCGCGAGCACGCGATTGCCACCGACGTACGTACTCGGTGCTCTTCCCATGCTCGCACGCTTGCACGGATTCTCGGTTGCCTCCTGGGAAGGAGTAGCTTCCTGTCTCGCGTTTGGTCTCGGCTTCTTCGCTTCGCGGCTGCAGCCGAACGTCGCCTCAGCCTCGCCGGCGGAATACTCGAATGCCAAATCTACGATTCCGATGCTTCGAACGCGCGGCTGGTCGAAGTCGAGAGACCATCGTGCCGGCCAATGTGTGGAAGACGTTTTCGAAATTCGAACAGGCGCTCTGCCATTACCACAGAGTAGAGATTCCGCTCGTGCACGCCACGCTGCCCGGCTTGCCGCCGGCACAGCAAAAGAAAGTTGTCGCCTCCTTATTGGAGACCTACGGCAAGATTTGGCTGCTGTGCAATCCGGTCGACACTTCAGGCGGCTGGCCAACCGGCAGGCCGTCCATCGTCATCCTGCCGGCGCACTAACGGCTTAGTTGCCGTCGGCCCGTACGATGCTGGGGGCCATGACCGCATCGGTCATGCCGTGAATTAAGCGTTTGTCCGCAGGAGCGACGGTCGCGAGAATGTCGCCCAGGCGCGCCTGGCCTTCGACGACGAAGAAATACGGACAGAGCCGCACGCGTCCATCGAAGGTGCGAATGTCGTCCTCCGTTCGGTCGAGATAGCTTTGGCGCACGCGCTTACCTTTATAGAAGCGCTGTAGAATGCGCGGCGTTCGATCGAATTCGCCGATCGCTTCCCGGAGTGTGGCGACCCATTCGTCCTTTGTCAGATCGTTGGCCACCCGGACGCCGCGCGAACCCCAGGCCAGCTCCGAAAGGCCCGACGGCTTGATCACATAATCACGTTCGCTTTTCGTCAGCTCCGCCAGTTCCATCCAATCAGAGACGGGTGTGCCGTTGGCTTCGAGTCCTGCAATGACGGCCCGCGCGGCTTGCGGTTCGCCGCTTGCCTGTACATCGAAGGTGAAGTTCGTAAAGGTGCGTGCTGCCGTCGTACGACTCGCTGACGTAGCAGAGTCCGCGCACTGCCCCTTGTAATCCGGTCTCTCCGCGCAGCTCGCGAAGCGCCGCATCCGGAAGCAAATTCGTTAGGAAGTTGGCGCCCGCCCGGAAGATTCCACAAAGGCTGCGCGTGGTTTGGATACGTGGAAGCGACGAGCAGAATCGCATCATCATGGCGGACGAGCGCGGTCGCCAAGTGAATGCAGTTCATCGCGCCAGCGCTTCAAGAACGTTGAGCGTGCGTTCCGCGGTGCGGCGCCACGACATCTCCCGAGCGCGCGCATATCCGCGCTCACGCATGCCGTCTGCCAACTCCCGATCGCGGCAGACGCGCCGGAGCGCATCCGCGAGCGCAGCGGCGTCGCCGGGCGGTACGTACAGGGCTGCGTCGCCGCCGGCTTCCGGAATCGCTGCGGCGCGAGATGCGACGACCGGAGCTCCGTAGCTCATCGCCTCCAAAACGGGTAAGCCGAAACCTTCATAACGCGAGGGATAGACGAAGACTGCGCAGCCGCGATAGAGGGCTGCAAGTGTCGCATCATCCACGTGACCGAGCATGTGCACCGCAGGGCGCGCCCTCGAAACGGTGCTCGCGCCGGGCGGCGCCGAAGGGCTTCCCGCAACCACGAGCGGTACCGTGAGTCCCTCGCTCTCGAGTTGCGCCACAGCTTCATTCAGTGTGTCGAGTCCTTTACGCGGATCGTTCTCGCCAACGAAAAGCGCGAATCGTCCGAAAGCCGCCACGTTCAGCTGCACCGGTCGAACGGGAAGCGGCGTGCCTATTCCGAGCGGAATCGCGGTGATGCGCTCTTGCGGCAAATGCAGGACGCGCAGCAGTTCCGCTTTCGAAAACTCCGAGTCGGTGACGATCTGCTCGCAACGTTGGGCTGCCAACGCAAACGTGGCGCGCGCTGCATCGTCGAAACCGGGCAAAACAAATGTCGAGGCGTCGTGCAGCGTCGCAACCGAGGGAACCGAAAACTGCGTCCAACTGGGACCGTTGAAGGGAAACCAGAGTGCGTCCAGCTTAGAGCGTCGATGGAACCGTCGCGACCGCACGGGGTAGGCACGTCCTCCAACCTGGGCCCGGTACCGCGGCGCAACCGTCCACGTGTGCCATTCCGGGACGATCAGCACCGGCGCGATGCGATTGGCAAATGCGATCTGCCACTCTTCCAACAGCGCGCGAACGTAGCGTCCGATGCCGCGGCGATCTCCGGGCAGATTCCAAGCATCGACACCCACCCGAATCATCGAGCAATCGCATTGTGGTACAGGGTGATGGGACGCATTAAGCATACTCCAAGTGCGTGCACGTCGCGGTAGACGCTCATAACCTGGTGGCCGATCGGCGAGGAATCGGCGTCTATCTGCGAGCCGTTTTATCGCGCATGCTCAAAAGCGGCGCTTGTCAGCTGACTTTGCTCGTTCGCCACCCGCTTCCTACTCTGAAGAAACACGCGCTCGCAACAGAGTTAGGTTCGGATGCGTTCGGCGTGTCGTCCCGCATGCCGCGCACTGCCGACGTCGCGTGGCATCCTTGGAACGGCACGTTTTTCCGCGGCGCCGCGCGCAACGTGGTGACGATGCACGACGTCGTACCATTTGCGTTTCCGAACTCGGACGCGCGCAAGCGCCGATCGCAACAAGAGCCGTTCGAACTCTCCGCCCGCATCGCGGATCGTATCCTCGCCGATTCGGCGTTCACCAAGAATGAGATCGAGCGGTACCTGAACGTCGAGCCGGGTCGCATGGAGGTGGTACCGCTCGCGGCGAGCGGCGCGTTCTCGCCCGGTAGGGCGCAGGAGCTGCCCGCTATGTTGCGGCAGCGCCGGTACATTCTCTATGTCGGTACGCTCGAAGCACACAAGAATGTCGAGACTCTCTTGAGAGCGTGGCGCGGATCGCTGGCGTCTCGAGGTATCGC
Organism: Vulcanimicrobiota bacterium; assembly: GCA_003140855.1. Lineage (GTDB taxonomy): Bacteria > Vulcanimicrobiota > Vulcanimicrobiia > Vulcanimicrobiales > Vulcanimicrobiaceae > Rubrimentiphilum. The sequence continues at coordinate 50,756 of PLLF01000103.1, forward strand.
GCTGGCGATCGTCGGTACGGAGGCCGTCCCCCAAGATGTTATTGGGCTCCGGGGCGTGATCGACTCGGAGTTACGCGATCTGTATCGTGGCGCGCTGTGCCTGGCGTACCCTTCGCTATATGAAGGTTTCGGATTGCCGCCGCTCGAGGCGCTGGCGTGCGGCACGCCGGCGATCGTCGCGCGGGCGGCGTCCCTGCCCGAAGTCTGTGGCGACGCTGTCGCTTATGTCGACGAACCGCGCAGCGTCGCGGCTTGGGAGGCTGCCTTGACGCGAATCGCGGACGACGATGCGCTGCGAAACGATCTCGCGCGCCGGGGCCCGATCCAAGCCGCGACGTTTTCGTGGGAGCGCACCACGCAAGCGACCCTCGCCGCGCTCTCCGAAGTCGCGCGGTGAGCTTCCCGCGGATAGCGGCGCACCTCATCGTGGGTGGGCGAGAAGAGCCTTTTCTGGAGGCACTGCTCGAGTCATTGAGCGGGGCCGTCGACGTGCTGATCGTCAACGACAACGGACCCGATCCGTCGCCGCACGAAAAAACATTGCGCGCGAGTTGGTTCGCACGCAACGACCGGCTGTTCGTGGATCGCGCTCCGTTCGTCGATTTTGCAACCGCCCGGAACCATTGTTTGGACGTGCACGCTCGAGTTGATGGCGGATCGTGGATCGTTTTTGTCGACGCCGACGAGGTTCACGGCGAAGCGGTCACGCGCGTCGCGCGCCAGCTCGACAGTGTTCCTGCGATGTACGATTTCGTGGATGGGTACACGTGGCATTTCTTTCAATCGTTCGATCTCTACACGTCGATCGAACGGCGCATGGCATTTTTCCGGTTCAGACCGGGCGTGCGCTGGATCGGCAGCGTTCACGAACGGCTAGAAGGTTTGCCGGGAGCGCGACTTGCATTGCCGTACGTCTACGCGCACTACGGGCACGTGCTTCCGGCGCGGCGCCACGCCGAAAAAGGGCGCCACTATTCGAGTTTGGGGCAAACGGGTGAAATCGTCCCGGAAGAGGCGCTGGCTTCGCTCGACGCCGCCACATATTTTAAGCGAATTTGGCCGGCGGCGCTGCGTTTTACGGGCGAACAGCCGCCGGCCGCGCGTGCGGTCGTGGCTCGCCTGCGTGAAGAGCATGCGGCCAATCAGGAACGCGCGCTCGAGCTTGCGCGTGCCGCGCAGCCGCCGCTCGTGCGCGCGCGAAACGCGCTGAAAAAGCTGAACTACGAGCTGCGCTGGCGATCTCGGGCCGTCAACACGTTGGCCCGGCGACTGACATCGCAATGAGATTTGCGAAAGCATCCACGTCGGCTTCCGTGGTCGCGTGGTGCGTCATCCACCGGACTTCAGGCAACGCTTCGTCGAAGACGTAGAAGTAGCAACGCTGCTGAATGCTTTGGATGGCTTTGCGATCGAACGTTGCGAAGATTGCATTACAGTGCACCGGCCGCGTGATGCGAACACCGCCGATCCTTCGAGTGCGTTCCTCGAGCCGCTTTGTCATCGCATTGGCGTGCGCCGCATAGGTCAGCCAGCGGTCGTTTTCCAGGAGCGCGAGAAATTGCGAGGCAATGAAACGCATTTTGGAGGCGAGTTGCATTCCCTGTTTCCGCGCGAACGGCGCGGCGTTTCGATGAACCTTTCCGTCGAAGAATATGACCAGCGTCGCATCGACGACGCTCAACACCTACGGACACGTGCTTACGGCGGCGCGAAAGTCGCGTCAGTACCGTTCCGACGGCGATCTCGTCGAGCAACCTGTGGGTCACATTCGTTTCAAATTGGCGCCTACCGCCAGTTCTTGTATACAAACTCGACCAGACTGTTCGCCGATGGTGCCTCGGAGAGGCAATTCAGAGTTTCCTCATGATGTTAGTGTACCGTTCAGGCTTCGGGATTTTTCTTGAAAGGTCGGGCGCAGATGAACAGAATTATCGTGTCTCTTTGTGCGGCTTGGCTGGGACTATCGATTGCGGGCTGTAGCCACTCGTCGGTGCCGGCGACCGGTCCGACTGCTACTCCATCGCCGTCCCCGGTAAGCGTCCTCTCGGCACTTACAACGCAAACAACGGTTGGCTCGACGGTCGATCCCGGCCCCGCCACGGGCACCGGCGATCAAAATCCGTACGGGCTGGTGATCGCGCCGGCAACCGCCGGGAAAATCACGGCGGGCGATTTAGTCATCTGCAATTTTAACGATGCGGCAAACGTGCAAGGCAATGGAACGACGATCGTTGGGTTACACCCGGCAACCGGTTCGACCCCATATCGCATCGCGCAAGATCCCTCGCTCAAAGGATGCGACGCTCTGGCGATCGATCCGGCCGACAACCTGTATGCGGCAGCGTTTGTTTCAAATCTCAATCCTATCTTCACACCGGCAGGCGCGCTGACGTCGACGAATGGTAACGCCGCCTGGTCCGGACCATTCGGTCAAATCTACAGCCCGACATCCGGAACGTTTGGAACCTCGTCGGTATTTGAGTCGAACGCAAACAGCGGAACCGTCGCGCGCATGGACATCAAAAGCGGCGCGATTGTCAGCGTCGAGGTCATCGCGACCGGCTTCACGCCCAACACCGGCGTGCCCGGCGCGATCCTTGGCGCATCCGGCCTGACTTACGATCCAAACGGTGACACGCTCTATGTCGTCGACGGCGGAACGAACCGGCTGCTCGCATTCACGGGTGCCTCGAACATTCCGGCCAACGGCGTTGTGGTCGGCGCGAGCGGATTCACCGGAACATCAGCGGCCTCCGCTCGAGTGGTCTATTCCGGCGCACCGCTCAATAATCCGGTGAGCGCGGCATTGCTCTACAACGGAAATATCGTCATCGGAAACACCGCCGACAACTACATGGTTGAAGTCTCGAACAGCGGAACGCTCTTTACGAAACGCCTTGTAGACACGGGAGCCACCGGCGCAATCTTCGGCATGGTGGCCACCGGAACGTCAATTGCTACAGAGAAAATCTATTTTAATGACGACAACTTGAACTCGGTGGTAGTAATCTCACAATAAGTGTTCTGCCGATCTAAGATAAATGGCGCTATGGACCTTAGAAACAACGCTCATCGTGACGTGGGGTCCTTGTTGGAAGATCGCTCGAGGGGCTCAGCGTTGAATGATATCGCCCTCCAAGTGTTTACGCGTTACGCGATTCGTACGCGCAGGTCGGGCTTCTCGGCGTTCCTTGGAATCTCGGCCCTCCGGCTTCCGCAGCGCTGGTCACTCTGGTGAAAGCCGCAGCATCCCGTATGTAAGTGGACTGAACGTCTAGTCGCGCGTCGTACCGAACCCATGTTCGGCCGCCCACCGTGCTAACGAGCGGGCCATCAAATGCGTACTATAGTACGGGAGGTGGCAAATCGTGAAAAAACATGGCGCTGTCTTACTATCGGCAATGTTTCTTGCTCTGCCTTGCGCCGCGATCGCGGATCCCGTACTCGGCGTGCCGGTCACGCCGACGACGAACCAGGGACCACCAATCGTAATCAACGAGTGTCGGTTGATGACGTCCGGCAATCAATTGGTAACAACCTCGTCCGGCATTCAAATACAATTCACGAACGAGACGACGAAAACTGCCCAGCTGATCAACTTCCAAGTGAATGACGTTTATCAAAACGCTGTCATTCGCGACGTCGGAACGTTCTCGCCTGGCATTACCGTGATTCACAAATACAAAATCGGCGCCGGCGAGACATATTCGCCGCTGTTCGACGCGCCGAATCTGCGATGCTCGGTTTCGTCGATCAAGTTCGACGACGGCTCGGTGTGGCACTCTGACCAGCCGCCGCTTTCCGTAAGCAGCCCGTCACCAGTTTCAATCAACGGCGGATTTCTCGTTTATCCAAACCGCTTGTTCTTCAACTCGACGGATCCCCAGCACGATCTCTTTTTCATAGCTCAAGGCAACGTGGCCGGATCGATTGCGCAGTCCAATTCGTGCGGAAAAATCGCTCAGGTGTCCGGGATCGCTTACTCCACCTACGCGTCCGTTTTCCGAGTAAAGCCGGCACAACAGGGCTCTTGCACCATAACCCTGCGCGATAAGACAAACCGTACGGTGGTGCTTAACGTGTTGATAAGCAGGCCCCTCTAAGCTTCGAGGAACGCGCGCTCTCAACGACACTAGGTCCCAGGTTGGCACGTAGGTGATGTCGGCTTAAAGCTCATTTCGCCTCAGTCGCGTGTACACTTGAGCAAGTAGGTTTTCTTGCTCGCCGGACTCGTCGCGGGGGCACTCCACGCATCGTGTCCGTGCCACGCCAAGACGTAGTCGCGGTTGTCGACGTGAAGTTTGCCCGAGTCTGCTCCGGTGGGTATGTAGGTGTAGCCGCCGCTTCCGGTCGTGACCTGCTGCGCGCCGTTGGAGTAATTCCGCGGCCCCGTGCGAACGGCGCCCCCGGGTGCTCCCCCTGACGCGATGCCGTTCTTCGTAAAGTTGAAAGATGAGTTTACCGTAACATGGAACTCACCAAGCTCCTTGTTTTGGAATGTCACGTCGCTCGCGCACGACCACGATCCGACAAGCGCCGTGTTGTCGGGCGAAGCGGANNGATGGATTTGATGACGGATTGGGACCCGGCGGGTTGCCCGACTCCTTCGGCGCCGGCGTGCACTTGCTGGGCTTGTCCTCTTGGAGCTCTGAGAGTTGTACGAAGTTCGCCGCCGTCACCGGGGTTGAGACGAGGTTTTGAAACGACTGCTGGGCCGAGGCGGTCCACTTATCGAAGAACGGTTGCAAGTTTTTAGCAACGAAGTCGGGCAGCTGATTCACGAGCGCCTTGGTAAGTTCTTTTTCCAATTTCAGAACATCTTCGCGCTTGACCGTTGCGCGTGCGCCGGTCGAACCGACCAACTGCTCCGTCGAGCATTCCGCCTTCGGGACATTCGCGATCGAATGCGTCGTGAAGCTAAGGGTGGCGGTCTTGTCGTCTTGGATCGTCGTTTGTTTGTCCTTGACGTCCGCGCGGCTTGGAATGTCACCGGAGGTCTGCCAATCGACGGGCGCATCTTTGAAGTTTACCGTGCTGAGATCGATGCCCGCGAGCGCTTGTCCGCATGCGACAACCTCGCCGGGTACGGGTAATGACGGTGCGTCCAAGACCGCGGTAAATTTTCCGTCGACTGGCTGATCGCCCAACTTGATGACGTCATTGTCGACTTGCATCGAGAGATTCCACGCCTGGAGGGTACTCGCCACCATCGCTACGAGCGAGATGATGCCCGCAACGACGGAGATTGCCTTCAGGAGCGGCGCGAGAACCGTCTTTACTGCGCCGAGGACGAGATGAACGCCGATGTCGACGATGGTGTTGAAGACGGTCGCGATCGTACTATCCGAGTCGATCTGAATCGCACTGATTACATCGGCAATCATGCCGTCGATGAAATTTGAGACGGTGCCGCAAATCGTGTCGGCCATCGCCGGCGCGGCAAAGAGCCGTTCGAAATTAAAACCGCTCTGGGGAGGCGCTGCGGCGGCGGGCTTACGTGCGATGTCGGCAACGAAAAGCACGAGCACGTAGAGCGGATAGTTCAGCGTTGGAGCCAGCTTGTAATTCGCGTTCTTCGGCATGAACGTCGCGGCATATCGTGCCAGATCGGATCGCGGACGTGCGAGCCATGCGCCAACGAAGTACGAAAAGGCCGGCGCGCCTTTCGGCGACGCAGCGATTCTGTCGAGGTCGGAACCCGTCCACCCGGCGCCCGACTTGGCTTGAGCGAGTAAATTTGCCAGTTGCCAACGCGTGAGTTTCACCGCCGAGGTCCGGCCCAGGGGCGCTTCAAGGGGACGCGTTGCAGCATACGATTCGTAAACTGCAATGCCGGATCCGGCGAGCTGTGATATCGCCTGCGCAACGGGATCGGAGTGCCCGCAGCCGGCGAGCAGCGCGGGCAGAACAACGGCAAAGGCGAGCGTCAACGAGACGAAGCGCCGTGCCACCGCGATACAAACGGCGAAAACGAAGCGATTCAAAGCGCCCTCCTAAAGAATCTCGTAAGCCACCTCAGTCGCCTTTGTGCCTAGCTTGGCGGAAGCCTCTTGCAACGGCAGCGAATCAAAAACACCTCCGATTTCTCGGAAGCGTTTTTGGTATTTGGCTCCGGATGTTGGACTCGANNCCCGCTGATTAACAGTCAGCTGCCCAGTAAGTGGTCTGGCCCGGAACGTAAATCCGGTTCGAACAAGATAGTCGCGTCCGCAGGAAAGTGGCGCACCAGCGCCTCCGATTTACTCCCAATCACTACGCTCACGCTCAACGTATGGTTGCGCGTCACTATAGATCCCGCACAGCGTACCGGCGTACGAATAGCATACCGGGCGCAGCGTCGCGGCGTTACGTTTGACTTCAATGATAACTCCGGCTACGCGCCGAGGGACGTATCATCGAAGCTGGCAAGGACGGGCGCGCAACGCTATATTCCGTAATGGTCAACTTCTTAGTAGACGCGGGCTGGGGAAGTTGCATTCCGCGCAGATTCGGCGACCGGCCGTTTCGCTTTCCACACCACACGACACGCTTGGCTAAATGCATGAATATGGCGGGTTGGTGGTGTCTCCGTAATCCGCCCCGGCGAGTTTGCACTCACCGGGGCGGATTTACAAAGGCCTACAGGCGGACCCTGCGCCCTAGTCTAGGGGTGCGGCGATGGGTGAGGGTTGCCTTTCGGCTTCGCCTGCCCGTGCGTTACCGGAGCAGCATGCCGCGCGGGCGCACCGTGCATTGCCGG
>PLLF01000059.1 GCA_003140855.1 Vulcanimicrobiota bacterium
TCCAACTCGGCGTCCGCGGCGATCAACTTTAATAAGATCGCCGCGGACGCCGAGTTGGAGCCGCCGTCTCACTTGCAAGGCCCCGGCCCTTTGAGCTTCTAGCGATAATTTTCGGCGTCGGACAGATCGCATTGACGGGGCACTGCGCGCAAAGCGGCACCGGCGCTTTGCAGATCGTGCGGCCGTGCAGGATGAGCCAATGATGCGCGTGCCGCCATTTTTCGCGCGGCACGATCCCTTGCAAATCGATTTCGACTGCGCGCGGAGTCTTTCCAAGCGTTAAGCCAAGGCGATGCGCGACGCGGAAAACGTGCGTGTCGACGGCGATGGCGGCCTCCCCGAACGCGACCGACATCACAACGCTGGCGGTTTTCCGGCCGACGCCAGTCAGCGCTTCGAGCAGCTCGCGCTCGGGCGGAACTTTGCCGCCGTGCTGCTCGACCAGGCCGCGGGCCGCGTTGATGATGTTCTTTGACTTCATGCGGAAAAAGCCGCACGACCGGATGATGCGCTCGACGTCGCCTTGCTTGGCTTTCGCCAGCTTTTCCGGCGTGGGATATTTCTCGAAAAGCGTGGGCGTGGTCATATTCACGCGCGCGTCGGTGCACTGGGCCGAAAGAATCACGGCGATCAGCAGCTCGAACGGATTGGAATACTGCAGCGCGGTCACGGCCTGTGGGTAGGTGCGCTCGAGAATTGCGAGCTCGCGCGCGGCGACTGCGTTGCTTACCTTGCGTTTCGGGAACGGAATCTTCGGCATCCGCCAGCGGATTTGCCGCCGCGCCCGACGTATCCTCACGCCATGCCCGATATATCACGGCGCGATCTTCTCATTGGCGGAGCCGCCGCCGCCGCAACAGCCGGCGTTCTGACGGTCGAAGGCTGCAACATCGTCTCGAGCGGGGGTTCGCTCACGCCAATCATCTCGACGGCCCTCACGCTAACGACTCAGTACTCAGACCACGTGTTTGGGGGCAAGACGTTGCGCACGCGTACCTTTAACGGCACCATTCCTGGTCCGACGATAGAGCTCTCGCCGGGGCAGCAGTTCGTCGTAAACGTCGTCAACGCGTTCCCCCAAAACCCAGCGGCGGCGACCCCCGGTCCAGGCATCGACCCGATGAACAATCCGCATCTCTTCAACACCGCAAACCTGCACGTGCACGGCCTTCAAGTTGTTCCGCACATTTTCAATCCTGTCGGAACGAGCGACCAGACCGCGATGATGGTCGCGATCCAGCCGGGCACGACGTTCACCTACAATTTTACCGTGCCCACGGATCAGCCCAGCGGTTTGTATTGGTATCACCCACACCATCACGGATCGACCGATGTCGAAGTCTCTGGCGGAATGGCCGGACTGATCATCGTGAAGGGCCCGATCGATCGCGTCCCCGAGATTGCGGCCGCACGCGACCTCCAGCTGGCGTTTCAAACGATCAACGTCAACAAGAGTACGGCCACTCCGGGCATCTATGACCTCGAGTATGCGGCGTATCGGCCGCCCAAGAGCGGCGGATACAAACCGCGCGCCGATTACTTGTTCGCGTTGGTAAACGGTCAGCTGGTCAATCTGATCGATTTCACCACCGGGCCGGTGTGCGGGGCATCGAATTGCGGAGTCGCAACGGCTTCGGCGCCGCCGCAGACGCAAATGCAGCCCGGCGAAGTCGTTCGCTTGCGCATCCTCAACGGGTCGAACACGCTGAATCTGCCGCTTTCGCTTCCCGGCTTTGAAGTTTACGTCATCGGCTACGACGGCGTGAACGTGCTGGCGCCGCAACTCGTGCCGACCGCGACGACGCCGCTGCTGCTCACGATGGGCGGGCGCATCGAGCTTCTGCTGCGCGCACCTGCGGCCCCTGGCACCTACCTGCTATCGGGCGTCGCCGACACGACCGACCCGCACCCGTGGCCGGCATTCGGTCTGATGCAATTCGTGGTCGGCGGTACGCCGGTCTCGATGAGCATCCCAACGTCGCTTCCCACGCCCACGCGCGAGTATCCGCTCATCGCGGACAGTCAGATCGCCGGTCAGCGCTCCGTGGTGTTCAACGGCGTGCCCTCAACGTCGATTCTCTTTGGAACGGCGCTAACCGTCAACGGCAACGTCTACAACGAGACGAGCGTTCCGCCGGAATTCGTTTTACCGGTCGGCAGCGCCGAACAGTGGACGATCACCAATAAAATGCCCGAAGGTCACCCGTTTCATCTGCACACCAACTCCTTCGAAGTGCATACCGTCACCGGTCCGAGCGGCACGGTCAATTACAATCCGCCGATTATTTGCGACAGCGTTTGGGTTCCACCGAACGGGACAGTCGTGATGCGCGTGCGCTACAAACAGTGGCGCGGCAAAGATGTTTTCCATTGCCACAAACTGGTCCACGAGGATCAGGGGATGATGGCCAACACGCTGTTGGCGTGATGGCGAGCGCCACTGGGGCTGATGGCGAACACGCTTCTGCGTGATGGCATCGGGCGCCCCGGTGTCATGGTGAGCTTGTCGAACCACCGCCGAGCGAAGTCGAAGCAGAACGAGCTAACCGCTTCAACTAAACGAAATCGCCGCGCGCCAGCGCGGCTTTCTTCTTGCGCGACCACTTCTTGATCTGCTTCTCCCAGCGGATCGCATCGCCGACTTCATGGAACTCCGCCGCGTAAACCAGTCTTACGGGCCGCCGCGTGAATGTATAAGAATTAGGATCTGTGCCATCATTGTGCTGCCCGACCCGACGATCCGGCTCATTTGTAACCCCAATGTAGTAGCTTCCGTCGTCGCACAGGACCATATAAACCCAGTAAAGCTTCATTCTCGTCATCTGCGACGAGCGTTGAAATTAGAAACCCCTTGATGGCTGGCCTCGACTTCGCTCGGCGGTGGTTCGACAAGTTCACCATGACACCCGAAAGTGCCACAACACTCCGCCTCCTAGGGTTTGAGGTACTGAACTAGCCAGCCAATCCAACGCCGATTGACGTCGAGCGCGCGCACCGGATCGCCCGGCGAATGCCCCGCAACCGGATAAGCAAAGAAACGAACCGGTACGCCGTGGTCCGTTAGCGCGCGGAACATCTCATAGGATTGCGTGATCGGTACGCGTACGTCGCCGGTGTCGCTCAAAATCAGCGTGGGCGTATTGATGTTCCAAGCGTAGGTGATCGGCGATTGGGCGCGGTAGAGCTCCATGTTGTTCCCGACGTATGGTGAACCCGAGAGCTGTGAAATGCCGACACTGACATTATTATCGGAAAGCGCATACTCGTCGACCCAGTTGTTGACAGCTGCGCCGGCCACGGCAGCTTTCCAAATACTGTAATGACCTTCGAGCCATGACGTCATGTAGCCGCCGTACGACCACCCCGAAACGCCGATGCGCGAAGTGTCCACGTGCGCAGTCTGCTCGACGGTCGCAATGCCGGCCATCACATCGCGGCCCGGTCCGGCGCCGGCGTCGTTAAAGATCGCGTGCCAGTATTTCTCGCCGTGATTGTCGCTGCCGCGATAGTTCGGATTGAAAACCAGGAAACCGCGCGCGGCCAACAGCTGATTGAGCGTACTGAAGGAAAGGATCGAAGCGGAGTTCGGACCGCCGTGAATGACCAGCACGAGCGGATAGGCTTTGCTCGCGTCGTAGCCCGGCGGATACGTCAGCGTACCGTCCTCGGAGAAGCCTTCGGACATCCACGTGACCGGCTGGACTCTGCCCAGGTCAAGTTGCGCGACCGCATCGTTGTAAGAAGTCAAACGTTTGGGCACAGCACTCGCGGAACTCATGTAATAGAGCTCGCCCGGATGATTGGCTTGGCTGGCCGTAAACGCAATCGCACCGGTTGTGCTGACGCTTGCGTCGAGCCAGAACGGTTGCACTGGCTGAACCGGGCCGAGCTGCAACCGTTGCGCCATGCCGTCGAGCGGCTTCAGCCAGAGCGCCGCATCGGTTCCTTTGTGTCCGGCAATCAATAACGATTTCGAATCGGGCATCCAGATCGCGCGGACCACGTTGGTGTCGATGTCATCGGCGGTAAGGTCCGTGCCGTTGCCGCCGGCCGCCGCCGTCACATAAATGTCGTTTTGCGCAGCTCCGTCGCCTTGAAACGGATACCAGTAAGCGATCTTCGTTCCGTCGGGTGAGAAATCGCCGTACCCTTCGTACTTGCCGTGCGAGGTTAGCGCGCGAATCGCGCCGGTTTGCACGTCGAGCACATCCACCGTCGCCAAGAAACCATCAGAGTCATACGCGTTCGGCATGCGCGTGAAGATGATCGATTTCCCATCGGGCGACCATGAGAGCGGCGAGGCCGGCGAACCGGGCGGCGTGGCAGTCGGCAAACTCCAGGTGCCTTCAGTCAGACGTTTGTCGCCGGTGCCGTCGGAATTGATCAGCCAAATATGATTGGGAGTCGGCGCAGCCTTTTCTTGATAGGCCTGGTCGCCGACGACGAACGCATCGAGATGATGCTCGATGTCTCTTTTATTCGGCGCTTCATCGGGCGCCACATAAGCGATCGCGTTGCCGTCGGGACGCCACGTAAATTGTTCGACGCCCAGCGCGGCATGCGTGAGCTGCATCGCGTCGCCGCCGCGCATATCCAACAGAAAAATCTGCTCGGCAGCTTTGTCGCCTTCACCGGTAACCGACAAAAACGCCAAGCGCCGTCCATCCGGCGACCATGCCGGCGAAGTGACGCCTCGGCGCGCCGACGTCAGCGGGCGCGTACTGGAGTCGCGCAGATCGTAGAGCATCAGCGTGCGCGTGCTGCGATCCGCCTTATAGTCGGGCTTGGATAGAATGAAAGCAATCGTGCTGCCGTCGGGCGAGATCGTCGCCTCCGAAATACCAGATAGCGCTTTGACGTCGTCCAAAATCATCGTGCGCGCCGACGCGGCGGCCGCGGTTGCGACAACGAGTGCCAAAACAAAACCGAACAGTTTCATCATTACCTCAAGTACCGGTCGATCCAGGCCAGCCAGCGCCGCGTAACGTCTTCCGAACGAACCGGGTCGCTCGGGAAATGCCCGTGCACCGGATAAGCCACGAACTGTACCGGCACGCCGTTGTCTTTGAGCGCGTGATACATCTTGAACGAATTGGTGATCGTCACGTTGTTGTCGCCGATGTCGCCGAGGATCAGCGTGGGCGTGCGAATCGCTCGCGCGTAGGTGATCGGCGACTGGTCGCGCCACATCGCCGAATACTTCGGATTCCACGGTGAACCGCCGAACCACGGAACGTCGGTGTACACATAGAACGCGACGTTGTAATCGTCGAACCAATCGTTGAGCGCCGCGCCGGCGACGGCCGTCTTCCAAATGTTGTAGTGACCGGTCATCCACGAAGTCATGTAACCGCCGTACGACCAGCCGGAAACGGCGATGCGGGTCTTATCTACCTTATAAGAACGCTCGACCGCCGCAATGCCGGCCATCACGTCGCGGCCCGGCCCTGCGCCCGCGTCGCGCGAAATGGCATGCTGGTACCGATCGCCCAGGTTCGTGCTACCGCGATAATTCGGATTGAACACCAGATAGCCGTGCGCCGCGAAGAGCTGGTTCTGACTATTCCAGGCTTGCGTGGATGCCGATTGCGGACCGCCGTGAATCACGAGTACTAAAGGAAACTTGTGCCCTGTCATCCTGAGTTTGTCGAAGGACGGCGGCAGCGTGAGCACGCCGTCTTCGGAAAAACCGTCGTTCGTCCAATTGACCTCGGCCACGCGCCCGAGCTGCAGTTTGGTTATGAATCCGTTGAAGTTGGTCAGCCGCACCGGTTGGGATGCGGGCGATGCAAGATAATACAGCTCGCCGGGGTGACCGGTCGTCGTTCCAACAAATGCTAGCGCTCCCGTTTTGCGCGCGGTCTGGCCCGTTTGTGAAAGCGCTACGTTTCCGAGATTCACGCGCTTGGTCGCGCCGTTCAGCGACACATACCACGCTGCCGTGCGCGGTCCATCGGGTCCGAACAACCACAATGCTTTGCCGCTCGGATCCCACGTGGTACCGTTGATATTGCGATCGATCTGCGCGCGAACGTCTTTGCCGGGTCCGCCGCCGGGATGCGTGACGCAGATCGCGTTACCGTTGGTGTCATCGCCGTTCGTGTTGCGCGAATAGGCGATTGCGTTTCCGGCCGGCGCGAAATCCGGTCCGCCTTCGAGCCCGGTGTTGCCGGTCAGCGGCGCACGCTTTCCGGTGCGCACGTCGATCACGTCGATAACGGCGCCGAGCGAATTACCGATTAGCGGCGTCGGAAAATGCACGAACGCGATCTGCTTTCCATCGGGCGACCACGTCAGCTCTGAGGTAGCGCCCGGATCGACGGTGCCCAAACTCCACGGACCGCTGGTCAGGCGTTTCGCAGTGCCGCCGCTCGACGAGATCACCCATAGGTGCGACGGAATCGCCGCTTCCGTATGCAGATAATCGTTTGCGCCGATTTCGAATGCATCGAGATGCGCGTCGACCTGTTTCTTGAACGGATTGGGATCTTGCGTGATGTATGCGAACTGCGTGCCGTTAGGGCTCCATGCGAATCCGTCGATGCCCCGCGCAGCTTTTGTGACCGGGCGCGGATCGCCGCCGTTCATCGGAAGAACGAAGACCTCTTCTTGCGGGCCGGAGACACCCTCAACGGTCGTCGACATCAAAAACGCAATCCGCGATCCATCCGGCGACCAGCTCGGCGAGGTCAACCCGCGGCGATCGAAAGTCAGCTGGCGAATTTGCTTCGTCTTAATATCGATCAGCATCAAATCGTTTTGCGAGCGGTCCTTCACGAAATCCGGATGTCCGCGCAAGAACACGATCCGTTTGCCGTCCGGTGAAATTTGCGGACTGCTCAGCGAAGTGAGCCGGCGAATATCCACGAAGTCAATCGTGCGCGCAGAGGTAGCCGCAGGAAACAGTGCCGCGATCGATGCCGCGGCGATTATTGCTAAACGCATCGAGGCCAAGTTACAGCTACTCCACCAGCGCGACCTGCCGCCGGTGCACTCTCACCAGTCCGTCGCGCGCGAGCGACTCGACGATGGCTTTGAGGTCATCCGGCGTGCGGCCCGGCATCGCCAACTCGCGGTGCAGAACGAGCAGCGAGACGCCTTGGCCCGCCGGCAGCCGGCGCAAGCGGTCGATGACCCGGCCGCGCGCAAACCGCGTCGTGCGTTCAAATGGAATGGCCGCGCCCTTGGCGCGCGCACGTTCGAGAGAAGCCGGATCGATCGGCGCCGCGGCACACAGCTTTCGCAGCGGGCAGATGCTGCACTTCGGCGCTCGCGCCGTGCAGATCGTCGCGCCGAGATCCATCACCGCCGAATTCCAATCGTGCCCGCGCCCGCGCGGCACCAATGCCTGCGGCTGTTTGGCGCCGAGCGATAGGCGCTGTACGACGCGGCGCACGTTTGTATCGACGGCGGCGTCATCGCAGTCGAATGCGAAGGCGCGCAATGCGGCGGCGGTGTATGGACCGATGCCTTTCAGCGAGCGCAGCGACTCGAGATCGCGTGGAAGCGCGCCGCCGAACTGTTTCACAACCGTTTCAGCGATACGTTTCAATCGCAGCGCACGGGAGTTGTAGCCCAGTCCTTGCCATTCGCGAATTACGTCGGCCACCGAAGCGGACGCCAGCGTTTCGAACGTTGGGTATCTTTTAGTGAAGGCGCGATACTTCGCCAGCACCCGCTCAACTTGCGTTTGCTGCAGCATGAACTCGCTGACCAGAATGCGGTACGGGTTGCGCGTTTTTCGCCACGGCAATTGCGCGCGGCCGTTTCGTGCATACCACGCGAGCAGCCGCTTTTGGATTGGGCTCACGCCGCGCGAGCCGCCTTTAAAGCTTCGGTCCACCATAGCAGATCGTCGATCAGCGCGCCGGCACGATCCTCCAGCTCGGCCAGCTCAGCGTCGACATCGCCGCCTTTGTAGTGCGCCCATAGGGCGCCGACAGGGATGTGAACCGTTGTACGAATCGGAGCCAGCTGAAGCTCGATCGCCGTTAAGCGCAGCTGCTGGACGCTGCGCGCGCCGAGTGCGGAGCCATAACTCACGAAGCCGACCGCTTTGCGATTCCACTCTGGATACACCCAGTCCAGCGCGTTCTTGAGCACCGCCGCGGGTCCGTAATTGTATTCAGGAGTGACGACGACGAAGCCGTCGGACTGCCCGATCGCGGCGGTCCATTTCTTCACGACGTCATTTTCATAGGGAGCTCGACCCGGCGTGGCCGGAGTCGCCTGCTGGTCAAAGAACGGCATCGGAAAGTCGCGAAGGTCGAGCAGCCGCGCGTCGATGTCGGTGCGCTTCTTGAGGTGTTGGAGAATCCATGCGGCCGGCTTTTCGGAAAATCGGCCCTCTCGAGTGCTTCCGATGATTACGGAAATAACGGTCATGCCTTCGCTCCTTACTCAATGGCTGATGCACCAGTTGTAACCACAAGAGTTATCATTCAGCTTCGGCGGAGGCGGCAGAGAGGCCGTCGAAGCCAAATTTATGGCTGAACATCAAGTCGACGCCGTTGTGATCGGCGCGGGCCCGGGCGGTTACCACGCCGCGATCCGGTTAGGGCAACTCGGAAAAACAGTGATTTGCGTGGACCGCGACGAGGTGGGCGGCGTTTGCTTGAATTGGGGCTGCATTCCGACCAAAGCACTCCTCCATGTAGGCGAAATCGTAAGACAGATCGATGACGCCGGCGCACTCGGATTGAAAGTGCCGAAAGCGGAGATCGACCGCGGCGGCGTTGTCAAATTCAAAGACGAGGTCGTCAACGCCAACGTCGGTGGCGTCAAACAGCTGTTCAAGTTCAACAACGTGCAGTTCATATACGGCGAAGCTTCTTTTAAGAGCGCGACCGAAATAACGGTCAAGCAGAAAGAAGGCGGCGCGGACACGATCAAAGCGCAGTTCGCCGTGATCGCAACCGGGTCGGCCCCGGTCGACGTGAAAGCGTGGCCGCGCGACGGTGAATCGATCATCAACTCCGACGACGCCGTGCAACTCAAGAACACCCCGAAGACTATCTTGATCATCGGCGGCGGCGTGATCGGTTTGGAGTTCGCCACGGTCTACGCGCGTATGGGCGCAAAAGTGCTCGTCATCGAAATGATGCCGCAAATCCTCACCGGCACCGATCTTGACATCAGCAAAGAACTCGGCCGCGTTCTGAAAAAACAGGGCGTCGAGATCATGGTGAACACCAAAGTCGGCGCCGTGAAAAAAGATGGAAAGACCGTCAAGGCGACCTTCAACGGCGAGGGCACCAACGGCAAAGATGAAACGCGCGAGTTTGAGTGCGCGCTGGTTGCCGTCGGCCGCCGGCCCGTCACCGATAATTTGAATCTGCAAGCCGCGGGGTTGCAAACCAACGATCGAGGTTTTATCGACGTCGATCCGCAGCGGCGCACGAAAGTCAAGAACATCTTCGCCATCGGCGATATCAGCGGCATGCCGTTGCTCGCGCACAAAGCCATGAAAGAAGGCGTGATCGCAGCCGAAGTCATCGCCGGCGATCGTTCGGCGGCCTTCGATCCGATTGCGATTCCGAATTGCGTCTACACGGATCCGGAAGTTGCGACGGTCGGCCTTTCAGAGGAAGAGGCTAAATCGCACGGCTACGAAGTGCGTATCGGAAAGTTTCCGCAAAAAGCTAGCGGCCGCGCGCGCACCATGAACGATACCGACGGACTGATCAAACTCGTGGGCGACGCCAAGAGCGACATGCTGCTCGGCATGCATATCTGCGCGCCGCAAGCAGAATCACTGATCGGCGAGGGCGTGATCGCGCTCGAAATGGGCGCCACGCTCGAAGACATCGGCCTCTCCATCCACCCGCATCCGACGCTGACCGAAGGCATCATGGAAGCCGCCGAAGCCGCCCACGGCAAAGCGATCCACATCGTCAACCACAAACCGAAGAGTCAGCCCGTTCCGGCGGCAAAATAATGAGAGCGCAACAAACGCTATTTCAGCCGGGTTCTTGGGGGCTGAATGACGGCTAGAATCCTCGATCTCGGGCTGAGGCCTTACCGTGAGGTATGGCAGCTGCAGCACGAGTTGCACGAACGGGTCGGCAGCGGCCAGGACCCCGAAACGTGGATTTTCGTGGAGCATCCGCCGGTCATTACGCTCGGCCGTAATGCGAAGAACGCCAATGTTCTGCTTTCACGTGAGGCGCTCGCGCAACGCGGTGTCGATCTCGTCGAGATCGAGCGCGGCGGCGACGTCACCTACCATGGCCCGGGACAGCTTGTCGTATATCCGATCCGGCGATTAGAGCGCTTTCGTGAAGTCGTGCCGTTGGTGCGAGCTCTTGAGAGCGCGGTTATCGACGCTTGCGCGCGCTTCGGCGTCGCCGGAGAGCGCTGTGCAGAACACGCCGGCGTATGGGTTGGTGCTAATCAATTGTGCGCGATCGGGTTAGCTGTGCGAAAGATGACCTCGATGCACGGCATCGCGCTCAACGTTTCAAACGACTTGTCGTACGATTCCCTTATCAATCCGTGTGGGTTAACCGATCGCGGCCTTACGAGCCTTTCTCGCGAAACGGGTCGCGCGATTTCGATCGATGAAGCGCGCGATGCGTTGCTGGAAGCGTTTACAAAAGAGTTTGATCTCGTGCGGGCCTCGACAGCGGCGCCTACGGCGCGCCGCTCGGCCGTCCTTCGACAAGCTCAGGATGACAAACTAAATACGGCCGCTCCATCTCGGGTCGTCGCATGATCGACATCGACTTAACAACCGCCCTTCGACAATCCGACACGGCAAAGCGCATTCCGAAGCCGGAATGGCTCAAAGTGCGCCTGCCGCATGGCGACGACTATGAACGCGTGAAGAGCGAAGTCAACGCGCTGCGCTTGAACACGGTATGCGAAGAAGGCATGTGTCCGAATCTTGCGGAGTGTTGGGGCG
Source organism: Vulcanimicrobiota bacterium (assembly GCA_003140855.1). Classification (GTDB taxonomy): domain Bacteria; phylum Vulcanimicrobiota; class Vulcanimicrobiia; order Vulcanimicrobiales; family Vulcanimicrobiaceae; genus Rubrimentiphilum. The sequence continues at coordinate 10,904 of PLLF01000059.1, forward strand.
CCGGCACTGCGACGATTATGATTCTCGGCGACACGTGCACGCGCGGCTGCCGCTTCTGCAACGTAAAGACCGGAAACCCGAAGGGCGAAGTCGACTGGCTCGAGCCAGTGCGCGTGGCCGAAGCGGTGCGGGATCTCGGCTGGAAGTATTTGGTGGTTACGGCAGTTGACCGCGACGACTTGGCCGACGGCGGCGCCTTGATTTTCGCAAATACCGTGCGCGAGATACACGAACGCGTGCCGGGAGCGCGCGTTGAAATCCTGAGCGGAGACTATCGCGGCGATCTGAACGCGCTCGACATCGTGCTCGACGCCAAACCCGACGTGTTCGCGCATAATCTCGAGACGGTTCGCCGCCTGACGCCGCGCGTGCGCGACAAACGCGCCAAGTACGATCAATCACTGCGCATTCTAGAGCACGCGAAAGCGCGGGCGCCGGAACGCTACCTCAAGACGTCGATCATGCTCGGCCTCGGGGAATCGGACGAAGAAATCGAGCAGACCATGGACGATGCGCGCGCCGCCGGCGTCGATATCTTCACGATGGGCCAGTACCTGCAGCCGACCAAGAAACACCTGGCGGTCGATACGTTCATTCATCCGCAAAAGTTCGCCCAACTCGGCACGCTCGCGAAGTCGAAAGGCTTTCATCAAGTGGTTTCAAGCCCGCTCTCGCGCAGTTCGTATCACGCCGAACAGGCCTTTGCCTAAAGCCTAAGGATGACTCCGTTCTTCTTAAAGCGGCCCATCTTAGCGGCCGTCTGTTCGCTGGTTGTCCTGATCGCCGGGCTTATAGTCATCCCGACTTTGCCGATCGCGCAATATCCGCAGATCGCGCCGCCGGTCGTTTCGGTCAATGCGAATTTCACAGGCGCAAACGCCCAGGCGGTGGAGTCCGCCGTCACGACGCCGCTCGAACAGGCCATCAACGGCGTCGAGGGTCTGCGCTACATCACTTCGACGAGCTCCGATAACGGCACGAGCGCGATCACCGCTACGTTTAATCTGGGCACGAATTTGGACATCGCCGCCAGCGACGTGCAGAATGCCGTGCAGTCCGCTTTAGGGCGCCTACCCAACGAAGTCAAGCAAACGGGCGTCACGGTTTCGAAGAATTCCGGCACATTTGCGATGGCGATCGCGATCCGATCGACCAACAAACAATACAACCAACTCTTCTTGAGCAATTACGCCGAGCTCAACGTCGTCAACTCGCTCAAACGCGTCGCCGGCGTCAGCAACGTCATCATCTTCGGTCAGCGCCGCTACGCCATGCGCGTTTGGGTGGATCCGCAGCAGCTGCAAGCACGCGGGCTCGCGATCTCCGATGTACTCTCTTCGCTGCAAGAGCAGAACGTCGAAGTCGCCGCCGGCAGCATCGGCGGTGCGCCCGAACCGAGCAATCAGCCCTTCACGATCAGCGTGCACGCCGAAGGCCGCCTGAGCAACCCCAGTCAGTTCCGCAACATCATTCTGCGCGCCGATCCGAGCGGCGGGTTCACGCGGCTGGGCGACGTGGCGCGCGTGGAGATCGGCGCCGAAGACTATTCGAGCGTCATCGCATTCGACGGAAACAAAAACGTGGTCGGCATGGGCGTGCTGCAACTGCCCACCGCCAACGCGCTGCAAGTCTCGCGCGGCGTGCGCGCCGAGCTGACGCAACTGCAGAAAACGTTTCCGCCAGGCGTGAGTTGGGAGATGGCCTTCGACAGTTCGGAGTTCGTCAACGAGTCGATCCGCGAAGTCATCTTGACGCTGCTGCTCTCGATCTTCCTGGTCATCGCGGTTATCTATCTTTTCTTACAGGATCCGCGCTCCACGGTTATTCCGGCGGTCACCCTTCCGATCTCACTGATCGGCACGTTCTTCGTGATGAAGCTCTTCGGCTTTACGATCAACACCATTACGCTCTTCGGTTTGACGCTCGCCACAGGGCTCGTCGTGGACGACGCGATCGTCGTGATCGAAAACATCGCGCGCTTCGTTCAAGAAAAGGGGATGAGCGGCAGCGAAGCCGCCGCGGCGGCCATGCGCGAGGTGCAGGGCGCGGTCGTCGCATCGTCGCTGGTGCTCTTAGCCGTCTTCGTTCCGGTCGCGTTCTTCCCGGGAACGACCGGGCAGCTCTACCGGCAATTCGCGCTGACGATCGCCGCATCGATCTCAATCTCGCTCTTTGCCTCGTTGACGCTCACACCCGTGATGTCGGCACGCATGCTGCGCACCGACTATCACTCGCACTTTCCGCTCTTCGTGATCTTCAATCGCGGTTTAAACGCGTTCCGCGGCTGGTACCGCGACACGCTCCCGAAACTGTTCCGCGCGCGCTACATCGTCGCGACGCTTTTCCTCGGCGCGCTGCTTTCAACGTTCATTCTCTTCCGCACGGCGCCGACCGCGTTTATTCCCGACGAAGATCAGGGCTTTTTCGTGGTGACGATTCAGGCGCCCGAAGGATCGTCGCTCGCGCACGAACTCGACGTGGCGCGCCGCGTCGAAGCGATCCTCAGCAAACAGCCCGAGATCGTGCACGTCTTCGACGTCTCCGGTTTTAGCTTCACCGGCAGCGGTCCCAACCGCGGCATCATGTTCGCGCGGCTGGCGCCGTGGTCGCAGCGCGGCGGATCGGCGCATTCGCTCGACGCGCTGCTGCAGCGCATTCAAATGCAATTCTTCGGCATCGCCGACGCGCAGGTCTTCGCGTTCAATCTTCCCGCGATTCAAGGCGTCGGGAACTTCGGCGGCTTTCAATACGAATTGGAAGATCGCGGGAACGTTGGACTGCCAGCATTGATGGGCACGGCCTTTGGCTACATGGGACTCGGAAACCGAAACCCCGATCTGCTCAACGTCTTCACAACCTTTCGCATCAACTCGCCGCAGATGCAGATCCACGTCGACCGCGAGAAGGCGAAGTCAATCGGCGTATCGCTGACCGACGTCTTCAACACGATGCAGACCGATCTCGGATCGTTCTACGTCAACGACTTCGACTATCTCAACCGTTCGTACCGCGTGATGGTGCAAGCGCAAGAACCGTTCCGCACCACCATGCAATCGCTGCAGTATCTCTATGTGCGCTCGAAAGACGGCGGAATGGTTCCGCTGAGCGGCATCGCTCAAGCCAAACTCGGACTCTCGGCGCCGATCATCAACCACTACAACCTCTACCGTTCGATCGAGATCAACGGTTCGGCCGCCGCGGGCAAAGGCTCCGGACAAGCTATCGCCGCGATGGAGAAACTCGCCGCGCAGATCGATCCGCCGGGCGTCAGCTACGAATGGTCGGGCATCTCGCGCGAAGAGATCGAGGGCGGCGTGCTATCGGCGCTGATCTTCGGCGTCGGCATCGTGTTCGTGTTCCTGGTGCTGGCCGCGCAATACGAGAGCTTCATCGATCCGTTCATCGTCCTGCTCGCGGTGCCGGTAGCGATTTTGGGCGCGCTCGTTTTCTTAGACGTCCGCAGCATCGCAACCGACGCCTACGCGCAAGTCGGCTTCGTCATGTTGATCGGGCTGGCGAGCAAGAGCGCAATTCTGATCGTCGAGTTCGCAAATCAACAGGTGGCACAAGGGGCAGACGTCATCACGGCCGCATCCCGCGCCGCCCAAACGCGGCTGCGTCCTATTCTCATGACGTCGATCGCGTTCATCATCGCCGTTACGCCGCTCGTCTTTGCAGGAGGAGCAGGCAGCGCGGCCCGTCATTCGCTGGGCACGGCGGTATTCGGCGGCATGGTCGTTTCCACAATCCTTAACCTGGCGATTACGCCGGTTCTTTACGTGATCGTTAAATCGTGGGAAATGCGCCGTAGGCCTGAAGGCGAACCCCCGGTTCCCGCCTAAGTCTGCGCATCCACGCTGTTGGAGATCGATTTGATGCTTCGCTCTTTTTTACGCGCCTCTGCCGTCTTTGCGTTTACCACCGCGCTGGTCGCGGCGCCCGCGCTCGCCGACGTCACGGGACCGTTTGGCACGGTCGTTCGCGGCGCGAATACCGCCATCAAAAACGCGATGAACGCTCAGACCGCCAAAAAGAGCGCAACAATGCCCAACGGCACCATCGCGCAAGTCCCGCCGGTGGGTCAGGTTCCGGTTGGGGGCAAGGCGCAAATCGGGCTGCCGACCGGCTTCAACTACACGATCGATTTCTCGATGGCGCGCCCGTACGGCAACGTCGGCAGCTTTGGAAGCAAATGGATGCAGGGCGGCACCGACCTCGTTGCCGGCTGGGGCTTCAGCCCGAAGATGGCGGTCGTCGCCAACTACTACGAGCTGCAACACTATCCGGTCGGCTTCAATAGCGGACAAGTTCCGTTCTTTCTGCCAAACGGTTTTCCGCCGACGCCCGGCGTTAATCCGAGCTGTGTCGATCTCAGCGGCACGACGTCCAGCACGTGCACCGGTATTAGCGCCCCTGTTGATGTAACGACCAAGGATAAATTCTTCCTCGGTTTGTGGGAGAACCTGATCAACGTCGGAAGATTCCGCGGACAGTCGATTCCGATCGTCGTCACGCCGACGTATGTTTCACGCTGGTCGCAAGTCAATGCGTCGGGCGGCAACGGCGACGTGGTGCCGTTCGTAGATTTCAGCGGCGTTCCGCACTTCGGCATCAGCACGCGTACCACGCAAGTCTACTCGCTGGCGGTAACGATTCCGTTCTTGAAGACGCCGAAGATGTTCGGCACCTTTACGGTTGCCCCGTCGTGGCTGGTGCACACCGCCGGCATGAACCAGGTAAATCACGCGCAGCTCTACCAGATTCTGTATCTCGAGTACAACCCGACGCCGAGTACAAAGATTTTCCTCGAGCCGCAGAGCTCGCGCGATTATTTGCCGGCCGATCCGTACGCGCAGCATGTGGTCGCTTACTTTGCCGGGATCGCGCAACGCTTGGGACCAATGGCATTCGTGCAGTTGGTTCTTAATAGCGGCGGTCCGACCAACTACGCGCCGTATGGGATCAAGCAACTCAACTGTCTGCAGCTGCCGTGTTCGCAAAATACGGTTCCGACGGTAGGCGGCCTGAAGGCCACGCAGCTTCAGATACAAATAGGCATCGGTTCGCCCAGCGTCATTCAGTTCTAACGGGGATGAGCATCATGTTCACAACAATGCAACGCGCTGCGGCGGCGCTCACACTCATCGCTCTGGCGGCTTGCAACGGGGCCGTTAGCAACGGAACCACGCCTAGCACGCCGGTGCTGCCGGCGGGCGGCGGCCTGACGCAGCAGAATCTGGTCGGCGTCGGCGATAGCTTGACGTTCGGCGAGCAATCCTCGGGTCAAATGGGTGATGCGACTGCAACCGCGCCGGGAATCTCCGCGCTGCCGGGCGCGGCCGTGCCGCCGACTCAGGAAAACGGTTTCTGGGCGCTGCTCTATCAGCAATACACCGGAAAGAATGCCGCCACGATGGGCGCGCTGCCGCTCATCGTCAAACCGGGCCTAGGCGGACAGCTCGTCGTTTCGACTCTGAACGCGGGCTTTGCGGCGACGCATCTCGGATGCGATGCTTTTAATGCGCAGGCATACTCGCCGACGACCTGGCAGTTCACGCGCTTAACCCCGGCTGCGCCAATCGCCGACCTCGCAATTCCGGGAGCAACGATGCACGAGGCGATCGCAATGAATGCGCCGGAGACCGGCGCACCGCCGGGACCGGTGGGCACGAGCTGTCCTTCGTATGTCACGCTTCCGGGCGACGCGAGCTCGGGCGGCTTGCAATCGCTCATTCAAGATGAAAGCAAGCTCTACTATCCGGTGCTCGGCCAGTTCGGCGCGACGTTAACGAATCCGACGATGCTCAACGCAGCCGTTTCGCTCAAACCCAAAGTGACGACGGTTTGGCTCGGCGCGAACGATCTTCTGAAGTTCATCTTCTCGCATGGCCAATCGCCCGCGAGCGATTCGCCGGCGCAGCTGGCCACCGACCTCACGCAGATCATCACGACGCTGCAGGCGAATGGATCGCAGGTGGTCGTCGGCGATCTGCCCGACATTCTCGGCAATCCCGCAACGGGCGAAATACCGGTTCCGCAATTCTTTCCGGCAGCGAAAATATCGGCGGACCTGCAGAAACTCGGCGTACCTGCGCTATTCGCCGGCGCGGTGCAAGCCTACATCATCGGCAAGTATACCGGCGCGACTGGTTTCCTGACGGAGTCGGGCTTCTTCGGAGTCTTGGCTGAGCTCGGCTCGTCAACGCCGACCGTCACGCCAAATCTAGATCCGAGCGGAGCTGGCAGCGGCGACGGGCCGATCTATCTGGACTCGACATTTTCGGCGACCGTCATCGCGCTCAATGCCGGTTACAATCAGGCAATTGACGCAACCACAACCGCGACGGGAGCAGCACTCGCGCCCATCACGCTCAACTTCAGAGCCTTGGCGGCTTCCGGGTTGACGCTCGCACCCGGCGTCACGCTGACGCTGCAATTCGGCGGCGGCCTTGTCAGCTATGACGGCGTGCACCCATCGAACACGGCATATGCCGCAATCACCAATGTCTTCATCGGCGCGCTCGACACGAAATACAGCCTGACCATTCCTCCGCTATCAAATGCACAAATCGGTGCGATCGCGCAAACCGATACGTACAATCCATATGTCATCAAGGCGATCAATCCGGCCTGGCCGTATCCGCTGCCCTAGCCGATGGCTAGCGTCGACGACGTCAAGAAAGCGCAACCGGGGTCACTGAAGCTCGTCGACATCCGCAAGAAGCCGGGCGAGCAACAAATTCCGGGTTCGATGCGCGCCGACGGCGAGGCGCTGGAAAACGCGTCTGAGCTGCCATTTTCAAAGGGCGAACACGTCGTGCTGTATTGCGGTAGCGGCAATTCATGTTCACGCGTCGCGCAAACACTTCGCGAAAAAGGCTACAACGCGGAAGCACTTGAGGGTGGCTACGCTGCGTGGCAATCCGCCGGCCTCCCAACCTAACCACGCGATTAGCACGAAGCCTGTGCCATGCCTAGCGTGACCACCATTCGGCTAAGTGTTGAGGAATTTGACGTCTTGCGCGCCATTTTGCAAGCCAAGCCTGAATTGCTGGCCAATCTGATCCGGATATCCAGGATTAATGTCTCAATCGATGATCACACTCGTGAACGTATTCTAGATTGCATTGGTGACGAACTCGCCTCTTCGGGAGTAGGGGAAGACGGCGAGATAAACTCACGTGGCATAGCGCTAGATGATCTGATTGGCCGATTTAACATCGCCGATTAAGCGTAGACTCCGCGGAGTTTTAGCGACTGCACCACGCGATCGATCGCAACCATGTAGGCTGCCGTCCGGTACGGAATTTTATGGCGCTTGCTCATTCCCCGTAGTTCGTGGAAGTTCGTGATGAGCGTATCTTCGAGCCGTTCGTTCACTTCGTTTAGCTTCCAGAAGTAGCCCATTTTGTCTTGAACCCACTCGAAGTATGAGACCGTCACACCGCCCGCGTTGGCCATAATGTCGGGGATGACCGTGATGCCGCGCTCGTTCAAAATATGATCAGCGTCCGGCGTCGTCGGTCCGTTCGCGCCTTCGACCACAAGCTTCGCCTTTATGTGCGGCGCATTTTCCGAAGTCAGCACCCTTTCGAGAGCGGCCGGCACGAGCACATCGCACTGGCTCACCAGCAACTCGGCGTTGCTAATTTTGTCACCGCCGCGGAACGCTGCCAGATTGTGATCTTGCTCCGCCAGCTCGATCGCCTTGTCAAGATCGATGCCTTTGTTATTGTAATAGGCGCCGGTAACATCCGAGATGCCGACGATCTTGCACCCGCGCTGCGCAAACAAGCGCGCAGCCCACATGCCGACGTTGCCGAAGCCTTGGATAATGACTTTGGCTTGCGACGGTTTCATCTTCATGTTGTCCATCTCGTCCATCGCCACGATCGTCACGCCGCGGCCAGTGGCCTCAACGCGGCCTTTCGATCCGCCGATCGCAAGCGGCTTGCCCGTTACAACGCCGGGAACCGTTTGGCGCATGTGCATCGAGTACGTATCCATGAACCACGCCATCGTCCGCGAGTTCGTGCCGACGTCGGGTGCGGGCACATCTTTGTCGGGCCCGACAACCTCAACCAATTCGGCCGCGTACCGGCGCGTGATCCGTTCGAGTTCGTTATCCGAAAGTTTTGAGGGATCGCAGGTGACGCCGCCCTTGGCTCCGCCAAACGGCAGATCGACGACCGCGCACTTCCAGGTCATCCAAAAAGCCAGCGCGGTCACTTCGTCGAGCGTCACGCCGGGATGATAGCGAATGCCGCCTTTGACGGGCCCGCGCGCGAAATTGTACTGCACGCGATAGCCGGTGTAGACTTCGAATTCGCCCGAGTCGCGCTGGAACGGAATCGAAAAAATGATTTGGCGCGAAGGATGGGTGAGAATCGCGCGCATCGAGCTTTCGAGTTGCAGCAGTGCGGCCGCTTCATTAAAATACGTGATGCCGTCGCCGAACACCGAAACGTCGCGCGCGGTTGTGGCCACAGTCGGGGGGTTCATACGTTAAACCGGAAGTCCACTACGTCGCCTTCTTGCATCACATAATCCTTACCCTCACTGCGCACCTTGCCCGCGGCGCGCATCGCATCCATCGTTTTATAGCGCACATAGTCGGCGTAGTCTACGATTTCTGCACGAATGAAGCCGCGCTCGATGTCGCTGTGAATCTTGCCGGCGGCTTGCGGCGCCTTGGTTCCGCGGTGGATGGTCCAGGCGCGGCTCTCCATCTCCCCGGCGGTCAGAAACGTCATCAGGCCGAGCGCATCGTAGGCGCTGGCCGCCAGGCGGTCCAGGCCGCTGCGTTTGATGCCCAGCTCGCCGCGGAACTCCTGAGCCTCGGCCGCCGTCAGGCCGGCCAGCTCGGCTTCGACCTTACCGCACAGCGCCACAACGCGGCTCCCCTCGGCCTTGGCAATCGCCTCCACCGCCTCCACAAGCGGGCCAGGCTGCACGAGTTGCTCCTCGTCCACGTTGGCGACGTAGAGCAGCGGCCTGGCGGTCAGCAGGAACGATTCGGCGGCGACTTCGGCTTCCGCTGACCCGGCCGGAAAGGAACGCGCGGGACGGCCCGCTTCGAGCGCTACGATCAGGTTCTCCGCGGCAGCCGCCTTATGGCGCACCTTCGGGTTGGTGCGTGCCTCGCGCGCGAGCTTGTCCACGCGCTTCTGCAAGGTCGCCAGATCCGCCAGCGCCAGCTCGATGCCGACGATTTCAATGTCGCGAGCCGGGTCGGCCGCGCCCTCGACGTGCACAACGTTTTCATCGCGAAAGCAGCGCACGACCATCGCGATCGCGTCGGTTTCGCGGATGTGGCTCAAAAACGCATTGCCCAGCCCCTGGCCGGAGCTCGCACCGCGCACTAGCCCGGCGATGTCGACGAAGCGCACCGTGGCGGGAACGATGCGCCTGGAATGCTCCAGCTCCGCCAGCACGTCAAGCCGCTCGTCCGGGACCGGCACCTCGCCGATGTTGGGTTCGATCGTCGCAAATGGGTAGTTGGCCGCCAACGCCTGCGCCGAACGCGTGAGCGCGTTAAAGATTGTGGACTTGCCGACGTTAGGCAAGCCGACGATACCGCAAGAGAGCGCCATGGAACCGCGCTCCGTTCGGCTGGGCTGGAGCGGCGACCTGGCAGGCCGGCCTCTTCCCTAGGCATGATTGCAAGCCGAGCGCGTAGGATTAAGTGACTATGCGCCAGATGAAGGTCGATAAACTCGGGATCGATCTGCTCACGCACGACCCGGTCGTCATACTCAAAGACGTCGACGGACAGCGGTTTCTTCCGATCCTCATCGGCCCATTCGAAGCTACCGCGATTGCGCTCGCGTTAGAAGGCGCACCCGTTCCGAGGCCGCTGACGCACGATCTGATCCGCACGATCTTCGAGACACTCGAAGCGCGCCTGGAACAAGTCGTCATTCACGACATTCGCGAGTCCACGTTTTTTGCAAAACTCGTCGTGCGCAAGAACGGCGAACTGCAAGAAGTCGACACGCGCCCTTCCGACGGCATCGCGCTCGCTCTGCGCATGAGCGCGCCGATTTACGTCTCCGACAAAATCGTGCTGGAAGAATCGATCTCCAGCCAAAAAACCGACGAAGCCGACACCGAGCACTTCAAGAAGTTTATTGAGGATCTAAAACCGAGCGATTTTAACCGCTAAATGACTTTCTACGGATTCCTCGGGATCGGGTTCGGGATTGTGATCCTATTTGCGGCCTTTGTTTCCTGGCGCAAGCGCCGTGCCAACGCTTTCTACATTCACCCCACCGCCGGCGACGCGGAAGCGGAAGCGTCACCAATTACTGAGGCCGGTTTGTACTCGAACTACAGGCGCTAGCCGCTAACCCTCGCGCCCAAAGAATGACGCTAGACTCCCTTACCCTCGTTTCGGCCGTTGCAGTCGCGGCCTGCGCCTGCGCACTCTATGTAACTCGACGACGGCGATTGCCGGTTCGGATTCTACTCATCGTACTCTTGGCTATTGCCATCCTGGCGCTCGCGTTCTTCGGCCTCAACTACTGGTATGCCGTCACCTGCAGCCCAAACTGCGTATAGCCTGCCACGCCACAAGCGAACCCATCCAATTTTACACAGGAATATTATGCCCTTAAATGTCCCACTCCCATATGTTGTACCAAGGCGTGCTGCCTGGATTGACTTTGAAATTCTGCAGCGCCGCTGAATGGACGCTCTGTCGGCGTAGTTCGTAAAGCGGAATGTAGGGCACGGTGTCCCAGATGCGCGGTTCAGCCTGGCCGTAGATGCGCGCTCGCTGCGCGGGATCATCGGTAAGCAGGCCCCGCTTCTCTAGCTGATCGACCGTACGGTCGCAGTGGCGGTACACGTTCTCGCCGCGGGGATAAAAGAAATCGCAGCCGAGATAAAACAGATTGTCCGGATCCCAGGGCAGCGTGACTGAATAAATCGCGAAGTCGTAACGGTTGCCGTAAATCGGCCCGGTCGGCGTAAAGACGACGTTGTAGGGATAAGGCTTGATCGTCAAGCCGATACCGATGGCCTTGAGATACTGCTGCAACTGCACCGACGCCAACTGCTGGCTGCTCGAGCCCGAGATGATCGCCAGCACATAGTCTAATCGCACGTTACCGCGAGTCCGAATGCCGCCCGGACCACGCCGGTAGCCGGCGTTGTCAAGCAACGCTTGGGCGCGTGCGGGATCGTACCGGTACGGCGGATTCTTGGTGTAGCCGATGGCGGTGGGCGGGATGACGTCGTACGCGCGCTCGCCGATTCCATGCGTAACCTTCTGGATGATCGCGTCGTAATCGATCGCCATCGTGATGGCGCGGCGCACGCGCACATCGTCCAAGCCCGGCCGGCTGTTGTTGATGATGAAGTAGGATTGGGCGTTCCAAGGCGCCAGTTCGGTAACGACATCCGGGATTTGCAGATAACTGTTACGTAGCGATACCGTCGGCGAAGTTATCAAGTCGATGTGGTGCAAACGCAATTCATTGAGCATCGTCTGGTCGTTAGGAATGACCAAAAAATAGATGCGGTCAAGTTTCGGCCTGCCCTTAAAGTACGAATCGTTGCGGTCTAGCACGATTTCGCGGCCGCGCTCCCAGCGCACGAATTTGAACGGACCGGTTCCAACCGGCGCGGCATTGAACGGCACCGTGTTGATCGAGCGATAGTGCGCTAGCAAATGCGCCGGCAATATTCCCTTGCCGCCCTCCTGCAGTGGGGTAAAGAAACGCGTGGCAAAGGGCGGGTAGCGCCGTTTCAAATGCACGACCACGCTGTAACGATCTGGCGTGTCGATCGAAGAAACCTGATCGTAACCTTCGCGATGAAGCGTGTTATTAGCCTGACTGACCACCGCTTGCCATGAGAACTTAACGTCGGCCGACGTGAATGGCGCGCCATCGTGCCAACGCACTGCCCGGCGCAACTGATAGATATAGGTCTTACCGTCGCGGGAGATGCCCCCGTTACCGAGCGTCGGAACGCCGGTCGCCAGATCGCCGATCAAGTTTCCTTTGTCGTCGGAGATGACGAGGTACGAATAGATCATCGACGACAAGTCGTAGACGAGATCCATCGTCGACATATAGGGATTGAGGCGATCCGGATCCGAGACGTCGGCGAAACGCAAGACGTGCGGCACGCTGATTGCTTTCGAGCCCGCTCGGCTGCAGCTTGCGAGTGCGAGCGCACACATCAGCACGGCACCGGCGCGCAACGTCATCCTCACGAGGACTCCTTCGAGGGGCCCGAACGTTTTCCCAGAACTGCGCCCGCCATGCAGACAAAGGAACGCGCCGACATCGGCGTATTTGGCGGGTCGGGTTTCTATTCGCTTATCGAAAACGCGCGCGAGGTCGAGGTGGAAACCCCATACGGCTCGCCGAGCGACGCCTTTGCCCTGGGCGAAATCGCCGGCAAACGCGTGGCGTTTTTGCCGCGCCACGGCAAAGCCCATCGCATTCCGCCGCACATGATCAACTATCGCGCCAACATGTGGGCCATGAAAGCGCTCGGCGTAAAACGGATCATCGGCCCGACCGCATGCGGTTCGCTGAAGGCCGCGGTCAAGCCGGGCTCGATGGTCGTGGCCGACCAGGTCGTCGATCGAACCAGCGGCCGCATCGACACATTTTATGACGGTCCGATCACCACGCATGTAAGTTTTTCCGACCCGTACTGCCCAACGCTGCGGCCGATCGCCATCGAGGCGCTCAAGTCGCTGAAGATCGACACGCATGAGCGCGGCACGATCGTCGTGGTCGGCGGCCCGCGCTTTTCAACGCGTTCTGAGTCGAAGTGGTACGCGTCGGCCGGCTGGGAAGTCATCAACATGACCCAGTATCCGGAGTGCTACCTCGCGCGCGAGCTCGAGATGTGCTACGTGAATATTTCATTGATCACCGATTACGACGTCGGGCTGGAAGGCGTCGAGGGCGGGACGCCGGTATCGCACCACGAGGTCATTGAAGTTTTCAATCGCAACAATGCGCGCGTCAAGGATGCGATCTTCCGCATCATCGACAAGACCGACATCAAAGCATCCTGTGCTTGCCAATCGGCGTTACAAGGCGCCCGCGCGTGATGCGCGGCCTGGACCTTACCATGTATTTGCGCGCGCTGCCGCTCTACGCACGCAACCTCGGCGTGCTCTTTCCGCCGCTGGTAGCTGCGCTTATCGCTATCGGCTTGAGTTATTTCTCTGGCTGGTTTTTTGCGGCGATGAGCGGCGCCGGTGGCGGACTTATAAACTTGCTCATAAACGTCATGTACGGGTTTGCGTTCGGGGTTTCTGTAATCTTCGCCGACGACGCGTGGCGGCATGGCCGCGGAAACCTCACTTCTGCGTGGAACGACTCGCGCCGAAAAGCCGGCAACATCTTGCTGGCGGTCATCGGGTTTTTCTTCCTCGTATGGATCGCGCATATGATCGGCGGCGTGAGCGGCAGCGCGTACATTGCCCTGGCGCTGGGGGCACTGGCGATCTGGGCGTTCATCTACTCGATTCCGGCGGCTGCAATCGGCGGGACTCCCGGCAGCGCCGGACTCTCCGCGTCCCTACAAGCCGCGCGGCGTCATCCGCTGGCGACAACGATACTCGTGCTCGTGAGTTTGGCGGTGTGGATCGGCCTATCGTTCTATGCCGTTGAGCATCTGCCGTTCAACGATATCGGCAACGAAATCGCGGCAGCACTTCTGCGGGCGATTGCGCTCGGTTACATCGCGCTTGTCGTAGCGCGGCAGTATAGCGATTTAGCTTTTAGGCCGTATTGGTAGCTAGGCGGCCGTTCCGGATAGCGACATCCGGACCAGCTCGCTCACCAGCGCCGGCGATACGTTGGTGCGCGCGAGTTTTTGCGCCTCGCCGATTTTCGTGAGCGCATTCGTGGCCGTTGCCGCATTGATCTTCGGAAGTTTTTTCAGCTTCGGCGCGTAGTCGACCGCAAGCGCCGTACCGGGCGTGCCGCTTTCAGATCGCAACGCGATCCAATCGCGCACGAGCGTCTTGACGATCTCGAGCCCTTCATCGAGCGTCTCGCGCGATGCCCATACCTCTTCGGGCGTCTCGCCCTTTACGACGCCAAAAAACCAGCGGGCTACTTGATCGCGCAGTTGCTCTTCATCCTCGGAAAGGGCTGAAAGCGCGCGCGTAACCGAGCCTTGCGAAAGAGCCGCTCCGAGCTGTGCTTGTTTTTGGTCGTAGCCTTTGTCGCGAAGAACCTCCACGACTTCGGCTTGCCGGAGCGATGGAAAACGCACTTCCACTAATCGCGAGCGAATCGTGGCCAGCAATCGCGCAGGCGTCGCGGTGGTTAGCAGCAGCACGACGCGCGGCGGCGGCTCTTCGAAGAATTTTAGCAGCGCGTTGGCGGCCGCGGGAGAGGCAAAATCGACGTCGCCCAGCACGAAGATGCGGAAGCCGCCCGAATATGACTGCAACGAAAGCTGCCGCACGAGATCGCGCGATGTGGTCGCGTCGGCCTCGTGAAAAGCCATCGGCTCGTCGGCTTCACCGATTTTCAGCGCGCCGATGCTCTCGAGCAAGTCCGGATGGCGCGTTTCTTCCTTCCCGATGAGCTTACACGAAGTGCAGGTGCCGTCGTAGCCGAGCACGTGATCCTTTGGCGCCTCGCACAAGAGCGACTGCGCCAAACGGCGCGCGAAAGTTTTCTTCCCGACTCCCGGCGGGCCCGTAAATAGGTATGCGTGCGCAATAGTCTCTTTGGTCAGCCGTCCGAAGAACTGCTTGGGGCCTTCGGCCCCCACTACGTCAAAGTGCAGCTCGCTCACTTGAGCGCCCGGGCAATCGCATCCATTGCGTTCTGGTAGATGCGTTCCTCACTTTGCTCGCCGTCAATCACCACGATGCGCGGATCGGCTTTCGCAAGTTCCAAAAACCCCTCACGCGCGCGCCGGTGAAAAGCTTCTTCCATTTTCTCCAACCGGTCGTCGGTGTTGCCGCGCCGGTGCAGCCGCTCGCGCGACGTTTCGTACGATACGTCGATCAACAGCGTCAGATCAGGCATTAAGCCACCCGTCGCCGCGTTGCAGATCGCGCGGACTGCTTCAAGCGATTGCCGGCGGCCATATCCTTGATACGCGAGCGACGAATCGACGTAGCGGTCGCACAGAACCAGGTTGCCGCTCTTAAGCGCGGGTCCGATCACATCGGCGACCAATTGCGCGCGCGAGGCGTTCACGAGCAGCGTTTCGGCCATCGGGCTCAACTCGAAGTGCGGTTCGATAAATACGCGCCGGATCGCATCGCCGGCCGGCGTTCCGCCGGGCTCGCGCGTTACGACCAGGTCGCGGCCCTCTTTTCGGAGAGCCGTCTCCACGGCGGAAAGCAGCGTTGATTTCCCGCTGCCCTCGATGCCTTCGAACGAAATGAACACCTAGCGGCGGTTTACGCCTTGAAGATGCGGACCCTTCGATTGGGCTCTAATCCCGTGCTGCGGGACTGCAGGCGGTACTTCTCGGCCAATTGGTGCTGCATACGGCGAACGTACGACGTCTGCGGGGTTAGCTCGATGGCCTGACTATTGAGCAGCACCTGATAGACCGCTTCCTCGGCTTCGCGCAGCGCAATCTCTTCGTTGTCGAGCGACGGCAGGTTGAAAACGTCTTTGAGACATGTCTGAATCTGCGTCGTCGTATTGGTCTTGATCGTATAGATCGGAATGTTCTCCGATGCGATCTGTTTGAGTTTCGGCTGCTCCTTGCGTTCGAGCGCCTTGAGGGTAAGCACGACGTCGGCGTCGTCCCACTTGCGCGCGATCGAGGCATTCACGCGCAGGTTGTGCACCGCGCGCTCGATCTTGTTGCGCGATACGCCGTACGGGAAAATCATCAGCGGCTTCTCGCGGTCTTCTTCGGGCACGTCGTAGCTGGGCGCCATCGCGATGTGCGGCATAGACTCGGTATCGGCTTCCTGCACGATCGAAACGCCCGCCGGCGTGCGCTGCCTGATCTCAGGCTGCGGCTGATAGCCGCGAAGCAGCGCGTCGACGACCTCGCCGACGTTCTTATGAATCGCCAGCCGGTCCCGATCGTGAATCTCGACGATGACGTCGAACGTCGGCGGAGCCTTGCGCTCGAGCACGGTCTTGCGCGTGCCGCGGCGGCGGGCTTCTTCGTCTGAAAGCGTGACCGCGCCGATCCCGCCCATCAGGTCGGTCAGCGTGGGATTCATCAAGAGATTTTCCAGCGTTTGCCCGTGCGCGGTTCCGATAAGCTCCACGCCGCGTTCGGCGATCGTGCGCGCGGCTTCGGCCTCGGCGGCGGTGCCGATTTCATCGATTACCACCACCTGCGGCATGTGGTTCTCGACCGCTTCGATCATCACGGCATGCTGCAGCGCCGGATCGGTCACTTGCATGCGCCGGGCCGTGCCGATGCCGGGATGCGGGATGTCGCTGTCGCCGGCGATTTCGTTGGAGGTGTCGACGATCACGACGCGCTTTCTATCCTCTGAAAGCACGCGCGCGCATTCGCGCAGCATCGTCGTCTTACCGACGCCGGGCCGTCCGAGCAAGCAAATCGATTGGCCGCTGCGCAAGATGTCGAGAATGATATCGATCGTGCCGTAGACCGCGCGGCCGACGCGGCACGTCAGGCCGACGATCTTCCCGGTGCGATTGCGGATCGCGCTGATGCGATGCAGCGTTTGCTCGATGCCCGCGCGATTGTCCGCACCGAATGCAGAAAGGCGCGAGCAGACGTGCGCGATGTCTTCGGTCGAAACCGGCGTTTCGGAAAGATAGACGAAATCGTTTTCGAATCGCGCTTCGGGCGGGCGCCCCAGGTCGAGCACAACCTCGATCATATCTTCGAGATTGGGCAGACGAACGAGCGGTTGCCGTATGGGGAGCGGGAAGATGTCGAGGAGTTGCGTCAGCTCCCAGTTAGGAGCCATGGATTCGGCTTTAACGGCCAATCACCAATCCTCACTAAGAATTTCGTTTGGTGTGTTTTTTACGCGTCCGGTGACAGACCCTGCAGCTTATTCCTTAACGACGCGGATGCGCTTGAGCTCGCGGTCGTACGGACCTTGCATCCGGACACCGGCTTTGATCTCGAGCGACAGATACTCGATGATCTCATCGGTGACTTCCTCGCCGGGCGATATAACGGGAATGCCGGGCGGATAGGGCGAGATCGTCTCGGCGCAGATGCGGCCCTTGCTTTGCTTGAAGCGCACAGCTTCGGTTTCAGCCAGGAATGCTTCGCGCGGCAGCATGCGCATCGGCGGAATCTTCGGCAATTTATAGCTGCCGGTTTTCAGGCGGCGCTCCAAAATGCCCGACGGGGAGAAGATATCGACGGGCCGATCCTCGCGCGCCATTTCGGCCACGCCTTGAACGAGTCGATCGGCAGCCTCTTGTGAAGTGCCGATTGTAAAGAGTGCAACAACATTGAAGAGATCGGCAAGTTCGACTTGCACATTGTAGCGGCGGCGCAGAATCGCCGAAGCCTCATAGCCGGTGTAGCCGAGGTCTTTGACGGTGATCGTGACCTTGGTGGGATCGAGATCGAAGACGCCGGGCCGGCCCTTCATCTCCTCGCCGAAGCAGTAGACGCCGTCGATCGCATTCAGCTTTTTGCGCGTCTCCTGCGCCAGCTCGATCGTCCGCGACAGCAGCTCGAGCCCGTCCACGGCCATCTGTTTGCGAGCGACGTCGAGCGAGGCGATCATGGGCAGGTTGGGCGAGGTCGAGAGAAACATCCTGAGCACGCCCTCGAGGCGATCCACACGCACGCGCGGGCCTATTTGGTGCAGCATCGCGCACTGCGAGAACGCCGAAAGCATTTTATGCGTCGAGTTGACCACTAAGTCGGCTTTGGCCGCAGTCGCCGAGAGCGGCAGATCGGGATGAAAGTGAAAGTGGGGACCCCACGCTTCATCCACCAGCACAAGTTTGCCGGCCGCGCGCGCGATCTTCACAATCGCTTTTAGGTCAGCGGCAACGCCGTAGTACGTTGGAGTGACGAGATACACGCATTTGACGTCGGGATGCTCGCGCAAGGTTTGCTCGACCGTTTCGGGCGTGACGCAGTGGTCCATATGCAACGACTCATCGACCACCGGCTGCATGTAGACGGGCTCGGCGCCGCTCATCACCAATCCGCCGAGCATCGACTTGTGCGAATTGCGCGGCACGGCCAGCTTGTCGCCGGGATTGACCGCCGCCATCATCATGCACTGATTGCCGCTGGTCGAGCCGTTGATCAAGAAATAGCTGCGGTCGGCGCCATAGGCCTCGGCGGCGAGTTGCTGCGCCTCGAGCAGCGATTCGGTGGGCTGCAGCAGGTCGTCGATGCCGGGCATGGGCGTCAGGTCGATCGCACACAAGTTGTCGCCGACGAATTCGCGGAACGCCAAATCCATGCCGATGCCCTGTTTGTGGCCCGGCGTGTGGAACGGAATAACGCCGGCGTCGACATAGTCGAGCAGAGATTGAAAGTACGGAGTCTTAGATTGGTCCACGGCGATACTCCCTCATTGGAGAGTGAAAAGGAAACGAAACGACAGAGCTATATCTGCGAACGTTCCTTTGCCGTGGCGCTATGATGCGAGATGAGCCAGGCGGCCATCCGTAGCGCGATACCAACGCTTGAAAGCATCATTCACCGTTAAAATGCCAAGAATCTCACGTTTTCCCTGCAACAGCGGGCCGGGCTTTCAAGCTCAGAACCGGATGGATCTCGATGCCGTTCGCTACTCCTCCGTCCGGGCCACCGACTTGACCATGCACAGCATCGAAGAAGATTGGCCCCGTAATCTCTNNGCTTGCCGAAATCCGCGATGAAATCCTGGCGCGTTTGCGCGACCTCGTCACGGTATCGCGCCGGCGCGTTCGTCATACGAGCCGGATCGGGAATCTCGGCGATCATCGTGCTTGCGGGATCGCCGGGCTGTGCTATCGCGAGATGAATGTCGCCGTCGGTTGCCAGCGTGAAGCGCAAGAGCGCTGCGCGCACTCTATAGACTTGCCGTTCGAGTGGAACGCGCGGCGCATCGAAACCATCGACTCCCGCCGGCCGAGGCAAGGCGCGCAGCTGCGCGATCGTGCCATCTATCGGCGTCGCGGAAATCGGAACGCCGTCTCCCAGCACTTTTGCGGGCCAGCGGGCATGCACGCAGCCGGACGTGCTTAAAACAAGCGCGAGAAGCGCCGCGGGTAGCGCTCTGCGCATGGCGCTAAGCTTCGACTCGTTCTTCGATCGAAACGTTGTAGAGGAAGAGAAACTTACCCCACTCGTCGGGCAGCGTGTTGCGCTTGATCTGAATCCACGGAATGTATTTGGGCTGGCGCGGTTTGCGCTTGAGCGACATGTTCGCATCGTGCGGCGAACGATTGTTCTTGCGGTTGTTACATCGCATGCACGCGCAGACGAGATTTTCCCACGTGGACGGACCGCCTTTACTTCGCGGAATGACGTGGTCGACGGTCATCAGCCGGTCGCCGCGGATACCGCAATACTGGCACGAGTGGTCGTCGCGAATGAGAATGTTCTTCTTCGTCAGCGCGACTTTTTGCATCGGGCGGCGGATGTAGTAGAGCATGCGAATGATCGAGGGCATCCGCATTTCGAAAGACGTGGACGCAATGAGGCGCTCGCGGCCGTGCACCAGCTCGGCCTTGCCCGCAAAGAGCATCTTCACAGCGCGCTGAAAGCTCGTGATGTTCAGCGCTTCATAGGTTAAGTTCAGCACTAGTACGTCGGTCACAACGTCCTCCCAAACCGGGATTTAAGCGATTTTGCGCCGCTTCCCTACAAGGGCGTCGTGCACCATGCATATGAAGTATTCGTGCACGCGGCGATCGCCGGTAAGTTCGGGATGGAACGATGTGGCCAACACATTTTCTTGACGGACCATGACCGCGTGCCCGTCACGCTCGCCCAACGTTTCGACGGCGCGGCCGGCGCGCTCGACCCACGGGGCTCGGATAAAAACCCCCGGAAAGGGCTTGTCTCCCAGGGCGGGGATTGCGAGCGGAACCTCGGCGGATTCATTTTGCCGTCCGAAAGCGTTGCGCCGTACCGAAATGTCCATGAGATCGAGCGTCGGCTGTTGCGTGCCGGTGACGTCGCGCGCAATGACGATCATGCCCATGCACGTTCCCCATAGCGGCATGCCTTCGCGAACTCGCTGAGCGATCGGTTCGGCCAGTTGAAAACGATCGAGCAGTTTCATCACTGTGGTGGACTCGCCGCCCGGAATCACAAGACCGTCCACGCGTCCGAGATCTTCAACAGTTTTTATGGGCAGCGCATCGACGCCCGATTCGCGCATCGCGCTCAAATGTTCGACAACGTCGCCTTGCAGGGCGAGTACGCCGACGGATGCGCCTTTAGTTGCCACGGGCAGCGAGCATTTCCGATTCCGGAATCTTGCGCAGATCGAGCCCTTCCATCGCGCGGCTGTCTTTGCCGAGCGACAAACTGGCCTCGACGACGATCTTCGGATCGTTGAAATGCGTGGTCGCGTCAACGATCGCTTTGGCAAACGCGCGCGGATTATTCGACTTGAAGATGCCGCTGCCCACGAAGATGCCTTCCGCGCCGAGCTGCATCATCAATGACGCGTCGGCCGGCGTGGAGACGCCACCCGCACAGAAAAGTACCACCGGCAATTTGCCGTTCTTGGCGACTTCCTTTACGAGTTCGAGCGGCGCGCGCAATTTGAGGGCGTGCGCTGCTACGTCGCCCCCTGCGGACAATTCTTTGATCGACTCCGTGATCGCGCGCATGTGGCGCACGGCCTCGACGATGTTTCCGCTGCCGGCTTCACCCTTGCTGCGAATCATCGCGGCGCCCTCCGCGATTCTGCGAAGCGCTTCGCCGAGATCGCGCGCGCCGCACACAAACGGCGTCGTAAACCGGCTCTTATCCACGTGGTGTTGCTCGTCGGCGGGCGTGAGCACTTCGGATTCGTCGATGAAGTCGACGCCGAGCTCTTGCAGCACTTGCGCTTCGGCGAAATGGCCGATGCGGCACTTAGCCATAACTGGGATCGTCACGGCGTCCATGATCGAGCGCACCAGTTCCAAATTGCTCATGCGCGCAACGCCGCCGGCGGCGCGAATATCGGCGGGAATGCGCTCGAGCGCCATGACCGCGACCGCGCCCGCCTCTTGCGCGATAACGGCGTGCTCCGGTGTGACGACGTCCATGATGACGCCGCCCTTGAGCATCTGAGCTAGTCCGCGTTTAACAGTAATAGTGCCGGTTTCGGCCATAAAAGCTCCCCGATGTACCTTCTAAGGCCGGGACGTTTGCTCCGGTTGCGGAGTCCCGGCAGCTGTCGGTTGAGCGGCGGGCGCCTCCGAAGGGGCGGCTGTGGGCAGCGGCGCCGCGCGGCGCCAGATCGGCAGGCTCAAGTTCGGCGTAGCCTTGGGCGCCGCAATGGATTTAGGCGCCACGAACGGCGGAGGCGTGAACTGTGGAATCGGCGCGGGCGGCGGCGCCACCTCGGCGGGAACGCGCGGATCGGGGAAACCGGGGTCCGGCGCAGCCGCCATGACGTCGGTGCGTTTCCAATCCGGACCGTAAGGAGCAACCGTCGCGTCGGGAGCCGCAGGCGCGACCGAGACCGGCGCTATGCTTTCCAAACGCTTCTCGGTGACCTGGCCGATCGCGCGATCGCCGGCCCGTTCGCCAATCGCGATAGCTGAAACGAGCACGACGATGCCGAGCGCCATGACGATCGTTGCGAAGCGTTTCGACGGATCTTGCATCAGACGATTATACATGCTGCAGCGCCTGCGGCGCGACGTCGCGTGCCGCAGCACGCGCCTGACGGTCGGCGGGCTTGCCGAGCAGCTGAAGCTCGTGCAGTTCGCCGGCCGCGAGCGATACGCGTTCGGTGAAGCCGCGAAATTCAACCGAAACGTGACGGGCTTGATCGATCAAATTGCACACAAAAATGCGTACCGCGCCTTCGTCGTCTTCGAATGCAATGGCGGCCACTTCAACCGGCGAGGTCGTGACTTCGTCGCTAACGTCGCGGCCGGCATACAAACAGACAAAAGGCTCCTCTGCGGAGAGTTCGCGCATGTCGCCGTAAATGTGATTGCGCAAGAAATCGATCACATAGGTGCAGCTTCTTCCTCCCCATTGCACGCGCGCCGCCGCCACCCATTGCCAGTTCCTGATGCGCAGCGGAACCAGGTGCGGTCTTCCGCTGGTGCGATACCCGTTCAGTCCACCGATCGTTTCGGCGACCGCCCATAAATATTTTGCGCTCGTCCACGGCGACAAGTACATCCCGCGATTTGTCAGCGAACCGCCGTCAAACCACTCGCAGAACTCACCCGGAACGGTGTTGCGCACCGCGCCCGCTTCCATCGTATCGTAGATGGCTTCGAGCCAACGCACCGCGGCGTCGGGCGACCCGTTGTGCGCGAGCGCGACGGCGAACCAGAGCGTGAGGTCCGGCCAGACGCCGCCCAGCAAGCCGAAACCGTGCGAAGGAAAATACCACGCGTCGGCCGTCGAAATCGTGCGAATGCCGACGGGCGTTTCAAAATCCGCCTCGCAGAGGCGTCCGAGAATTTCGCGGCGGCGATCGGCTTCGGCAACGTTGAAGAGCACCGGGAAAATTTCGTCGGCGGTAAAGTTGTCTTGATAGTTTTGCTGCTGATCGTAGTTCAGCACGAACGCGCCCGTGTCGTCGTTGAACAGATACTGCATCATGGCTTCGCGCAACGCTTGCGCTTCGCGTGAATATTTGCTCCAACGCTCGTTGTCGCCGACGACGGCCGATAACATGGCAGCCGCATCGAGCGCGAAGACCGCTTCGGCATTGATCTCGGTTACCGCGCCGTCGAGCGTGTAGTACGGGATGATGTTGCGCCACGAACTGATGCCGAACATGTCCACGCCGCCCGCCCGGCAGAATATCAAGCCGTTCGCATCCCGTTGCGTCAGCATATAATCGGCGATTTTACAAATCAGCGGGAACCACTGGCGCACCCACTGGTCGTCCAGCGTCGCGTTGTAGTGGTGCAGCAAGGCGATCAGATGCAGCGGCGTATCGTCGTTGATGTTCAAATCGTACGACGTTTTGAAGCCGCTGACGCCGCGCATGTATTCGATCATCTCGCCGCTCTCGTCGGCGAACTTATTGAATACCTCGATCGCGTCGCGGCTGAAATGCGGCAAGAAATAGTCGAACCCGTGAACGAACCACGACGTATCGCGTGAAACCAGGATGTCGGACGGAGGCGAGTTCGTCGAACCCCAGCCGTTCGGATAATGTTTGATGACGCGCAGCATGTTAGCGCGCGCCCACACGACTCCGCGGCTGATCGCCGGCGACGGACAAATAAAACGCGCGTCGCGTAATTTGACGGCGAAATATCGCTGGGTTTCGTGCAGCGCTTTGGGATCGTGCAGTAGCTGCTCGAGGACCGGCCGGGACTTCTCGCGCCCGTCCTTGTGAAAGACGACCGCCAGGCGTAACGCTTCGCGCGCGCCCGGCTGCACGACGAGGCGATATTCGAACGCGCCGAAAATGCGGCGGCTGACGCACTCCGCCAGTTGCGGGGTTACTTCATCTAAATGTTCGTCCGGCCGCAGCGAGCCGACGCGCATGCTGTGAAGCATGACTTGTTCGCGCACGCCCACGACCGACGCGTGCGGAGACTGAGAGGCGCCCCACCAGCGCTCGGCGCCGGTTTGCTGGTTCTTCGAGCAAATGTAGTCGCCGTCGACAAATGCGCGCACTTCGTGTTCCGGTTCGCCGTAAAAGCGTTGGCCGACCAGCAGCGCCCACGGAAACGCCGCGATCTCGATCGGCGTGCCGCCCGGATTGTAGAGCGTCACGTCGACGACGAAACTGACGGCGCGTTCGTGCTTGGGTCCGTGCGGAACGTAGAACGCCTCGGTGACGTGCAGGCGATCGGCAAGCGTGAATTCGGATATCTGTGCGTATGGAAGAAACGTGAATTCGCGCGTGATCTGATGCGGAAAAATTGTTTGCTTTAGCTCGCGCAGGCGATAAGCGATCTGGTGCGTGCCGAAGATAATCTGATCGGTGTCCGCATCCCAAAGCCCGCGGACTCCGCCTTTAGCGGTCGACTGCGCGTATGTCTTAAAATTCCCGAGCAGCAGGCCGTACGGCGTCTGGGCTTCCGGTAAAACATAAGCGCAATATTCGTTGTGTTGTGCGTCGTAGCTCGCCCGCATTGGCGATTGACTACGACCTCGCTATACGATGTCCCGCCCCGCACGCATGGAGATCGCCAGGCGAGCCGTATTTTAGATCGTAGCGAGCTAAGAGCTTGCCTGTCAGGCTTATGACGCTAAGCAGCATATGCCGTTGGCGGACCGATCCAAAATAGCGAACCTCGCGCTCGGCCGATCCGGTAATGAGGGTGCCCGGTAGATCGAACGTGCGTCCGTCGGCGGATGCGAGACTAGGGTTGGGCGCAAGCATCGCGCCGCTCCAGCAGTTCGCTATAAACGCCGCGCCGGTCTTATCGATCACCAGCGCAACTCCCGCGCCACCCCATTTTCCGGAAAAATCGGAATATAGCCCACGAGCGATGCAAAAACTCTTAAGCGCCTTTTCCGCAGCGGCAGACGCGGGTAACGAAGTGTCTCTCACATAGACGACGACATGCGTGACGTTGAGGATACTTCCGAACTCGCGCTCGATGGTGAATCCGTCGCTCGGGGACCCATACGTGAACGACTCACGTTGCAGCTGCGCTCCGCCGCAACGTGAAATGAGCGCGGACGATCGTTTCTCGAAGCCGTTGCGGACGAGGTAGTACGTATTGAGATAAGGATCCGTTTCCAGGTTCGTCCCGGTTAGATACACGAGCTGGTGCATTTGACCGCCCAGCTCGCGCGACTCCCAAACGCCGGCGATATGGTATCTTCTCGGCGGACCCGTTACCACAAATCCGGGAAGGGCAAGGATCTCCATGTGGCTCTCATCGCCGGGGCAAAAATGTCCCAGTTTCTTTGCAACGGCTTCGTTTCGCGCACGATTCGAAGGCCGGGAATACTCGACACGGTAGGCCATCCCAGCGGAAACAAAGCTCCATCGCTCGACCGCCCAGCGACGTTTAAAGTCTTGGACGATGAACGCGCTATGGATGCCGCACGCGCCGCATATGGTGACTTCTTTGTCGAAAACCCCTCCTTGCGGAGGAAGCGGTAACTCCCGGCGCAGTGTTTGCACCGCACTTATGAGCCGCGCCTGCGTTACATCGCTGCGTGAGGCTTCCGCTTCAACGTACTCGTGCGTTTTTGGATTAACGACAAACGCACTCTCCGTATAATCGATGGGGTGTGTCAGAACGTTCGTGAATCCCGCCGGCGCAGCAAATGGGAGTGCCGCCACAAACGCCAAGACAGCCGCCGCCCGCATGCAGAAATTCTAGAACAGGGGAAGGCGCAGCGCAAGCCCAACGGCCCGAAGGAATGAACGCGAGCGTTACGCTGCAGGCGCCGGCCAAATTGAACCTTACGCTGGAAGTGCTGAGCCGTGTCTCGGGCGGACTGCACGGCATACGCAGTGTCATGGTGCCGATCGATCTCTGCGATGAGATTGAGATCATTCCGGGCGGGCATGTCTTGCAGTTTTTCTGCGACGACCCGGCGCTGCAAAACGATAACTTGGTCGAGCGAGCCTACCACGCGCTCGAGCTGCATTCGGGCGCGAAGATCTCACTGCGAAAGAATATTCCGACGCAGGCCGGACTCGGCGGCGGCTCAAGCGATGCGGCGGCGATTTTGCTGGCCGCGCAGCGCGGAGTGTTCGGAACCGTTCCGCCGATCGATCATCTGACGACAGCTTTGGAGTTGGGCTCCGACGTTCCATTCTTTTTGGTGGAAACGGCCGCTCTCGTCGAGGGCACCGGCGAGCGCGTCACCGCGCTGGGACGCGTGCCCGACTGGCACGCGGTTATCATAAAACCGCCCATTGCAACATCCACCAAAGAAGCGTACACGGCGTTGGACGAACGGGAGCGCAGCGCGCGCCCGCGCAACGCGTCGGCCAGCCTCGCGCTCGGGGAAGCTTTGCAGCGCGCGCAGTTCGTCCGCGTCGTCGAGCTCCTGCAGAACGACTTTCTGGAAGTTTTTTCGGCGGCGCCGGAGATCGCACAAGCTCTGCAGATGCTGAAAGACGCGGGGGCTGCCAAACCGATGTTGACGGGCTCGGGTTCGGCAGTGTATGCACTTGCTCGCACTGCCGCGGAGCGCGACTCGCTAGCAAACCGGATTGCGGCCGTACGCGAGTTTGAAATTTTTCCGTGCGCCTTTCGGAGCGGCGCTGCTTGGACGCGGTAGTACTTGCAGGCGGACCGCACGACGAGCTGGCGGCGCACACGCCGGGAGCTCCGAACAAAGCTTTTGTGGAAATTCGCGGCGTGACGCTCGTGGAGCGCACGCTGCGGGCATTGCGGGAAGCTGCGGGCATCGGACGCATCGTCGTCGTTGCGCCGCCCGGCATGCGCGGCGCTGCGGCGCTGGCGCTCGCCGACGAAGTACGTCCGGACGGCGTGCGCATCCGGGACAGCTTGCGCAGCGGGCTTGCAGGCTTCGATCCTAATGCCGATCTTTTAGTCAGCGCCTCAGATTTGCCGGTGCTCACGCGCGAGTCGATCGATGATTTCATTTCGCGCGCCAAGGCCGCCGATGCCGACCTAACGTACGGGTGCATCGAAAAGGCGACGCACATGGCGAAATATCCTGAAGCGCCGCACACGTGGGCGCGCCTTCGCGACGGAACCTATTGCGGCACGGGTCTGATCACGCTGCGCCCGCGTGTATGGCCGGCGCTGGAGAAAGTGATCGAACGACTCGGCGAGGCTCGCAAGAATCCGGTGAAACTCGCCTCGCTCTTCGGCTGGCGAATTCTTTGGCGCTACGCGTTAGGGCGGCTGACGATCCCACAGGCGGAAGCGCGGGCTTCATTCGTCATCAGCGCAAGAGTCCGCGCGATCGTTTCGTCTTACGCGGAGATTGGCATAAACGTGGATCGCGTGAGCGACATCGCGCTCGCGGAACAATATACGGGCTAGTGCCAGCGTTCGAAGAGTTTGTGCTCGATGCCGAATTGATCGAGCGCTTTGCCGACGGTGTGTGCGATAATATCGTCGATCGTTTTCGGCTTGGCGTAAAGCGCCGGCATCGGTGGCATGATAATCGCGCCGATTTCAGCGAGCTGCGTGAGCGTGCGCAGATGGCCCGCGTGCAGCGGCGTCTCGCGCACGACCAGCACCAACTTTCGCCTTTCCTTTAGACACACGTCCGCGGCTCGCACCAGCAGGTTCGCGTTTAGCGAATACGCGATCGCTGCAGCGCTGCCGATCGAGCACGGGACGACGAGCATCCCCTCGGTGATGAACGAGCCGCTGGAAATGGCGGCGGCTAAGTCATCGTGGTCGTACACGACATCGGCCAACGCTTCGAAATCCTTGACGGTCTTCTTGGTCTCCAGCTCAATCGTACGCGCAGCTTGCCGGCTGACGACCACATGCGTTTCGACGTCGGGAATGTCGCGCAAAACCTCGAGCGTGCGGTAGGCGTACGCGCTGCCGCTCGCCCCGCTCACTCCGACCACGATTCGCCGCATGACTCGCCGTTATACGCTGCGAGCAGGGTCGCCTTCGTGCGTTTTCCAAAGAGAGGACGTGCAGTCGGCGGAGCAGCGTGCTTTTCTCGCGGCGGCTTTGGCGTGGACGCGCAGGCCCGAAGAACGGCATGCGGCGCGCATGCTGCACTCGCCGTTCTCCGGAGTGCCGCAAGAGCTCGGCGCCGCGCATGCGGCGCTCGCCGCGCGCGAAGGCCGGCTGCTGGATCGCATCGCGGAAGAACGTCTGCTCGCGCCGTTTGGAACCGCGCTTGCCGAGCTGTCTAAAATTACGGATGAAAGTGTGGCGCGCCAAGAGATCGCGCGGCACTTTCAACTGGACGACAGCTTGCCGGAAACGCCGGCCGCACCGCATGCCGGACGATTCGAACTATGCGAGCCGGCCACACCGGAACCTCGCAAGGGAATGCGCGCAACGCGTCCGCGCTTCTCCGCCTCACAGCTCAATGCGTACGTCGAGTGCCCGCGGAAGTGGTTTTACCGCTATTTGTGCGGCGCCGTCGAGGACAAAGGATCGTCGGCTTCGTTTTACGGTACCGCGTTTCACGCGGCGCTGGAAAATCTCCACAGCGAATTCCCCCGTCCGAGCGACGCGGATCCGGCGCAGCTCTCACTGAAACTCGAAGGTCTGATAAACTCGGCGTTCGACCGCCACCGCAACGACTTCGAAACGCCCGTCGAGTACGAACTTCAGCGGCGGCGCGCGCAGCGAACCGCCAAGAAATACGTCGAGTGGCTGCTGGCGGAGGCCAAACGCGCCTCGTTCACCGTTGTGGGCTGCGAGTTGTCGGCCGAGCTGGAGATGGAAGGCTACGAATTCATCGGCTATATCGACCGCCTCGACCGGGACGATAAAACCGGAGCCGTCGCCGTCATCGATTACAAGACCGGCACGATCGCAACCAGCGCCGCCGAGTATCGCGAAAAAATACGCCACTTCAAGGATTTTCAGCTGCCGTTCTATTATTGGGCGCGGACCGCGCAAGGCGATCGCGTTTGGAAGCTCGCTTTGCTTCCTCTCAAGGACGCACTGCTCGACGTCGCGCCGATCGTCTTGGAAGTCGTTCCCGTTCCGTCGCAGATCGGACGCTCGGCGAGCGCCACTGGAGTCATTCCGCTGGCCGAGCTGGAACGCGCACGCGATCGCATGATCGAATTGTGCGCGGAACTCACCTCCGGTGAGACGACGGCGTTCGGCGTCACCGCCGACCCGTCGGCATGCACCTACTGCGCCTATAAGATCGCCTGCGCGCACCGCCCGTATCCGGAAGACCAACGGTTCGGCCGGTGAGTTTCTTCATAACCGGCGCAGCCGGGACCGGAAAAACCACCGAGCTCTTGCGGCGCGCGAGCGGAGCTGCGGACGCCGGCCCGGTGCTGCTGACGGCAGCTTCGCAGGCTTCGCTCGAAGCGTTGCATGAGCGTTACGAAAACGAAAACATTACCTTGCGTTCGCTCGACGAACTGGCGCTCGAGATTTTCTTCCACGCGGCGGACGATGGGTCGCGCCCGTCGCTCATCGATGACGTGCAAGCAGCTTTGCTGTTCGAAGAAGCAGCGCAGCCGCTGCTGTCGCTCGAATGGACCGAGTTCATGGAAGCGCAGGTCGATCCCGAAGTGCCGGGACTGCGCGCTCCGCAACGGTTCTTGGATGCGGCCTTTCACCTCTTCCTCAAATTTCGCGATGCGCTGGTCTCGCCCGAACAGTTCCTAGAGAGCGCCTTGCGCGGCGCGACTTCTTTTTACGCGCAGCCGCCGAATTTCGCGCATCCGGACCTTTTGTATTACACCAAGGAAACGCATCAAGGCTCGCTCGACGTCAATAACACGGAGCTCGAGCGGCAGCGCCGGCGCGAAGTCGATCTTGCGAAAATCTTGTCCAAACTCTACCGCTCGTATCTGGATCATCCCGTGAAACAAGGGTGCCTCACCGCGCGCGATGCGGTTGCGGAAGCGGTAAAGATCGTCCGCGAACATGCAGCGATCGCCGGCGAGCTGCGAGCTCGGTATCCGGCAGTATATGTGGACGACGCGCAGCAGCTGACGCTGGCGCAGCTCCAATTGCTGCAAGCCATTTATGGCGAGAATCTCGACGCGGTGTGTTTTGCTTTGGACGAGGCCTCGGCGACGTCAACATTCCGCGGCGCGCGCCCGGATCGCGTGCTTGCGGTTCCAGGAGAGCGCCTGGAACTCAGCGACCAGCGCCGCAGCCCATTCGCGGTCGACGTGGCTTGCCGGCATCTGTCGGGAGCCGGCGGATCGCCGCCGGTGAGTACCGATCCGCAAGTCGGGCTCACGCTTTTTCGCGCTACGACGCGCAAAGCCGAAACGCAGTTCATCGCCGAGCACGTGTTGGCTTTGCTCGACGGCGGCGCGCAGCCGGGTGAAATCGCGCTGCTGCTCCGGTCGGTCGCCAACGCGCGCATCTATTGCGACGCGCTGCTCGATCGCAACATCCCCGTGCAAATTGCGGGTGACCTCAACGTATTTGGCGAGCCCGAAGCGATCGACGCGCTGGCGATTCTGTGGTTCGTGCACGATCCGTTCCGGCACGAATACTTGCTGCGCGTGCTTTCCGGGGAGGCCGTGGCGTTTTCGGACTCTACGGTGGCTGCGCTGTGTGCGGAACCGGATGACTCTCAAACGCTGCTCTTCACCGAAGAGCCGCTCGTGGTAAGCGGACCGCATGCGCCGCGCTGGGATCCGATGCGGGATGTCCGGTTGGGATGGAACGTGTTGCGCGGCGACCGCGATGCAAATCTTCCCGATCTCGCTCGCGACCGGCTGATGCGTTTGCGCGAGCTCCGCAAGGAGTGGCTGTCGGCGATGAAGACGCTCGCGCTGCCCGAGCTCGTACGCCTTATCTGGAGCCAAGGACTCGCCGGAACGGGCAAACCGGGGACCGCGCGCGCGCGATATCAGCAGTTGACGCTGCGGCGTTTGCACGATCGAATCGAAAAGTTTGCCGCCGAGAATCCGGAAGCATCGCTCGCGGAGTTCTTGGAATATGCCGAGCACCGTATGAACAGCGAATTCGAGTCGTGCGAAACCGTCGAAAGCGGCGATGCGGTTCGTATCTTGAGCATCGATGCATCGACCGGACATGAATTCGATCACGTCATCGTACCGAACGCTCGCGCCGGCGCTTTTCCCCGCTACTACGTGCCCGATGCGTTCCTCTACAGCCCAAGCCTCGGGATGATTGCGAAGGAAAACGTGGGCGAGGCTCGCGCCGCGCGCACCGCCAAATTCACATACTATATGTTCAGAAGCAAAACGCGCGAGCGGTATAATCGTGAAGAGCGCCGCGCGTTTGTTTACGCGCTGCGCCGCGCGAAGCGATCGGCGCTGGTGAGCGCGCACGAAAAAGCCACGCGCGGCGTCGCTGCGCCGGAGTTCTTGGCCGAATTGCAAGCCGCTAGGCTTCCGGGCGCCGTGGATCTGTCCGACAAATGGCGTTCGAACAGCATTCAGCGCGCAAAATGAGCGAATCTTTGACGGCGATTGCGCCCGAAGCATACGCCAAGCGAATTCTTCCGCTCACCGCTCCTCTGTGGGCGAATGGACGCACGTTCGATGCGTACGTTTCGCAGACGCTAGAGCTCGCGCGAACCGAATACGGCAAGAAGCATTATCAAACGCTCGGCTTGCAGGTGGGCAAAAATATCGTCGCGTCGTTCAAACGCTATGAGCGCATCGCGTGGCTGCGCGCAAACAGGCTGGCGGGAATCGGCATCGGCGCGGTCTTCACGCCTCCCGAGTATCGCGGGAGAGGGTACGCGAGCGCAATGCTTGCGATGGCGCTGGACAACGCGAGGACGCAGCGCTTTGATTTTGCGTACCTCTTCTCCGACATCCACCCGCAATTCTATAAGACGCTGGGATTCGTGGAACTGCCGTCGCGGCTGATTTCATTCCGCGCCGATTCACTATCGCAGAAACGGCTCGACGTCGCAACGCTCTCGCCAAAAGATTGGCCTGCAGTGCGACGCTGTTTCGATGCAACGCAGGCCCGTCGCGACTGGGGCTTCGAACGCGGACCCGCTTTGGGAAAATGGCTGCAAACGCGGATCCGGCACGGTTCGGAGCATGTACGCGGGCAAGCGGCGCGCTTGGCCGTGCGGCGCGGGCGCGGAATCGCAGCTTACGTCCTCGGTCAGCGCGAGCCGGTGCACGACGCTTACGTCTTGGACGAATTTGGATTTGCATCTGAAAAAGACCGCGAACTCGTCGGCCCGCTGTTGCGCGCCGCCGCGGGCGATCTTCGGCGGATTACCGGATGGCTGCCGCCCGACAGCGTGCGCAATCTCCTGCCGCGCGGCAGCGTGCGCAAACGCAAAGACGCGATCCTAATGATCGCGCCGCTTAGTTCGCGAGGAAAAAGTTTCTTAGAGCGGGCGAAAACAACGGGCGCCGCCGACGGAGTCTGGTCGACGGATCATATCTAGCGGGGCTACTGCTGCGGAACGTCCCTGTACTCTCTCGCGCCGGTCGTCGGGTTGTAGAAAACGTCCACAAGTTTGCCGCTGCCAGGATCCACGAATCTCTCACCGGTCGGCTCCCACCCGGTGCTCGGGCGCACGCGCGGCCGATAGCGACCTTCAAACAGCGTGCCGAGCAACAACGCCACGCCTGCAATGATCGGCGGCAGCGCGCCAATGCCAAGAAACCGAAACGTGAAGAGCCCGAATGCCAATGCCACAAACCCGACGATGATGATGATTACGCGCAGCATCGTTATTGTGCCGGCACCAGCGTGACGGCAGTACCGTAAGCGACGACTTCGGTCATCGTATTGCCCATTTCGGAAGAGTCGAAGCGCATCATGGCAACCGCGTCGGCGCCCATCGCCTGCGCATTCTGCACCATGCGGTCGATCGCGTGGCGACGCGTCTCTTCCACAAGCTGCGTGTATTCCGTGATTTCACCGCCCATTATCGAGCGCAGCGCGGCTACGATATTGCCGCCCAAGCCGCGGCTGCGCACAACCACACCGAAGACTTGGCCTTTCGTTTCTTTTATGCGATAACCCGCGATGTTTTCGGTCGTTGCGACGATCATGTTGAGCCTCCCATCGGTGCACTACCCGCGAATAAACTTTGTTGTTTCGGTTCACCTGGTACGAGTGAAGCCACCCGCGTGCCAAGCAGGCGCACCGGTGCACGTTCGACTTCGGCGCGCCGCAAACAGTGCAACGCCGAAACGAAAATCTGCCGCGCGTCCATCGTCGGCTCCGCCAGGTTAGTCTGCCGGACGATGATACGAAAATCGGCCCGTTTTATTTTGATGCCGATCGTGCAGGCCGACAGCCCTTCCTTTTCGAGTTTTTGAGCCAACTCCAATGCCTGTTCGCGCAAGAGCTCGCGCAATTGTTTTTCATCACGTACGTCGTATTCGAACGTCTCCTCGGTGGAGATCGATTTGGTTTCACGTTCGGGCTCGACTTTTCGCCGATCGACGCCGCGCGCCAAATCGCGCAGCTCCATGCCCCACGAACCAAAGATAGCACGCACGCGCTCGTCCGAAAGTGCGGCCACGTCGCCAATGGTCGTGATGCCGCGTTCTTGCAGGCGCATTTGCGTCTTCGGGCCGACGCCCCACAGCCGTCCGACGGGCAGCGGCGCCAGAAATTCCGCTTCGCGCCCCGGCGCGAGCGTTTGCAAGCCGTTGGGCTTGCACGAATCGGAAAGAATCTTCGCAAGCATCATTCCGCTCGCCACGCCTGCGCTGACCGTCAATCCGACTTCATCGAAAATTTCTGTGCGGATCGTTTTTGCCAAGGCGCCCGCATCTTCGGTCGTGCACTCGCCAAAATCCACAAACGCTTCGTCCATCGACAATCCTTGGACCGCGTGGCCGCGACGCTCGAGGATGGAAAATATTTGACGCGAGGTCTCGCGATATTTCTGCATGTTCGGAGGCACGACAATAAGCTCGGGACATGCTTCGAGCGCTCGATAGAGCGGGACGGCCGATTTCACGCCGTAGGGGCGCGCTTCGTACGAGGCTGTCAACACTACGGCGCGCCGGCTCGACCCGGCGACTGCGACCGGCTTGCCGCGCAGTTCGGGGTTGTCGCGAATTTCAACGTTCGCGTAAAAGGCGTCGACGTCAAAGTGCGCGATCATATTTCGTGGCCGGCCCCTTTGAATATCGCGCGAATCGTTTCGACGTTGCGCGCGTCGTCGGCTTCTTCGCCCGGCGTTTCGAGAATCGCGGTTTTGTCGCGCAGTTCGGGCCGCGCCGCAAGCGCGCGAAAGCCATCGAAACCGATGTTGCCGTCGCCGATGTGATGGTGGCGGTCGCGATTTCCGCCCAGCGGCACTTCGGTGTCGTTGAAATGAAACATCGGAATGCGGTCGAGGCCGATCTGCTCGGCAGCTTCATAGATGAAGCCGTCCACGCCGCGCTGCGAATTTATTTCATAACCCGCCGCCCAAGCGTGCGCCGTGTCGAGGCAGACTCCTAGCTGCGGATGGTCGACAATTTTAATGAACCGGCCGAGTTCTTCGAGCGTTCCACCGCAGAGCGAACCGGCGCCCGCGGAATTTTCCATCACGAGCGTCACGCCGGGCGCGATGCCTTCCAGCGCCGCTTCCAATAACCGGCACGCGGAAGCAAAGCCTTCGTTGCGGTCGCGCTTTCCGTACGAGCCAAGGTGCGTGTTTACATAAGCCACGCCGCCAGCTTCGGCGGCCTCCAGATCGTATCGCAATAACGCGAGGGAACCGTTGGCGATCTTCTCGTTTTCGCTGGCGAGATTGATGAGGTAGGGCGTGTGAATCGCGCACGGGTCGATGCCGGCCTCGGCACGGAGCGCGCGAAACGCTTCGAGCGCGGGGCGGTTGATCGGACTCGTGCGATAGCTGCGCGGATTGCTCGAAAAGATTTGGATGGCCGTGCACTTGACGCGCTTGGCGTATTCGATCGCGGCGGCGTAGCCGGCCGAGACGCGCACGTGCACGCCGATTCGCATGCGCGCTTATTCCGCGGGGACGCTAGCCGTCAGGTTCGCCGTCAGCAAGCCCAGTTCGAGCGGCTGGCCTTGCTCCAACTCCATCGGCGGTAGATCGTCGAGCGAGCGCAGCCCGAACGATTCCAAAAATTCGGGAGTGGTTTTATATAGCAGCGGTCTGCCGACCACGTCTTTGCGCCCGGCTTCCGCGATGAACACGCGATCGAGCAGTGTTGAAACGACGCTGTCGGACGCCACGCCGCGAATCGATTCGATTTCACTTTTGGTTACGGGCTGGAGATAAGCCACAATTGCGAGCGTCTCCAGCGCCGGCGTTGAGAGATTTGTCCTTGGAGGCAACAGGTACGCTTCGACCACCTCGCGGGCCGAAGGCGCCGTCGCAAATCGGTAGCCGCCGCCAATTTCGCGCAAGACGATGCCGCGCTCGGCATACTCGGCCTCGATGCGCTGCAACGCCGTCGCAACGTCGGTTTCCGACGCGCGCGTGAGCTTCGCGATCTCTTTGATCGGCAGCGCTTCGCTCGCAACGAAGAGCAGCGCCTCGATGGGACGGCGCAGCTGGTCGATTTCTCCGTTCACGTTTTAGCCACGAGGAACAAGCGGATATCGTCGAACGGCGCCTTCTGATCGAAAGCCAGGCGCTTGCGCCGGATCAATTCCAGGATCGCAAGGAAGGTCACGACGATCGATTCGCGCGTCATGCCCAACTCTTTGCACAGCACCGAGAACAACACCTCACGCTGCTCGCGCACCCGGCGCATGATGTAATCCATTGAAGCGACCAGAGTAAGGCGTTCGCGCGCAATCGTGCGTTTTTCCGGACGCGCGCTCTGCAGCATCGTTAAAAACGCGTGCGTTAAGCGATTGGGATCGACGCGATACTTCTGGCGAAGCTCGCTGTGCGGGTCGCCGAGATCGCGAAAGAAATAAGACGACGCCTCGAACTGCCGCTGCCGCAAATCTTCACCGACCTCGCGATACTTCGAATACGCGATGAGGCGCTGACGCAGGCGCTCCTCGACCTCTTCGGCCGACTCGCCTTCTTCCAAAAATTCAGCGGGAATGGGCGGCAGCAGCGCACGCGATTTGAGAAAGACGA
Organism: Vulcanimicrobiota bacterium; assembly: GCA_003140855.1. Classification (GTDB taxonomy): domain Bacteria; phylum Vulcanimicrobiota; class Vulcanimicrobiia; order Vulcanimicrobiales; family Vulcanimicrobiaceae; genus Rubrimentiphilum. The sequence continues at coordinate 46,589 of PLLF01000059.1, forward strand.
GCGTCGCGGCGATCACTAAGTACTCGGCGGCGGCCTCGACGTCGATCGCTTCCATCATCGAAACATACGCAAGGTATTGTTCTGCCACTAACGCGAGCGGTACGGTGGCGATGTCGAGCTGCCGTTCCTTTACGAGAGTCAGCAGCAAATCGAGCGGACCGTCGAAATTTTCAACGCTGACGCGCAGCGCGTGTTCGTTTACCTCAGGCTGTAAGACGGCCGGGGCGCCCGCTTCATTCACCAGGCTAGTTTACGAGGAACGCTGCTCGGCAACCCTCGCGACAACCGGAATATCGCCGAACGCGGTGGGATTAGCCAAAAGGTAATCCTGCGCCATGTCGATCAGCCGCTTCTCGTTGACGTACTTGAGCGAGCGCTTCGCGGCCGCGACGTCGAACCAGCGGGCCTCGTCGACTTCGTGATCGTGGTTGGCGGTGTCTCCGGAGAGATAGCGCATCAAATAGAACGTCACGGATTTCTTGTGCTTGAGATGGTTGAGGTAAAACCAGTACGAGATGTCGTTGAGTTTGGTGACGATCTCGCCCCAGCAGCCGGTCTCCTCGCGGACTTCGCGCAGGGCGGCTTGCTCGTGGGATTCTCGGGCCTCAACATGCCCTTTGGGCAGCGTCCAAATGCGCGGCGTGCCTCGCCCGATGAGCAAAGCATCGTAGGCCGACTCGCGCCGCCGAAGCACGAGTCCGCCTGCGGAAACCTCGTATTTGATTCGCATCGTAAGCCCCTAAAGAACCCCTAGAGGACCGGAAAGGCGCCCCCGTGGGGTCGCCTCCTATTACTTCGATTATAGCCGACGGGCCCAAGAAGAGCCTGCTACGGAGGCATGGTTCCGACGGGTTCGGGCGACCCCACCGCGACGACCGGACAGGGCAAAAAGCGGGTCGCCGAGGCAGGGCCGGCGGCGAAAGTCAGTGCGTAGCCTCCGGCCGGCGGGCAGGGCGCAGGGGCCGTCGCATGGCCGTAGAGGGGTCGACTGAAATCGTGAACGGCGGCTTGCCCAAGGCCGGTTCGGTAACGTCGGCTCGCAGGCTTTGCGGGGGCACGTCCGCCGGCGGCGACAGCGAAACGACGGTTCCGCTTCCGCCGGGCGCGGGTGCGAAAGCGAGCGTGGCCGTTCCGCCGCTCGTGGCTGCGATCGCGCGCGCATGCGCGAGCTGCGCGTCGAATATCGTGGCCGCCGATCGCGTTTCGAATCCTCGGCTACCCGAGCTAAGAAATGCGACGGCGGAAATCATCGCAAGAATTGCGGCAACCAGCAGCACTTCGATAAGCGTCGTTCCGCGCTGCGCGTCCACTCCGACAGTGGTGCCCATAGGCCGTTGTGCTGCGAACCATAAAAAGCTGTATGCTCGTGGCATGAACAAGGTGGTCATTCTTATTGCAGCGGCAGGCTTGCTGCTCGGCGCCACGGATGCCCAGTCGGCGCGCATGCACAGATTCGTCAGCGTTGCAGTCGCCGGCGCAGCGCGAGGCTTCGTAGGTTACAAGCCCAACACCGGAGCTGCGCTTTCAGGCGATTGCGGCGTGCGCACTGTCGAGGGCCGCAAGATGCTTGATTGCCGTTTCTCCGTGTTTGAGGATCCCGGACGGAGCCAATTCATATCGCTATTCAAGGCCGCGCTTCCGCTCAGCTTCAAATCCTCGAAGTGCACGTTCACCGGCGCGTACCCGCACGAAGACATCATGGAGGAAACGTGCTTTCGTGAACCGGGCGGAGTTGAAGCCGACGTCGGTACCGATGACAGCGGCGCCGCGCATCTCTACTTTTCTGCACCTGCCGCTGTGCCGCCCGTTGCGCCATCGCCTTCGCCCGCCGATTGGCGGCCCGCCGCGATGCGCAAGTTTTTCATTTGGGCCTTGGATACGGCGTATAAGATGTCGGCTCCGGGAGCATACGCAGGTCCGGGCAATACACCCGACGACTTGCGCCGCCTGATCGGCGGTTGCGATCCACAGGCTCGCGAGAACCCTCTGCGCGTTGATCTTCTGTGCGGATCTGCACCTGACGGCGTTTTTGCCAATCAAGCCGCATTTCTCGCAATTGCAAACGGTCGATGCCGGCCGGCTTCGTAAGAACGACTTGTCCGGCGGCTTCGAGCCTGCCCGATTATCTAGCCAGCGAAGTCCTTCTGGAATGCTTGCGCAATTCGAGCGGTACGGAAATCGACTTGGAGCGCAATACGGATCAACGCGTAAAGGGCTTGTTCGGGATTTCCGTCGTTGTGCTCCCGCACCCTTAAATGGCGGGCGTTAGATCGTTGTTCTCTTCAATCCGCAACATACGTATGTCCCGAACACAAGAGCCAAACCAGTCGAAACGCTTGGAAAGTTCCTGAATTGCAAGAACGCAGGTTACCGGCGTTACGCGCTCGTCTCCAAAATACACACAACCTTGGCGCCAGCTAAAACCATGCTCTTCCAACACCGCCCTCACGTCGAAGTACGCATTGTTCCAAGACGCCGCCGGATAGGCAGTCTTAAGGACGTCGGTATCTAGGTCAAAAGCTATCGCATACATTCGGCGCACTCCCGTCGGCGGCGGCGGGAGATCTACGGGAGATCTAATTGTAGGTTCATCTCCCGATCATCATATCACGCGGATAAGTGCCGACGGAAAGACCTTGGAGCGTTTTCCTAGGTCGATGGATACCAGCGTAGATCGGGTTGGCGGGCCGCACGCGTCTCGTCGAGCCGGCCGACTACCGTGGTTACCGGCGCCGCCAAAATTTGCTCGGGATCGCGCTTGGCCGTTTCCACGATGTCGCGCAGCGCATCCACAAATGCGTCGAGCGTTTCCTTTGACTCAGTTTCAGTCGGCTCGATCATCAGACATTCGGGGACGATGAGCGGAAAGTAGATCGTCGGCGCCATGTAGCCGCGGTCGAGCAGGGCTTTGGCGATATCCAGGGCGCGCACGCCGGTCGCCTTCTTCAGCTCCTGCGCGGAGGCGACAAACTCGTGGCGGCACGTCTCGTCGTACGGCGTCTCCAAAAACTCGCGAATCTTAACGCGCATGTAGTTGGCGTTGAGCACGGCGAGTTGCGAAACTTTCGTCAGCCCCTCCGCGCCGTTTGCATAGATGTACGCCAGCGCGCGAACGATGTGCGCAAAGTTCGACCAGAACGAACGCATCGGCCCGATGCTTTTCGGCACATCGAAATCAAGAACGAACGAATCATTCTTCTTACGGACGTACGGCGTCGGCAAGAAGTTTACCAGCTGCTTTGCGACGCCGAGCGGGCCCGCGCCTGCGCCGCCGCCGCCGTGCGGAATGGTAAACGTCTTGTGCAGATTCAGGTGCATGAGGTCGAAGCCCATGTCGCCCGGCCGCGCATTGCCCATGAGCGCATTGGCGTTGGCGCCGTCGTAGTAGCACAAACCACCGGCTTCGTGCACTGCGCGCGTGATCTCGTGCACGTGATCCTCGAATAGGCCGAGCGTGTTGGGATTGGTCATCATGCAAACCGCGGTGTCGTCGCCCAATACTTTCTTTAACTCGTCGACGCTGACGCGCCCGCGCTTGTCACTCTTAAGCGAAATGACTTTGAAGCCGCACATCGCAGCCGAAGCCGGGTTGGTGCCGTGCGCGGTGTCCGGAACGATAACTTTGTCGCGCTTGGTTTCACCACGAGCTTTGAAATACGCCTTGGCGATCAGCAGCGCGGCCAGCTCGGCATGCGCGCCCGCCGCCGGATTGAGCGAAAAAGCCGCCATCCCGAAAAGCGAGCACAGGCTGCGTTCGAGCTCCCACATGATGCGCAGCGCGCCTTGCGCGAACGCGTCAGGCGTATACGGATGGAGGTCGCGCAGTGCGGGCAAACTAGCCATCGCATCGTTGACGCGCGGGTTGTACTTCATCGTGCACGAGCCGAGCGGATAGAAACCGACATCGATCCCGAACGTGCGCTGTGACAGCCGCGTGAAGTGGCGAACCACGTCCATCTCGCTGTTGTCGGGAATCGGCAAATCGTCGCGCAGCGCTTCGCGCGGTAAGAATTCGCTTAACTGTTTTCCGCGCGCAAAATAGCGGTTCGCGCGGCCGTCTTGTCCGGATTCGAAGATGAGGGGCGATGCGGTGTGGTCAGACACGGGCGTGGACATGTACGACCTCTTGCAAAGCTTTGGCGAGCATTTGGATGTCCTGCGTCGTCGTCATCTCCGTGGCGGCCATCAAAATGCAATTCGCATACTCGGGATAGTAGCGCCCGAGATCGACTCCGCCCAAAATGCCGCGCTGCTCAAGCTTTGCGAGCGCGTGCTTCGCAGGTTGATGCACGCACACGACGATTTCGTTGAAATGCGGCGCCGTGAAATTTAGCGAGCAACCGTCAATCGCCTCGACCGCGTCTGCCAACTCGCGCGTGCACTGCAGATTCGCAGCCGCCACATCGCGCAAACCGGTCTTCCCGACCAGCGCGAGATACATCGTCGCGATCAGCGCGCAGTGCGCTTGGTTCGTGCAAATGTTGGAAGTGGCGCGTTCCCGGCGAATGTGCTGTTCGCGCGCCTGCAAGGTTAAGACGTAGCCTTCCTTGCCGTTGGAATCAACGGTCTTGCCGGCCAGCCGTCCTGGAATGCGGCGCAAATGCTCTTTGGTGGAAGCGATGAACCCGACGTACGGCCCGCCGTATGCCATCGGCACGCCGAAGCTCTGCGCTTCACCCGCTACGATGCCCGCGCCCCACTGCGCGGGTACTTGCAGCGCGCCCAGCGAGAGCGCTTCGGCAACCACCGCCACCAAAACCGTGCCGCTAGCTTTCAATGCGGCTTGTTCGGCCCCGCCGGGTGTGTCGATGACGCCGAAAAAATTCGGCGACTGCAGCGCGACGCACGCGTACTCCTTGGTCGCAGCCACGCGCGCGAGCTCGCTGAGATCCGTCGTGCCGTCTTCCGCGATCGGCAACTCTTCGATTGCCACGTCCAAGCCATCGCAATATGTTTTCAAAACCGCGCGATAGTTCGGATGAACCGCGCGCGAGACGAGTACTTTTTGCCGCCCGTTTGCATTGATGGCCATGATGGCCGCTTCGGCCAGCGCCGTTGCGCCGTCGTAGACCGAAGCGTTGGCGATATCCATACCCGTCAGCAAACAGATGTAGGTTTGCCACTCGTAAATGGCTTGCAAGTAGCCTTGCGATACTTCGGCTTGATATGGCGTATACGCCGTCAGAAACTCGCCGCGCATCGCGAGCGCAGTGATTGCCGGTGGTGCGTAATGACGGTAGCTGCCCGCGCCTAAAAAAGAAACGCATGAAGCGCCGGCGTTCATCCGCGCGAGCTCCTCGAAGCGGCGCACGATCTCCGTTTCCGGAAGCGCGGGCACCACGTCGAGCTTTTCGCGCAGTTTGACCGCGTCGGGCACGCGCAGCAGCGCGTCGAGCGAATCAACGCCGACCGCTTGCAGCATCTGCGCGATATCGCGCTCGGTATGGGGCGTGTACAAGGGTTAGCTCTCTTTGACGAAACTTTCGTAATCGGAGGCCGACAATAAGCCGGCGCTCTGCGAGTCGCCCGGAAGCTTGAGCTTGAAGAGCCAGCCGCCCTCAAACGGTTCGCGGTTAACGAGCGCGGGATCGTTTTCGAGGCCCGTGTTGACTTCAAGCACCTCGCCGCCGACCGGCGTAAAAAGATCCGAGACGGCCTTCACAGACTCAACCACGCCGACCGGCCCGAATTGCGCCACCTGTGCTCCGACCTTCGGTAATTCGACGTAGACGATGTCCCCGAGCGAATCTTGCGCGTAATCGGTGATACCGACCGTCGCGCGATCGCCGTCGATCTTCACCCATTCGTGCTCTTTACTGTAAAGCAGGCCTTCAGGCTGCGCCAATTTTGTAGCTCCTCTTATAAAATGGAAGCTCTACGACTTTCGCGCCGTAGGCGGTCCCGCGAATGTGAACCACTACGTCCGTGCCGGGAGTTGCGGCTTCCTTTTCCACCAGCGCAGTTCCGATGCTCTTGTTCCCGACCGAGGGTCCGATCGATCCGCTGCGGATCTCGCCTACGCGCTTCTCGCCCAGAAAAACGTGATAGCCTTCGCGCACCGGCGCGCGCCCGTCCATGACGATCCCCACGATGCGTGGATAATCGTCCGCACGCTGTTGCGCCTCAAGCGCGGCTTTCCCGACGAAATCGGGTTTGTCCATTTTCACGACCCAATTCAAGCCGGCTTGCAACGGCGTGATTTCTTCGGTCAGCTCGTGCCCGTACAGCGGCATGCCGGCTTCCAAGCGCAACGCGTCGCGCGCTCCCAACCCGGCCGGAACCAAGCCTGCCGCCGCGTTGTCCGCCAAAAGTTTGGTCCAGATCTCGGGCGCATCGGCTCCGTCGACAAAGAGCTCGAAGCCGTCTTCGCCCGTGTAACCGGTTCGCGCAATCACCGCTTTCTTGCCGTACACGTTGCCTTCCGTACAAAAATAATACTTGAGCGCGTTCACATCCACATCGGCATGCGGCTTGAGCATTGACGCCGAGCGCGGCCCTTGGATGGCGATGAGCGCGTTACGGCCGTGCAGCGAGGTGAGTTTCACGCCCGATGATCCGGCGCTCGCGTTGAGGAGCTGCCACATCTTGTCGGCGTTGCCGGCGTTGACGACCAGCAGCCAGCGGTCGGGAAGTCTGTAGAAAATGACGTCGTCATGCGCGCCGCCGTGTTCGTTGGTAAAAATATTGTAGCGCGCTTGCCACGGTTTCATGGTCGGTACCGCATTGACGGTCAGCCGGTTCGCCCATTCTGGAACCGCATCGCCTTCCAAAATGAATTGGCCCATGTGCGAAAGATCGAAGAGACCCGCCGAGTGGCGCACCGCTTCGTGCTCTTTGAGAATGCTCACGTACTGGACGGGCATGTCGAAGCCGCCGAATGGAATCAGCCGGGCACGCAGCTTGACGTGCTCGTCGTAAAGGGCAGTACGTTTCATTTTTTCTTTGGCTTTTCGCTCGGGTAGGTGTTCAAGTAGTTGAGCGTCGAGTGCGCGACCACTTTTTCGCCGCTTCGGACGATGACTTCGCCGTAACAGATGCGCCGTCCGGCCCGCAGCACGGTGGCCTCCGCAACGAGATCGTCCGGCCCAACCGCCGGAGCCAAGAAATTGCACTGCAGCGAAACGGTCGTCGTATCTTGGTCGCGCCCGTAAATTGAAGCGAGCGCAACGTAAAAAACCGTGTCGCATAGGCTCACGATCGCGCCGCCGTGCACCGCGCCGGTGCCGTTGGAAATCTGCGAGCGGTAGGGCATGCGCATAACTGCGCGGCCCTTTTCGACGCTTTCGAGCTTGAGATCGAGCAACTCTACGAAATGCGAGCGCGCCTTATCCCACTGCCGGCGCACCGAATCCTGATCGATCGAGCTCAAAACGTTTCTCCGCCTTGAGCGAGCGCGCGCCGCAAATAGAGCGGCAGCGCGAAGATGCGGCGATGCGTTTGGGCGTCGTAAAAGAAATTCTCTCCGCGCAGCTCGCTGCAGTACGGCTCGATTTGCCCTTCATCCAGCCGCGACAGATCCACACCATCGCTGCAGGCGATGAACGCCCAATCGTTATCGAACGCCGGCACGTGTGTGTAATAGGAAGCGACGTGTTTGTAGTGCTTGCGCAGGGTGCGCGCCATCTTCGCGTGCAGCGAGAGGTTGTGAAATCCCGCGGTGCTGGCTTGCAGTACGTAGATCCCGCCCGGCGCGAGCCGGTTTTTGATGTCGCGGAAAACGGCATCGCAAAATAACGGATTGCTCGGAGAATCTTCCAGCGGCTCGGTCAGATCGGAAATGATCACGCCGTAGCGGTCTTTGTCTTCAGCCAGAAATTTTAGCGCGTCGCCGATGATCACGCGCGCGCGCGGCTCGCCGAACGCACCGGCGGACCACTCGGGCAAGTACTGCTTGGAAAGTTCGACCACTTCGCCGTCGATGTCGACCATCGTCGCGCGACGCACGGCGGGATGGCGCAAGACCTCGCGCAGCGTCGCGCCCTCGCCACCGCCGAGAATCAGCACCTCGGAGCAATCGGGAGCGCCCGCCATCGCGGGATGCACCAGCGCTTCGTGATAGATCCTTTCGTCGGCTTGGGAGCTCTGCGTGTCGCCGTCGAGGATCAGCATTTTGCCGAAGACGGGCGTTTCGATGATTCCGATATCTTGAAATTGCGATCGCCCGGCGTAGTAAACGCGAGCAACGGCGTGGTGGTGCTGCTCGGTCGGAGCGAACTGCTCGACATACCACTGCCAGTTTTCGGTCTTCGGCATGACCAAATAAAAACCGCGGTTTACGCGGTTCGCTGACGATCTTTTGCTTCGGTTGCGGTTACGACGTGGGTGAAGGTTCCGTTTTTTGCTTCGATCCCTCGCTTGAATTCGGTCGTCAACATTCGCTTCGCGGAAAGAACCTTGGCGGCGTGCAGACAAGCGAGCCAGGGATCCGTGTGGTCGCCGCACGTATAGAAGTCCATCGCGGCGTACTTTTTTTCAGGCCAGGTGTGAATCGAAAGATGCGACTCTGCCAGGATGACGGTGCCCGAAACGCCCTGCGGCTCGAACCGGTGAAAAGAACTCTCCAAGATGGTCGCGTGCGCGATTCTCGCGGCGGCGATCATCATATTCTGGACGCCGTCCAGGTCCGAAAGGGCCACCGGGTCACACCCCGAGAGTTCGCACACAATGTGCGTACCGAGTGCTTTCAATTTTTTGCGCTCTCCTCGCCTTGGGGGAATCCCACCTCCGGACATGTCGGCTGGCGCCTGCAGTGCAGTCACGTCCCCGACCTATCGGCGAGCTCTTGCCGGCGCTTTCGGTGCGCGTGCGACTCGCCGCTATAGCGCGTAAGGGCGCGCCTCCCATAACCGCGAGCTCCTGCCTTTTAAAAAAGGAGCTCGGGAGTAGAATAGCCCGTATCGCCCCGACTGTAAAGGATTTATTCGCAAATTCTGCGTCCGTATAAAATACGAGCTGTCAAGCGCAGCTGTAAGGACTGCAAATCCGCCCAAAAACAGCCGTCCAGCGGTGCAAAGTGAAAGCGGTCGATCGCCCGCCACCCCTGGATGATGCAACCGTTTGGCGGCCTACTAGGGTCGATAGATAATTAAGATAGGCCTTCACTATCTTGACTATCGCTAAACGCTGACATACCTTTATAAGACATGGCCACACAACTCAAGCCCGCCCAGCCCCTCATCGAGGAATACCGTCACGGGTTCCACGATTCCGAGGACAAGTACGTCTTTAAGTCCGAGAAGGGCCTGACGCGCGAGATCGTCGAGCGCATCAGCGAGATGAAGGGCGAGCCCGATTGGATGCGCCAGTTCCGGCTCAAAGCTCTCGACGTATTTCTGAGCAAGCCGATGCCGACATGGGGCGACACCGAGCGTCTTGCCGAGATCGACTTCAGCGACATCCACTATTTCGTGAAGTCGACCGATCAGGCCGAACGCTCGTGGGACGACGTCCCCGACGACATCAAAAAGACGTTCGACCGCCTGGGCATTCCCGAAGCCGAGCGCAAGTTTTTGGCCGGCGTTTCCGCGCAGTACGAATCCGAGGTCGTCTATCACAACGTAAACGAAGAGATCGAAAAACTCGGCGTGCTCTTCTGCGACATGGATACGGCGGTCAAGAAGTACCCGGAGATCGTGCAGAAGTATTTGGCGACGATCATTCCGGTCGCCGACAACAAATTTGCCGCGCTCAACTCGGCGGTGTGGTCGGGCGGATCGTTTATCTATATTCCGCCGGGCGTCGAAGTGAAGCAGCCGCTCCAAGCCTACTTCCGCATCAACGCGGAAAACATGGGCCAGTTCGAGCGCACGCTTATCATCGCCGACAAGGGCTCGAAAGTTCATTACATCGAGGGTTGCACCGCGCCCAAGTTTTCAACGACTTCGCTGCACAGCGCCGTCGTCGAACTCGTCGCGCACGAAGATGCGTCCATCCGTTACACGACGATTCAAAACTGGTATCGCAACATTTTCAATCTCGTCACCAAACGCGCGATCGCGCACAAGAACGCGACCGTTGAATGGGTGGACGGCAACATCGGCTCGCGCCTGACCATGAAGTATCCGTCGATCTATCTGATGGGCGAGGGTGCGCGCGGCGAAGTGCTTTCGATGGCGTTCGCCGGCGAAGGCCAGCATCAAGACGCGGGCGCCAAAGTCATTCACGCGGCTCCGAATACCACCTCGATGGTGACCAACAAGTCGGTCAGCACGCACGGCGGCAAAACGACGTATCGCGGCTTGGTCGAAATCTTTCCGGGCGCGGTCGGCGCGAAGACGCGCGTAAAGTGCGACGCACTGATCATGGACGAGCAGTCGTCCAGCGACACCAAGCCGACGATGAAAATCCACGAGCAGCGTTCGACCGTCGAACACGAAGCCAGCGTCAGCAAAATCGGTGAGGAACAACTTTTCTACGCGATGAGCCGCGGCTTGAACGAAGCCGATGCGACCGCGCTGATCGTCAACGGTTTCTTCGACTTCTTCGTCAAGGAATTGCCGATGGAATACGCCGTCGAGTTAAACCGCCTGGTCAAAATGGAAATGGAAGGCTCCGTCGGCTAAAGCGCACCGTGCTTGAATCTCTAGGCCGCCCGCAAGGGCGGCCTTTTTCGTTGCCGAACGGCTACGTTCGCGCGTTGAGAGGAGTGGTGAATAGTGCAAACCGGCAAGAAAGATTGGATCCTGGGTGTAGACACGACGACCTACCTGGTTAAGGACGTCGAGCGCGCCAAGAAATTCTATCGCGATGTGATGGGCTTGCCGCTAACGAGTGAGTTCGGCAATCAGGGCTGCGAGTTCGTGATGCCCGACAATACCGCGTTCAGCTTGTGGAAGATGGACGACGGGTCGTGGACGCAGGGGAACGGCGTGATGTTCTCCGTCGGCGACTTCGATGCGGCGGTGGATCGCTATCGGAAAGCGGGCGTGAAGATTGCTCCGGAGATGGAAGACACGCCGGCATGCAAGATGGGCTTCGCCGAGGATTCCGAAGGCAACACGTTCATCATTCACTTTCGAAAGAACGGACGCGACTAGAGCTCGCGAGCGATGGCTGAACAACTCGTCGCGAAGAAAAGCGAGATTGGTGATGGCGAAGCGCACCGCTTCGTCGTCGACGGAACCGAAGTGCTGCTCTGCAACGTCGGCGGCGAGATCTATGCCGTTGAAGATATCTGTACGCACGACGGCGGCGCGCTCGATCAAGGCGAACTGGAAGGCGCGCGCATCGTTTGCCCGCGCCACGGCGCAACCTTTGACGTGCGCACGGGCGAAGCGCTGACGCTGCCGGCCGTCATGCCGCTGCCGACCTATCCCTTGCGAATCGACGGAGACGACATCTACGTCACTGTCTAGGCGGCGGCGCGTGCGGTTAGTCGTCCGCATCGCCGCGCTCGTTGTCGCGGTCGCCTTGGTGGCGGTCGCCGCCTACGCGATCAATGCTTTTGCGGGCATGCGCGTCGCCGCACAAACGGCCGGAACGCTTCAAGTCGCAGGGCTTAGCGCGCCGGTAGAGATCGTTCGCGACAATCGCGACATTCCACACATTCGCGCGCGCAACGATAACGATCTGTTCTTTGCGCAAGGTTTTGCCGAAGGTTCGGACCGGCTCTTCCAAATGGATTTCATCCGGCGTTTCGTTTACGGGCGGCTTTCTGAAGTCGTCGGATCGCCGGCGCTGCCTGCCGACGAAAACGCGCGCATCGTCGACATCCGCGGAATCGTGCAACGCCAATGGCTTGCGCTTCGCCCGATGGATCGCGCCATGCTGCAATCCTTCGCGAACGGCGTGAACGCGGCGATGCGTCAACAGCCGTTGCCGGTTGAGTTTCGCCTTCTGCTGTACCGCCCCGAACCGTGGAAACCGCAGGATTCACTCGCCGCCGGAATGGCGACCGTTCTCGATTTGATCGATACATGGGACGATGTGATCCGGCGCGACGGTGTCGCCACGCATTTGACGGCGCCGCTGCGCATGACCGACCTCTATACGATCACCGATCCCGCCTACGACGCGCCGATCGCGCCGCCGCGCCCGATGCCCGTGCCTTCTCTGCAGCCGATGCTCATCGACAAAGCTCTGCAGAGCGCGGCTTCAATAGAACGTGCACCGGTCGGCAGCAACGAGTGGGCCGTGGGCGCAAACCGTTCCGCAACCGGACGCGCGCTGCTCGCAAACGATCCTCACCTGCGTCTAGGTATTCCGGGCGTGTGGTACTTGGTCGATCTGCACTCGCCGCAAATGCACGTCGCGGGCGGCACGCTGCCCGGAACACCCGGCGTGATTCTCGGACATAACGACAACGTTGCATGGGGCGCTACCAACGCCACCGTCGTTACCGAAGTGGTCTACCGCACTACGCTAAAAAACGCGCGCACGCGCTGGGAGACCTTTCGGGTGCGCTTCGGCCGCGATGCCCGGGTGCCATATAAGGAAACCGCGCGCGGCTTCGTCGCACAATCGAACGGCACGATCGCATATTCGGTCGACTGGAATGCCGTAACGCGACCGCGCTCACCCGTCATCGCTTTTGCCGGGCTCGATCGCGCGCGCTCGGTGAACGAAGCTCTTATTGCTCTGCAAACGTACCCCGGGCCGCCGCAAAATTTCGTTATCGCCGATCGCAGCGGCGCAGCCGCATACCACATCGCCGGCCTCATTCCAAACGATCCATCCTGGGGTTTGCGCGTGCACGCGGCAACCGATCCCCACTATCCGTCCATCGGATTCGAAAATATGCCGCACGTGGCAGCTTCGCGCGATGCGCTGCTCTTTACCGCGAACAACCGGACCTACGGTGACGGATATCCCTACCGCCTGAGCCCGAGTTTTGGGCCGCCATATCGCGCGGCGCGCATAAAAGCGCTGCTCGGTTCGAAGAAGCGTCTCAGCGTTGCGGACATGGCCGCATTTCAAACCGATACGCTCTCCGCGCCGGAGCGCGATCTCGCACGTGCAACGCTAGCCGCCGTGCGGCGCAAGGGTCTTAGCAATGACCGCGCGCTTTCACCCTACGTCGCCGCACTGGCGCATTGGAACGGCCGGTTCGATCGGGCCTCGCGCGGCGCTGCGATCGTTTGGGAAACACGGCGAATCGCGGTAGCGCGCTTGGCCCGCGCGCTCGTGCCGAGTCGCTACCAAGATTACCAAGCCAGCGCGGGCGGTTCGGATTTCATGCTGTTGATGCGACTGCTGCGCCAAGGACCCGCCCTCGATGCGTTGCTCGTAAAGTCTCTCAGGAGCGCCATCGAAACGGACGGTCTGCGTTTGCTTCAGCCTTGGAGTGAATTCGGAAAAGTTACGGTCCACCATCCGCTTAATTCGCTGGGTTTTTCATTCTTGAACGGCGCGACACTGCCCGGAGACGGAGACCGCTACTCGGTCCACGTGCAATCGGCGACGTTCTCGCAAAGTTTTCGAGCCGTATGGGATGTCGGTAATTGGGATGCGGGCGGAATGTCGGTTCCGAGCGGCGAGTCCGGCCAGCCGGGTTCGGGACATTACACCGATCAAAGCCCGGGATGGATCGCGCAGCGGGTAGCGCCGCTGCCGTTTAGCGATGCGGCCGTGCGCGCGGCCGCGCGCGTTACGCTAACGCTGCAACCCTAGCGCCGTATTCGCCCAGCGCAGCGTCGCGATCGTGTCCGGCTTCATGCCCGCACACCAGGTCGTGTAATAGCGACGCGGCGGAACGCTCCGATCGTCTCCGGCCAACGGATAGCTCAGCACCGGTCCCGCCAACACATGTTTGCATGCAAGCGCAAGTTGCTTCGTAAAATCCGCGCGTTGGGATAACGGAACCTTATCGAGGAAGAGCAGGAGCCGCGGATGGCCGGCGTCGCTGAACCAGCGGCGAGCTTCTTGCCCTTGCGCATCGTATCCGATGAATACCGGGCGCAGATCGCCATAAAAATCGATCAGCGACGAAAACCCGTACCCGTCGGTCATCACATCGGCGCGATGCGCTTGCGCCAGCGCGCGTACATCGCGCGCGAGCGGCGGGTAGGTGAACAATTCAAACGGACCGCCCTCGTTCAGCCGCAGGCCGGCATGACGAACGCCCGCATACACCGCTCCGGGTGCAATTCCCGCAAAGAAAACCAGCCCGGTGAGCACGATCGCGGGCGCAAATATCCACGCACCGCGCCGCAGCTGTTTCCCGGCGTCCCACCGGACGAACGCTAGACCCAGGCCTGCGGCCAGTGAAATAAATGGTCCGATGAACCAATAGACTTCGACCGTTTCGCGTAACGCGAGCACGAGCAGCGCGACGCAGAGCGGTAGCGCGGTCCATGTCACCAGCGGTTCTTTCGGACGCACCGCAACGATCGTTGCGGCTATCCACAGCCCCGGCGAGAATCCAATCGTGCCGAGCACATAAACAAGGACGGGACCCGCGAGTTGGATTTTTAGCGCGTGACGCTGCACCAGCGCAAACGTGAACGATATCCATTCGTGCGACGCGTTCCAAAGAAGAAACGGCGACCAGACCGCACACGCGATCGCCACGGAAACCGCAACGCCCGGCAGCGCGCTTCTATATTGCTTCGAACAAGCTGCAGCGACTATCCCCAAGACGAGCGCGACCGCAAAGAACCGCGAAAGCAGCGCCAAACCGAGTGCGATGCCCAAGAGAACAAACCAGGGCCATGCACGGCTGCGGAACGCGCGCGCCGCGCAGTACAGACTGAACGCCCACGCCAGCGCAAACGGACCGTCCGGACTGACCATGCCGAATGCAACGATGTTCATCGGCGCCAGTGAAACGGCGAGCGCAGCAATCCATCCCGCGCGGCGATCGCCGCTCATTGCGCTTGCCGCACCGGCCGCGGCAATTGCGGCGCCCAAACCGCACAGCACGAACGGCAGACGCACGGCAAACGGCGTGCGTCCCAACCATGCAAACGCCGCGATCGCAAAGGCAACCGCGGGCGGATGGTCGACGTAACCGGCCGCTAAGCGCCGGCTCCATTCCCAGTAATAGGCTTCATCGCCCGTCAGCGGGAGCTTCGCATCGAAGATCGCGCGAAGCGCCGTCACAGCCAGGACGGCGCCCCAAACGATCAAGCCGGTTCGCGATGCGCGCATGGCGCTACGCTATTGTTCTAGGGCGAAGAGCCCGCCTGCAGCGCCGAAGCGAGGAACGAAAAGATCTTCGGCCATGCTTGCTTCGCCGCCGCAACGTTAGCTTGCGCCGTGCCCCCGAGCAGAATCTGTATGCCGTTTTGCCCGGCTTGGATCAGCGGCCGCTCGGGGGTTGCGAACAAAAAGATGTGTCCCGCACCATCATACGTTTGAGAAACGTCTGCATAGGGGTGGTGCTGCGCCTGCAAATACGACATTGCGATCATGCATTGCGCGGGCGAATCCCAGATCTGATCGTCCTGGGCTGCCAAGCAAAGAACCGGCCCGTGAATATTCTCCAGATGAAACATCGCTGCGGAGACGGCGTTCTTGTCGGCCATCGCCGCAGCGTAACCGGGCCGCAAATCTAAAGGCTTATGCTGCATGTAGCTTGCGCCCACGGCTTGGGCCATCGCCATGCCATACGGCACAAACGGAACCGGCTTGCCGGCAACCGTCCAAGATGATTGCGGCATAGAGACGGGCCCGTTCGGGATGCTTTCCCAACCGAATGGACTGGGCACGTCGGCAACTACCGCGTGAATCTGCGGGTACGTCGAAGCTGCCAGCAGCGCGAGTTCGCCGCCCTTCGAGATGCCGAAGATCGCGATGCGGTTTGGATCGACGTCGGGCCGTTTCGAAAGCTCGGCCAACGCACCGCCGACTGTTTCGACCGGGATGAGTTCCAATAATCTCGGCAGGCCAGGCAATCCGAAATACGCGACCGATGTTGCGACGTATCCGGCATTGGCGAATTGAGGCGCGACGTTTGCCATCTGGTCGCCGCCTTCGGAGCCGCCGAGCAAGATGATCGCGGGATGCTTTCCGGGCGTGACCGACGCGCAGATCGTGCCCGTAAACGTTACAGGCTTGGCGCAATTTGCCGGCAGCCCCGGCATGACGGCCGTCGCAGCCGCTAAGATTATTGACGCAAACACGAGAGACTCGCTTTCTTAAGTAGGACGTTACGCGCGAGCGATAAGCCGCTGCGCGATGATACCGCCGGCGTACAAGACGAAGAAATCAATCTCTCCGCGCCGCTTGTCGACGAATGTGAGAATAATGCCGATCAGAATTGCGCCGGTGGAGACTTCCGACAATAAGCCCTGAACGAGTGAAGGCTGCGCATTGCCTTGCGCGGCGACGGGAATCAGCCGCGGGATCAGCGCTGGGACCTGCGCGGCATAATTGCGGAATCGCTCGCCGTAAGCCGCCTCGAGGACCGCTTCTTCGTGGCGGGCGAGCGCAGTGGTAAAAACCACGTTCGCAACGACGATCAGCACGCAGCCCGCGATTGGCGCCATGAGGCCGACGCCGATTGCCAGAAAAACGTTTCCGAGATAGAGCGGATTGCGCACGTAACGGAAAGGCCCGGCAATCAGCAGCGTATCGCTGAGCGCATCCGCGCTCCAAACGATTCCCGCGCGCAAATAGCTCGAGCCCCAAACGCGTAGGGCGTAACAAAGCGCGGCGCAAAACGCCGCGAACCCCATGAGAGCCACGGATCCGCCGGCAAGCGGAATGTATCTTCCCTGGGCCGCGACCGAAACAGCCGCGCCGATGAAAAATCCGGCGAAGTAGATCGCTGCGAAAACCCACGTCCTCCCGCGATACCACCACGGCGACCGATCGAGCGTGGCCTGTGCGGCCGTCACGACGCGCTTTCTTTTTCGAGCAAGCGCTGCATGTCGCGAACGTGCGCGACAAATGCGGCTCGGCCCGTTTTCGTTAGGCGATAGCGCGTTTGCGGACGCCGGTTGACGAAGACTTTCTCTTCGGCCAAGTACCCGGCTTCAACGAGTTTCGCAAGGTGCGCGCCGAGGTTGCCGTGCGTCGTCTGAGTCGCTTGCTGCAGATCGCTGAATGTGACCCAATCCACGTTCAACAGCTCCGCAATCACTCCCAAACGGATCTTGGAGAGCAGCAGTTCGTCCACGTCAGTCGTGCGCGATCAGGCTGATCAGTCCGAAGCCCGCGTAACCGAACAGCATCCCCGCGGCGAGCGCATAGCCCGTGTAAGAAGGCATGAAGTTCGCAGCTACCAGCGAGCCGAGCATGATGATCCCGCACGCGAGCGCCTTGCGGTTTCCGTGCGCGGCGATGAAAAACAGCACGATCGCTGCCGCCACAGTCCAAATTGCGGAACTTGCCCAGGTGGAGAATATCCGGTAGGCTGCCACATCGGTGAACGCTGCTAATCCGAGCGAGATCCACAACACCGAGAAAAACTCTCGCTGGATCAAGGACAGTCCATCCTTCCTTTTGCCGAGCTGACCCCCGCGAATCGCGCTGACCACGATGGCTACGGCAAGCAGCGCAGGCAGCACCCACAACGAGCCGCTCGCGATGCGGCGGTCCACGACCAGTTGTGCCGTGAGGGTCACGGCCGCAGAAAAAATTCCCCAGACGATGAAAAACTCTCCGCCCACTCGCAGCGAGCGCTCCGAACGGGTCAGGATCCGGTCGACCATCTCTATGTGGTCGCGAGCGTCTGAGGCGTGCATTGTTTCCATAGTCTCTCCAGTCAAAGTTACTCTGTTTTACAGACTTCTCTATATAACGTAGCACTCTGGGAGCCAAAGGTCAAGCACCGGCGCGTTGACACGCCTCCGGGCGGATGTTAATGTTCCAAAGCTATGTACGTGATTATCGAGACGGGCGGCAAGCAGTATAAGGTCGCTGAAGGCGACGTTATCCGCTGCGACTTGCTGGAGGGCGAGGTCGGAAAAAACGTTACGTTCGACCGCGTCATCCTCGCGAGCAAAGGCGGCGAAAAAGTTACGCTCGGCTCGCCGCTCGTGAAGGGCGCTTCCGTTACCGGCAAGGTGCTGCGCCAAGATAAAGACCGCAAAATTCTGGTCTTCAAATACAAGCCCAAGAAGCGCGTGCGCAAACTGACCGGCCACCGCCAGCGCTTCGCCGAAGTCCAAATCACGAAGATCGAGTTGCCCTAACACTTCAGGGTGATGAACGTCACGTTTCGCAAGGACAGCCGGCAACGGCTGTCCTCGCTTTTTGCCGACGGGCACGTCGAGCTGCCCGAAACCAGTTCGGACGAGTTCTCGCTCGTCTGCGCGGCGGTCTCGGGCATTCTCCAGGCGGCCCGGCTCGGGCTCGAGGCGCACGTCAAAGTTCCGCTGGACGCGACCCAAAGCTCCGGGACCCTCTCGCTGCGCTGGCCCAGCAGTTGCCGCGAGGACGAGCGGGTCCAAGCAATCGTAGACACGGCGCGGCTGGCGATCGCCCAAATCGCCTCGCAGTATCCGAAGCACGTTACCTTTATCGAGGAAACAGAAGCCTAACCCACCGGGTAAGAGTGAGGGACCGGCTCCGGCCGCGAACCCTTCAATCAGGAGAATTACATGACAGAGACTTTTCGCACGCCGCCGGCGGAGCAGCAATGGACCGGAAGCCAAAACAACGGCAACAACGCCGCAAGCAATGAGGCGGGCAAAGCTCTGCTCGTCGGCGTGCTGGGTGGATTGGCCGCGGCTGCGGGTTACTTAGTGTTCCAGCGGCTCCCCGAGGATCAGAAGGGCCGCCTGCAATCGCAGGCGCGGCAGCTCTTGCAAGAGCGTATCAGCGAGCTCCGGCGCAACTTTAACGTCTAGGTCACATCTTTAGGCGGGCCCGGCGCGATCGGTTCGCTCGGTTCGAGCGGCTCGATCGGCTCGATCGACTCGGGCGGAACGGGTTCGGTGGTATCCGCGGCGCGATCCATTTCCCGCAAGAACGATTGCGAGGTATTTTGTACGTCGCGCATCATGCGGCCGGCTTGGCGCATCACGCCTGGGAGCTTCTTCTCACCAAAGACGAGCAGCGCGAGGACACCGAGAATCGCCATATCCGGTATTGAGAGCACTTCCGCAATTTTTGAGAGGGTTGCCCCGCGACCCTGTGCAAGGTTGCGCGGCCCGTGAAGATTATCTATACGCGGGGCAACCGGACGGAGACTCTCGCCTCCCTTTCGACGTTGCGCAAAATTCTCAATCGGTTTGTCGCGCACCGGGTCTTCTATGAAGTCTCCAGCCGCAACAAGCGCGGGCATGAGTTTTTCTCGGCGAAAAACATCTTCGTGGTTGGATCGATCGAGATCGTAAACCGGGACTACCTAACGATCACGATCTTCGATGCGCACAACGCCACGCACTCAATTGAGATCCTCAACCCCGCAACGATGCGGATTTATGACGAGATGCCCGGCAAAGGCTTCGCGGTGTCATTCATCAGTGAAAGCGAAGGCGGCGTAGAATCGCGCTGCTATCTGCGCGACGAGGGCGAGGACGGCGAACGCGATATCCATCGCACCGCACTCGAAAAGATCACGCTTCCCCAACTCTTCGAATACTTGGAAGAGATCACCAACACCGATTTAGTGAAGTAGTCTGCCGGCGCGGCGCAGCTCGCGCACGGAGTCCTCGGTGCGGCCCAGGCGCTTGTACGCGACGGCCAAGTTGTGATGCGCGGGTCCGTAGCGGTCATCGGCCGCGATGGCAGTCTCGTACCGCGCAACCGCCGCCTCTGTTTCACCCGCTTCTAAATGCAGGTTGCCGATATTCACGAGCGCGGGCGCATAGCGCGGCCGCACATCGAGCGCAGCTTCGAAAGCCCGTCGCGCTTCGTCGCGCCGCTGCAAGCCGATGAGCGCCACGCCTTGTTTGTTCGAAATGGCAGCGCGCTCTTCGTCGCGCAGCGTTCCTTCTTCTAATAATGCGCCCAGCCGCTGCAGTGCTTCGTCGTACTCTCCGCGCGCGAGCGCCCGCAGCGCCAGTTCGTACGGCGTTGGCGGCTTGCGGCGCAAAGGAGCGAGGAAGCGCTGGAGGTTGAACACTCGCCCTATGTTCACGATCGACGTGCTGACGCTCTTTCCCGAGGTCTTCGCTCCGTTCGTGGGATTGTCGATCGTCGGCCGCGCGGTCGAAGCCGGCATCGTGGATATTCGTTACCATCACGTGCTCGACGCGTTGCAAAGCAACGAACGCGCCGACGACGAGCCCTACGGCGGCGGCCCGGGAATGGTGATGCGCCTCGAGCCGCTGACCAGAATTCTGGACACGATTCAGGCGGCGGCGCCCGCGAAGGAACGACGGATTCTCGCCGTGCCGGCACCCGGCGGAAAACGTTTCGCTCAGGCTGACGCGCAACGCTTTGCCCGGCAAGATCGGGTGATTTTCATCTGCGGACACTACGAAGGGATCGACGACCGGCTCGGCAGCCTCTATCCGATCGAAGAGTACTCGCTCGGAGATTTCGTGATAACGGGCGGGGAGCTGCCCGCATTGGCGATGATGGACGCGACGGTTCGACTGCTCGAGGGAACGCTGACGGCCGCCTCCCTGGAAAACGAGTCGTTCACGGCCGGGGGGCTCGACTACCCAAGCTATACGCGGCCGCCGGTCTTCCGCGGCGTCCACGTTCCGGAGGTGCTCCTTTCGGGCAACCATGCCGCCATAGCGCGCTGGCGGCGCGAAGCTTCGCGCGAGCGGACGCGCGCCAAGCGCCCCGACCTCGAGGGGCCGTCATTGCGGAACGACGAGCGCCCGTGATAAAATCCCCAAGCCATGAACGTCATCGATGTCCTCAATCAAGAGCAGCGCAAGGAAAACGTCCCGGAATTTCGTCCGGGCGACACCGTTAAGGTCTATTCGAAGGTCATCGAGGGCGGCAAAGAGCGCACGCAGATGTTCGAAGGGATCGTCACCGTCCGCAAAGGCGGCGGTGCGCAAGAATCCATAACGATTCGCCGCGTCGCGCACGGCGTCGGCGTCGAGAAGACGTTCTTGCTTCACAGCCCGCGCGTCGAGCGCATCGAAGTGAGCAAGCGCGGGTCGGTTCGCCGCAGCCGCCTCTATTACTTGACCGAAAAAATCGGCAAAGCCGCCCGCATCAAAGAGAAGAAAGCTGCCCGCTAACCTCGCGCTTTCACCGCTCCAGCTGTTGGGGCTCGTTTGCGTTTTTGCAGTCGCGCGCGTTGCGCTCAGCTTCAAGGCCGACAGCGCGAAGGTTGCGGTGCGCGAATATCTGGATGCGTTTATCGTCGCAAGTCTGGCTGCACTTTTTCTGATCACGTTCGTCATCCGAACGTTCTACATTCCGTCGGACTCAATGGTGCCGACGCTGCAACAGAACGACGTCCTGCTCGTTAATGAATTCGAGTACCGCGTGCATGCTCCGGCGCGAGGCGACATCGTCGTTTTCAAACCGCCGATCTACTCGGCAACCGATTTCATCAAGCGCGTGGTCGCCGTTCCCGGCGACACATTGCGCGTGAGCGGCGGCACCGTCTATGTGAACGGCAAAGCGGTGAGCGAACCGTACATATCACAAGCGCCCTCGTACGATTTGCGCATAGTCAATTACGGAATCTCCGTCGACAACGGCGGCGGCCTGCAACAGCTCTCGCCGGCGCAAGCCGACGTTCCGCCACGTTCGCGCTGGCAAGCGCCGGATCGCGTTCCCGCCGGATTCTATTTTGTGATGGGCGACAATCGCAACGACTCCGACGACTCGCACATTTGGGGATTCGCGCAGCTGCATGGACCCTTCGCCGCCGGACCGCTCGCGCAAACCTCCGCGAAGGCGCAATTCACGGGCCGTGCATTCTTATTGTTGTGGCCGCTCAACCGGCTGCGCGTCCTTCATTAAGCTCTTGGTGCGCTCGCGATGACGCCGACGATGCTGCTGGCCTTGGTCGGTATTTTTTTAGTCGCCAGGATCGTCTTGAGTTTGCGCCCCGTGATGGCTGGGTCGCGCGGGAAATCGGCAGCCTTTGCGCGCGAGTACCTCGATCCGTTCATCGTCGCGGGTATCGCGGCGTTTCTGCTGATTACGTTCGTGGCGCGAACCTACTACATACCGTCGGCTTCGATGCTGCCCACGCTGCAAGTCGGCGACGTGCTGCTGGTCAACAAATTCCAGTACCGCTTCGGGCTTCCGCACGAGGGCGACATCGTCGTTTTCCCGCCGCCCATTCCGACCTCGGACGACTTCATCAAGCGCGTGATCGGCCGCCCGGGCGACCGGCTGGCGGTCAAGAACGGCGTCGTGTATCTCAACGGGAAAGCTCTTTCCGAGCCTTATATTTCAGAGCGGCCGAGCTACAATCTGCAAATCCGCAACTATGGGATCTACGTGACCGAGCTGGGCGACCCGAATAGTTACGCCGCGCTGGATCCGCACACAGCCAACGTGCCGCCGCGGCGCGATTGGACTGCGCCGGATCGCATTCCCAAAGGTTGCTATTTCATGATGGGCGACAACCGCAACGATTCCGAAGATTCGCACGTCTGGGGCTTCGCGCAATTTGCGGGCAGATTCGAAGCCGGTCCGGAGATCGGCAAGCCGGCATCGTTCACCGGCCGCGCATTCCTGATCTTCTGGCCGTTCAGTCACGCGCGCATACTCTAGTTAGGATTCGGCGCGTTCGCGTCGAAGCAGTTGATCCGTGCAAGGGCAACTGCAATGGCGGTCCGTCGCACGGACGACGCTGCAACTCGCTGCATTGGCTGCGCTCGCGATGGCGTTCTTCATGCGAACGCCCGAAGTGTCGGGGCTTTCGATGGCTCCCCGTATCGCCAGCGGCGAGTTCGTTCTGATCAACACGATCTCGTATCATCTGCATCCGCCGTACCGCGGAGATATCATCGCATTCCGGCACGACGCTCCGGCGCCGGAGATCTTCATCAAGCGTATCATCGGTTTGCCCGGCGATCGGATCTCGATCGACCGCGGGCGCGTCATCGTCAACGGCAGCGTCTTGCCCGAACCTTACGTCCGCTTTGCCGACGACCGCAGCTTTCCCGAGGCGACCGTCCCCGCCGGATCGCTTTACGTTTTGGGTGACAACCGCATAGATAGCAACGACTCGCGCTATTGGGGATTCGTCAACCAGGGTGAAGTGCTCGGCAAGGCCGTTGCGGGAATCTGGCCGCCCGCGGCGCTCGGCACGTTCTAGCCGTCGTGAGCGGCGACTTCGAGCAAGTGATCCAATGGTATCCCGGCCATATGGCGTCGGCGATGCGGCGCATGGCAGACTACGTCAAGCTCGTGGACGTCGTGATCGAAGTCGTCGACGCGCGCGTGCCGCTCAGCGGGTTCAATCCGCTGCTCGACGAGGTCGCCGGCAACCGCCGGCGCCTAAAGATATTGAGCCGTGAAGACTTGGCCGATCCGGCTGAAACGGCGCAATGGATGAAAATTCTCGGCCCAGAGACGCTTACGGTCAACGCCCTCACGCAGGGCGCCTTCGTCAAAGTCAAACAACGCCTGCGCGACTTGGTCGCTCCGGGGCACCGAATGCAGCGCGCCATGGTCGTCGGAATTCCCAACTCAGGAAAGTCTTCGGTCATCAATGGGCTGGTCGGCCGCTCGGTTGCGCGCACGGAAGATCGCGCTGGGGTCACGCGGCAGCTGCAGTGGTTCAAAGTCGGCACGCTGTTCGAACTGATGGACACCCCCGGCATCCTCGTTCCGCGCATCGGCTCGGCCGATGCTCAATGGAAGCTCGCGCTGGTGGGGGCGGTGCCGCGCGATCATTACGATCCCGAGGACGTGGCCGCTCGTTTTCACCGCTGGCTGACGGAAAAAACCGGCGGGCGGACGAAGGTGCCCGACCTCTCGGCGTTTGCGCAAGCGCGAGGATTCGTGCGGCACGGCGGAGAGAGCGACTACCATAACGCCGCGCAGTCGTACGTGAAAGACTTCAACGACGGCAAGTTCGGCAGGATAACTCTGGAGAGCGCCACGCGTGACGTCCAAGCAGCGTAAATCCAAAAACGCATACGAACGCGAGCGGCGCCGTTTGCACCGTATTCATGCATTTGAAGGCGCCGCGCGGGCGCGAGGATTTCTGTTTGTCGGCGGCATCGACGAGGTCGGGCGGGGACCGCTGGCCGGACCGGTCGTCGCAGCTTGCGTGGTCGCCTGCGAGCCGTTGATGCTGCGCGGGCTGAACGACTCCAAGCAAGTTCGCCCCGATCTGCGCGTCGAGTTGGCCGAAGAAATAAAAAACTGCTGCTCCGCATGGAGCATCGGCAGCGCGAGTGTAGCCGAGATCGATCGGCTAAACATTTATTGGGCGAGCGTGCTCGCAATGGAACGCGCGCTCGCCGCGTTGGCGGTCCTGCCCGAATATTTGATCACCGATGCGGTGCGGATCAAATCGTTTGCCGGCCCACAAGAGCCGCTGATCAAAGGTGACGCGCGCAGCGCGATCGTCGCGGCGGCTTCGATCGTCGCCAAGGTTCACCGCGATCAGCTGCTGCGCGAGCTGCACGAAATCGAACCGCGCTACGGTTTTGCGGATCACAAAGGCTACTCGACTCCCGAACACTTGCGGGCGCTCAAAGAGCATGGACCGTGCGTTCACCACCGTTCGGGTTGGTGGCGCGTGTGCGAGGCGCAACTGGCGCTCGAATTTACGTGAACGCCAAAGGCCGCGAAGGCGAGAACCGGGCGGCGGAGTTCTTGGAATCGTCGGGATACAGCGTCGTGCGCCGCAACGTACGCGTACCGGGCGGCGAGATCGATCTGGTTTGCCGGGACGGCGCCACGATCGTGTTCGTCGAAGTGAAGCGCCGCGACACGCGCAGCTTCGGCAGCGCGCTCACCGCGGTCAGTGCGCGCAAACGCGCAACGCTGCGCCGCATCGCGGCCGACTATATGCAAATCGTCGCCCCCGGATCGCATTTTCGCTTTGACGTCGTCGCGCTGGACGGCGACCGGCTGACACTACACCGCAATGTCTTCTGATAATCCGCAACTGCGGCGTGCTGTAACGCCATGGGGATCGTTTTCCTGGGGTTACTCGGACGTTGGCGCGGACATCTTCATCGGGTTAGGGCTAGTGCTAGCTTATGCCGCCGGAGCTTCTAACTTTGCGTTTCTTTTTGCGGGCCTCGTCTACGTCTGCATCGGCTTGGCGTACACGGAGCTCGCGGCGGCGTACCCGGTTGCCGGCGGTGGCCAGTATTTCGTATTGCGCGGTCTGGGCGATTTCTTCGGATTCGTGGCAGGTTGGGCCATCTTGCTCGACTTCACAATCGACATCACGCTGTTCGCATGGTCGAGCGTGGACTATCTCTCGCAGCTCCTGCCGCCGCTGCTCGCGTCGATCCATCCTTGGACGCACTTTACCTTCGTGCTAGGCTTGATCGGACTCTTGTGTGCGTTGAACGTCATTGGCGTGCGCGAGAGTACGGCATTCCAAGGGACGGTCGCGGCGGTCGACGTGCTCAGCGAAACGCTCATTCTTTGCTTCGGATTCCTTTTCGCATTTCAACCGCAAATACTCATTCACACGATGCACACCGCTTGGCCGTCGACATTTGCGTTGATGCAGGGCACGTCGCTGGCAATTATCTCCTTCGTAGGTCTCGAATCGATCTCGCAAGCAGCACAGGAGACGCAGCGTCCGGCTTCGGTAATTCCACGAACGTCGGTCGTGCTGATCATCACGATTCTGATCTACGCTGTCGGTTACTCAAATCTCGCGCTGGGCATGCAGCTGTGGCATCCGCTGCACGACGTGCACGGTCATGCGATGGCATTCTGGCAACTATTTCCGGGTAACGGTGACAATCAGGGGAAAGGCATAGCGCTCTTGTCTGCGCAGGTCCCCTACTACGGAGCGATTGCACAGTACTACGTGCCCATACTCGGCGCGATTTTGCTGCTCATCTCTGCTAACTCAGGCGTCTTCGGCAGTTCGCGAATAGCCTATTCGATGAGCACGTCGAAGCTGCTGCCGTCTGTTTTCCAGCGCATCCATGCGCGCTTCCGTACGCCGGCTGTGTCAATCTTCACTTTCTGCGGCCTGGCCGCAGCCGTGCTTATCTTCGCGGCGCTTCCGCAGCTGGACCACGGAGCGCGCGCGGCTTACGACCGGTTTTTCCACGGTGAAGACGGCGTGACGTTCTTGGGCGACCTCTATGCGTTCGGCGCCGCGACCAGCTATTCGTTCGTATTCATCGCGCTGATCGCATTGCGGCTGGCCGACCCCATGACGCCGCGCAAATTCAAAATACCGTTCAATATCCCAATGCGATTCCGAGGCGAACGTGTCGAATTTCCCATCGTTGCGGTCATCGGCTTTATCGGAATTTTCTCGATTCTGATTTTCACACTCATCACGCACGATATCGGCCGCATCGCCGGTCCGGCTTGGGTGATCGTCGGCATTGCGCTGTATTTCTTGTACCGCCGCGGAAAGCGATTGCCGCTGTTCCGCTCGCAAGCGCATGATTGGCGCAGCGCCCAAACACACATCCTGCGCAATGCCGGCGAGCTGGAACTCATGGATGAATACCACGCCAATCTTAAGGCGAGCGACGAACGACGGCGAGCAGCTCAACCATGATTCCCCTCCGCGTAGCATTCTACGTGCTCTTTGTGGTACTAGGTGCGATTATTTTGGTGCGCATGCTCGCCTACGGAGTTCGTATGGAGACGCTAACTGGGATCGTGCTCGGCGGCTTGCTGATTGCGCTGGGGGTTTATCGTTTAACGCAAGTCTTCCGCATTGGCGCGTCGCGTCGCTGATGCTACACGTCTCGCTCGCCGGCGCACTCGTCGCCGTATTCATCGCCGGAGCGATGGCCTCCACGCTGTGGTGGATGCTCCATCCGCCCAGCTCGTTCGTCCAACGGCTTGCCGCGGAGGCCGAGCACCAATTGGAGCGACTCGTCGGCAGCGTCATAGTCGTCTTTTCAGCCGACATCGAATCCGGTCATATGATGGCGCTAGCGGCAAAGCTCGCGCACGGCGAACGCTCCGATCTGCACGCCGTCTACGTCATCGACGTGCCGTTCACGCTTCCGCCCGATGCGACCATGCCGGACGAGGAGCGCGCCGCGCTCGACTCGCTCGGCGCGGCAGAGGCCATTGCGATGCACAGCGGTGTCAATATCCGCACGGATATCATCAAAACGCGTAACACGAGCCAAGCCGTGCTTGACCTGGCTAAACGCGAGAAGGCCAACTTGATTGTCTTGGGCTCGTATCGGGACGGCAAGTATACAGGCGCGCCGCTTAGCAGCGAAATCGAGGAAATCGCCGCCAACGCCAAATGCGACGTTCTCATTGGTGTGGAAGGCAAGCACGGCACGCTGCTCGTGGACGAAAGCCAAGCGGGGCCAGCGGCTTCTCAAGAGAAGGCTTAGAGGTGCTTTACAGAATTTCGATTTTTGTCTTGGTCCTAGCGGCCATCATAGCGCCCGCTTCAGCAGCGACCGTTCCCGCGATCACCGCCTTCCAACAAATATTCGCAAAAGTCAACGACTACACGGTAACCGTGCACGCGCATGAAGTCTTGGGCGATCAAACGCAAGATCGCGTCTATCGTTATATGTTCAAGCGGCCGAATATGGTCAAGACGCAAATCCTGTCCGGACCCGGCTCCGGCGGCGGCGCGGTCTGGACCGGCGGCGATACCGTCAGCGGACATCAAGGCGGCATTCTCTCGTTCATCCATCTGAAAGTCGGATTGCACGACGGCCGCGCGACGTCACTGCGCGGTTACACGATTCCCGACGGCATTCTGCAAAATCAAGTCGGCAAGTACACGACGATGAAAGGCACGCTCTCCGAACGCAACGGCCCGATCATCGCCGGTCAACCTACCACGCTGGTCGAACTGAAGATTGCAGAGGGCGCCGGCGAGCCCGGAGAAACGCGCGCCGTGATCTATTTTTCGAAGGCGACACATTTGCCGGTCGCACAAATTCGCTGGGCCGGCGACAAAATTATCTCGCAAGAATTCTGGACCGATCTGCAGACCAACACGGGGCTCAAAGACTCCGACTTCTAGAGTTTCACCTCGACTCCAAACTCGATCACGCTGTTCGGCGGTAGGCCGAGCGAGTCGGTGAGCGGGCGCGCATTGCGCGCGAGCCAGCGGAACAAATTGAGCTGCCATGACGGCAGGCCGTGCGACGACGTATCGTCGGCGATTTTCGGATTCGCCAAATAATAGGTCGGGTGTGAGAAATCAACATCCGGGCGTTGCGCGCGTAATAAGCGCAAAATGTCTTGAATCTTCGGCGTTTCCATGAACCCGTACGACGCTTTCACGCGCAGCAGGCGCGGCGCCAGCTGTTCGACCTCGATGCGATTTTCACGATGCACGAACGGGCGCGGTGAATGCATGACCGTAAGCAGCACGATCGTGTCGTAGATGATGTGACTGCGTACCCAGCCGTGCTGCAGCACGAACGGAATGCCGGCCGGTTCGGGGCTGAGGAAGAATGCGGTTCCGCTGACGTAGGTCGGCGCCTTGAGTTCTTTCAAGAATTGATCGACCGGCATCGTATGCGCTTCCAAACGTTCCATTAGCCGCCGTCGGCCGCGATTCCACGTTATAAAGACCGTAAAGAGCGCCAATGCCATCGCAACCGGCACCCAGCCGCCCGATACGAATTTCGACGCGTTGCCGGTCAGAAACGGGATATCCCACGAAAGAAAGACTGCGATCAGCGGCACCCACTGCCAAGCCGGCCACTTCCATTTCGTTCGCAGCAATTGCGCGAAGCCGATCGTCGTCGTCAGCATGGTGATCGTAACGGCCAATCCGTATGCGCCGCCAAGTTTGTCCGATGACCGGAAGGCTATGACCAAAATGATGCAGACGATTCCGAGCAGCGCATTGATCGTCGGGATATAGATTTGGCCGGCGAAATGGCGCGACGTATGAACGATGCGGAATCGGGGAAGGTAGCCCATCTGAATCGCTTGCTGCGTTAACGAAAAGACGCCCGAAATGAGCGCTTGCGACGCAATGATGGTAGCGGCCGTGGCTAGCATGACCATTGGAATCAATCCCCACCGCGGAACCAGGGCAAAAAACGGCGAGCTGATGGCGTGCGGGTTTTGCAGCACGAGCGCGCCTTGTCCGAAATAATTCAGAACCAGCGCCGGGAAAACGACCGTCGCCCAGGCAATCGCAATCGGCTTTCTTCCGAAATGGGCCAAGTCGGCATACAGCGCTTCGACCCCGGTCACGCAGAGCACGACCGCGCCGAAGATCAAGAAGCTCAATAAGCCGTTTCGCAGCAAGAATTCAAAACTGTAGATCGGGTTGAGCGCCAGCAGTACCAATGGGTGCTTGGCAATCGCGAGCGCTCCTAACACGCCGATGACCAAGAACCAGACGAACACGATCGGGCCGAAGAGAAATCCGATTCCGCCGGTTCCGCGGCGCTGAATCATGAAGAGCCCAATCAAAATCACCACGGAAATCGGCACTATGTACGGACTCGCCGCTTGGGTCCAGACGTTGAGTCCTTCCACCGCCGAGATTACGGAAATTGCCGGCGTGATTGCGCCGTCGCCGTACAGCATGGCCGCGCCGAACAGCATGAGCAAGGCGATCGCGGATAATCCAAGCGGTTTGGCAGCGCGCCGGATCGGAACGAGTTGCGCCAGCAGTGCGAGCGTGCCGCCCTCTCCGTCAAAATCGGCACGCAGCATGAAGATGACGTACTTCATGGTGACGACGATCACGAGCGCCCAAAAAATGAGCGAAAGGATTCCGAGGATGTTTTGCGGTGTGACGCGCGCCGGGTACTCGCCGGCGAAACATAACGAAAAAGCGTA
Organism: Vulcanimicrobiota bacterium; assembly: GCA_003140855.1. Lineage (GTDB taxonomy): Bacteria > Vulcanimicrobiota > Vulcanimicrobiia > Vulcanimicrobiales > Vulcanimicrobiaceae > Rubrimentiphilum. The sequence continues at coordinate 76,301 of PLLF01000059.1, forward strand.
CAGCGGGCTGGTACCGATATCGCCAAAAACGATGCCCAGCGCTCCGAGCGCCAGCGCGGATAGCGGTTCCTTACTGCGTCGGCTGCGAGTTTTTTCGACCGGCATGTCTTCTTTCGGCTTTACGCCCGTTTCAGGTACCTCTTACGCAGCTCGTCGAGCACGACGGCAAGCAAGATGACGCCGCCAAGCACCACCCACTGCAAGTAGGAATTGATCTGCAGCAGGTTCATCGCGTTATCCAAGAATCCAATCAAAAGTGCGCCGAAAAAGGTTCCGACGATCGCTCCGCGCCCGCCCATGAGGCTCGTGCCGCCCACGACCACTGCCGCGATCGCATTGAGCATCTCGTTGCCCGTCGCGGTTTGCGGCGAGCCCGATGAAAAGAGCGACATATATAAAAATCCCACCATGCCGGCGCACATTCCGCTGATAACATACACCGCCGTTTTCACGCGGCCGACGCTGATGCCGGCCAAGCGCGCTGCTTCTTCATTCCCACCGATGGCAAACACGTAGCGCCCAAATCGCGTTCGCATCAACAGAACGGAGCTGACGATCAGCACGACGATCATCCAAATGACCGGAATGGGCACGATCGTGTGCAAGAACGAGCCGTAACCCGTGTTTTGAAAATCCGTGCTTTGCAGCGGAACCGGCTGGCCGCCGGAAAGGATATAGGAAAGCCCCAGCGCGATCTGCATCATCGCAAGCGTCGTAATGAACGGCGGCAGGTTGAGTTTTACCACCGGCACGGCGTTGACGAAACCGGCGGCGCCGCCGACGGCCAGCCCGACGATCAGCGTCGCCGCGATCAGCGCAAACCCGTGCAGGCCGGTTGCGTTTGCAAAGAGCGCCATGACGACGCCGGTCAAAGATATCAGCGACCCAATCGAAAGGTCGATGCCGGCGGTGATGATGACGAACGTCTCGCCCACGCCCATAATGAAGTTGTACGTAATCTGCCGGAGCACGCGCACGACGTTGCCCGGCTGCAGGAATGTGCCGTGCGATGCAAAGTTGATCACCAACGCAAGTACAATCAAAAATGCGACTGCGCCGCCGGCTCTCAGCCAGTACGTACGGGTTTCGGCCTTCATGCCGCGGCTCCGGTGGCGGCCGCGATCACCGCATCGGGCGTCGCCTGCGCGCGATCGAACTCACGCACGATCCGGCCGCCGCGTATCACCAAAATGCGATGCGCCATGCCGAGCACTTCGGGCAGCTCGCTGCTGACCATCACGATGCCCGCGCCGCCGTTTACGAGTTTGACCATCAGATTATAGATCTCGGCTTTCGCGCCGACGTCGATGCCGCGCGTCGGCTCATCGAAGAGAAAAACTTTCGCATTGCCGAGCAGCCATTTCGCGAGCACGACTTTCTGCTGGTTTCCACCCGAGAGGTTGCGCACCAATTGTTCGGTACTCGGCGTGCGAATATCCAACTGCTCGATGTATTCGCGCGTCGTCGCCTGCTCTTTACGGCGATCGATCAATCGATCGCGCTCTACGAATTGCTCCAAATGCGCGAGCGTAACGTTTTCACGCACGCTCATTCCCAATACCAGTCCCTGCGCTTTGCGATCTTCGGTAATGAAGGCAAAGCCGGCCGCGATGCCGTCGTGCGGCGAACGTATGCGGATCGCGCGGCCTTGCACGTCGATAGCTCCCTGTTCCGGAATGTCCGCGCCGGCAATAGCCCGCACGATTTCCGTCCGCCCGGCGCCCACGAGTCCCGCCAGTCCGACGATCTCTCCGCGCCGCACTTCAAACGACACGCCGTTTACGGACGGCGCACGCGTCAGATCGCGCACCGCCAGCACGACCGGCGCATCCGGTGCCACCGCGGGCAAGTCCGGAAAATGCGACTCCAGCCGCCGGCCGACCATCGCACGAATGATATCGTCGGGCGGAAAGTCCTTGGTGACCCGCGTTTCGATGACGCGCCCGTCGCGCAGCACCGTGACGCGATCGGCAATGTCGGGCAACTCCTCGAGCCGGTGGGAAATGTACACGATGCCGACTCCACGGGCTTTGAGCGTACGGATGACTTCAAAAAGCTTGGTTATCTCGTTATTCGTCAAAGCCGCGGTCGGCTCGTCCATCACGATGATCCGCGCGCTGCGTGAAAGCACCTTAGCAATTTCGATCATTTGCTGTTGCGCTACCCGCAGCGACGACGTGCCGACCGTTAGCGGCAAGGTAATTCCAAGCTCGGCAAACACAGCCTCGGCGCGCTTGCGTGCCGCGCCTTCGTCGAGAAGCAAACCGTTGACGGGTTCGTTTCCCAGCACGATGTTATCGACGGCATTCAGCGCCGGTACCAAATTGAATTCCTGATAGATCATGCCGACGCCGAGATTTTCGGCGGTGCGCGGCGAGCCAATCGTAACCGTCTTGCCGTCTATCGCGATCTCGCCCGTGTCGGCGGCCAGGGCGCCCGCGAGAATCTTCATCAGCGTGGATTTGCCTGCGCCGTTTTCACCGACGAGCGCGTGTACTTCGCCGGCCTGGAGGTCGAGAGAGACGTCTTCGAGCGCGCGCACGCCGGGAAATGATTTCCCGATGCCGCGCATCTGGAGAAGCGGACTCGTGGGTTGGGTTATTGCGCGTTAGCCTTTGTGTATGTGCCGACGGGCACGTCGATGCGCGCCGGTACGGTCTTGCCTGAGAAGTAATCATGAATAACGTCGATCGTTTTGGCGCCGATCACATCCGGATGCTGAATCGCGTCGCCGACCATCGATCCGTTCTTGATTGCGGCGCGCGCTTCGGGCGATGCGTCGTAACCGACGACCGCGATGCCTTTCAGGCCGGCGGCTTGAATCGCGGCGACCGCGCCGAGCGCAGAGTCGTCGTTGATGCCGAAGATGCCCTTGAGATCTTTGTAACGCTGCAGCACGTCGCCGGTATCGGCGTTTGCCTTCGTGCGCGTGCCGCCCGAGTCAACGTCGGCCACGACTTTGACGTTCGGGCAATGCTGCTGGAGCGCCATGCGAAAACCTCTGACACGATCTTGGACGCTCGTCACTTCGGGCTCGTCGATGATCGCGACCGATCCCGCATTGTGCACGGCAGCGCACATGAGCATGCCGGCTTGCTGCCCGCCCTGTACGTTGTTGGACGCAACGTGCGAAACGACCGTGCCTTGTTTGCTGGCGTTGGCAATGTCGGCCGTAAATACCGGAATGTTCGCGTTGTTTGCCTCGACGATCGCGCTGCCGATCGCCTGCGAATCGTATGGTGTGAGGATTATCGCGTCGACCTTGCGCGAAATAAAATCTTCGACTTGCGATTGCTGGCGCGCGCTGTCGCGGCTGGCATCGACAAATGTCACCTTGTAGCCGAATTTTGCGGCCTCGGACTTCATCCCCGCTTCCATCTGCTGATAGAATTGCGCTTCGAGATCTTGAATAGAAACGCCAATCGTTTTCGGACCCGCTTTAGTGGTCGTCGTCGAACTCGAATTCGAGGAGCAGGCTGGCAGTAAAAGCGCGATTGCGGCAAGGGCCGCCGGGCCGAATTTCTTCAAGATCGGTCTCCTCATATCATAAAGCGTTCGCGCTTCAGGTTATATCCACAGCGGGTCAGCCCCCCTGTGAGCGCTGTGGAGAAGGGGTGGGTAACGCGAGCGTTTCCCAGTTGCGCTTGCGCAAATCCCAGAGAATATAGGCGAGGCAACCCGCAGCCAGCACCAGCAGCACGACGCCCCAAGCGGTTTGCCCCAGCGCTAAGCGTCCGATTCCAAACAGTGAAAAATACACCAAGGCGCAGCCGGCCAACCAGTCCAGCGCCGAAACCACCAGTTGCCGTTCGTCTTTTTGCATGCTCGACGCGGCTACCGCGCCCCAACCCAACGGATTGGGTCGAACGCGCTCGTAGAAAGTGGAGAGAACTTCCATGGGTTCGGGGCGCGTCGCAAACGTAACGGCGATCCACACGACGGTCGTGATGACGACGGTGATAAGCAAATTGATCGCGACCGCATTCGGATCGTCCGGCGCTACGACGTGAACGAATTGTAACGTCGTCGCCGTTATCCCCGATGCGAGCAAAGCCGAGATTTCGGTCCATGCATTGATGCGCCACCAGTACCACCGCAGAATCATCACCAAGCCGACGCCCGCGGTAAAGGTGATCAGGTACTTCCACGCGTCGGTGATCGAATTCATGAACATCGTCGCGATTAACGCGATGACCATCGCACCGATCGTCGCAATCCGCGAAACCATCACGTAATGTTTTTGAGTCTCGTTCGGCCGCAGGAAGCGCCGGTACAGGTCGTTCGTAATGTAGGACGCGCCTAGATTCAGCTGCGTCCCGATCGTGGACATGTACGCGCTCAAGAATCCCGCCAGCATCAAACCACGCAGCGACACCGGCAGGTAGTCGACCATGGTTTTCACATAGTTTAGTTCGTAGTCGATGCGATGCGTATCCGGATTGAGCACGCCGTGCGGATAGAGAATCAGCGATGCTAGCGCCACGAGAATCCACGGCCACGGCCGCAGCGCATAATGCGCGACGTTAAAGAACAACGTTGCCAGAATAGCGTTCTTTTCATCCTTCGATGAAAAGATGCGTTGCGCGATGTAACCGCCGCCGCCGGGCTCAGAGCCCGGATAGGACGAGGCCCACCATGCGACCGAAACATAGACCAGAAATGTCAGCAGTGGCATATACGCGGCGCCGCTGGCAGGAAAAAAATCAAGGTGCGAGCCGCCGCCGCCGATGTGGTGATGCAAATCGTAAATTGCGAGCTTTGCCTTCAGGGCGCCGATGCCGCCCACGGCCGCAACCGCGGCAATAGCGAGCGCTACGATCATCGACATCTTCACGATGAACTGCAGCACGTCGGTTACCAGAACGCTCCACAGGCCGCCGATCGAAACATAGAGCGCGGTGAGCACCAGGCAAACGAGAATCGCTTCCCACTTGGGAATTCCGAGAACGACCAGCATGATCTTGGCAATTGCCAGGTTCACCCAACCCATGATGATCGTGTTGACGATCACGCCTTGATACACAGCACGCACGCCGCGCAACGCCGCGGCGGGTTTTCCGGAGTAGCGCAGCTCGATGAATTCGACGTCGGTCAAGACGCCGGAACGGCGCCACAGCGCCGCAAAGAAAAATACGGTTAGTATTCCGGAGCCGGCCATGCTCCACCACAACCAGTTGCCGGCGATTCCGTTGTCTGCGACGAGTTTGGTTACGACCAGCGGCGTGTCGGCCGCAAACGTCGTGGCCACCATCGAGGTTCCGGCGAGCCACCACGGCACGCTGCGGCCCGAAAGAAAGAATTCGCTGAGGCTCTTGCTCCCGCGCCGCGCATAATACAGCCCGATCCCCAGGTTGATGGCAAAGAACAGGCCGATCGTCAGCAGGTCGCCGGTGCTGAGCTTCATCTCGTCGGCGCGCTTCGTCCCGCCTGAAGGGGCGGCCTTTCCAACTCGCGCTCTCGGCGTGATAGAGTCGCGTGCTCTCACTTACATTTTCGGCCGCGATGCTCGGCATCGACGGCTACGTGGTGCGCGTCGAAGCCGACAGCTCGCCCGGAACGCCCGCGCTTGCGATTATCGGCCTGCCTGACCGCGCCTTGAACGAAGCACGCGAACGCGTGCGCAGCGCCATTTTCAATTCGGGGTTCATGTATCCGGCGGGCCGGCTGCTGATCAATCTCTCACCGGGAGAGCTTCCTCTATTAAGGGAGCGCTACATCATTGCGTCGTGGCCGTGGTCGGACACCTGCGCGGCAAACCAGCGGTGCAGCGCCGTAATCAAAGCGCGGTCTGCTGTGAGAAAAGAGATTGTTGCGCCGGCGGGTAGTTCGGCGTACCGAACGCTGATGCGCTTTGCTCCGGAGCTCAAAACCGCGAGGCCGGGCATGCTCTTGCCGTGGATGTAGGCCGGATCCGAGTAATCGCCGCGGGCGAATGACGCCGCCTCTTTTTGCAAATGCGTGCGCACTAGCGCGACCTGATTCGCGTCGCCGTCGTGCACGATGACCGTCATAACGCCGCCCGTATTCGTCGGTTCGAATGTGTGCATCGCCGCGTCCATCGAGAACGGCATGACGTGCGCACTGCGTTCGCGGATCGTTTGTTGGCGCGTCTGCGCCGGCGCCGGCGATGCAAACATAATTGCAAGCGCAACCGCGGCGAGCATTTTAAGATTCATCGATCGCCTCCATGAGAGCGGAAAGCGACGCCGCGACTGCGTCCCGTTGCGCACGCGGGATTGCTTGGAAGATACGCTCGAACTTTGCGCGCCGCGAACGCGCCAGATTTGCGTTGGCCTTGGTGCCGGCCGCCGTCAAGCGCAGGTGATAAAAACGGGAGTCGTTGCGATCGCGAACGCGCTCAACCCACGAACGCCGCTCGAGCATGCCCACCAGACGGCTGACGGTGCTTTTGTCGAGAGTCAACCGCTGGGCGAGGCCATTCTGGGTGAGTCCGGGTTCGCGCCCAATTTCGAGCAGCGCTTGCGCCTCCCCAACGGAAAGCGGCTGGCCGCAGGGCGTCGTGTCCGGCTTGTGCAGCCCGAGCGACCGGATCAAGGCGACCATCGAGTCCTGAAAGTCCAGCACGGGGTCCGCGCGGCGGGAACGGTTTAAGTTGTCAACCACAACAGTTGTATCCTACAACTATTGGCCTCCCGCGTCAAGCCGTGCGGAGGTCCGTACGGAGCATTCCATAGGGGATCAAGTTCTTGTATTCGCCGCTGACAGCGTCGCGAAAGCCGTCGCGGTAGAGGCCTTCGGCCTTAAAGCCCAGGCGTTCGCACATCGCGCGCGCGCGATCGTTGTCCTCCCGAATCTCGATGGAAACGCGGTGCGCCTTGCGCTTTTGAAAGGCTTGCTCGATGCCCCAGCGCATCGCGAAGGGACCGGCGCCGCGACCTGGCGTTTTCACCACGAGCACGCCGAGGTCGAACAGCCAGTCGCGATCGTGCATCGTAAAGTAGCCAAAGTCTTCTCCGGACTCTTCGATGATGAATGTTTCGCTTTGCGGATCCTCGATCAGCGCCAAGATTGCATCGCGCCCCGGTTCGTTCAAGAATTCGCGCGAATGCGGTAACTTAAAGAGACCGGCAATAAACGGAACATCTTCTTCCTCGGCTTCGCGCATCCGAAACGTCACGCCGCAGGTTCTGGGCCGACCTGTTCCGTGATCTCCGACGCGTGCAGCATCTCGCCGATGATCGCATCGAGCGATTCGAACGTGTAGACGCCCGAAAGCAGAGCCAAGTCGCCCGTCGGATTGCGTACCACGTATGACGGCCGCTGCGGTAAGTTAAGCTTTTCGAACTCGGCGGTCGAGCGCGCGATGCGTTCGGCGGTTGCCGGATTGCGCATGACCCGGTCGAGCTCGGCGCGATCCAAGCCGGACAAACGCGCGGCCTCATCGAGCGCGGGCTCGCGGCGGCCCAGCGGCTTGCCGTCGATGACGTTCGCGTAATTGAGTGCCCGGACCAAACTCATATCGGTTACGCCGAGCGTGCGCGCAGCTTCCGCCGCGAGGTTGGCGTACTTGGTGGTCGCCTCGGGCGTGTCCACCCAATCCGCGTTCATCTGCACGCCGGTCATCTTGGCAGTGCGCGCATAGTACCACGCTAACTGCTCGCGCGTGTAGGGCAGCGGGCCAAAATCAAACAGCTGCGCGATCTCCCACTGGACGCGCAGACGGCTGCCGTACTTCTTTTCGATCTTCTGCAGAGCGAGATCGCCGACATAGCACCACGATGAAAGCACGTCGATGTAAGCTGTAAGGTCGACAACCGCCATACTATACCGTTACTTTCTCGCGAAGCTCAGGAACCTCGCCGGCCAAAAACCGCGGCAGCTCTTCCACTGAAAACTGCAGCCCGCTCCAAAACGGCCCGAAGATCGCGAACTTGGCGCTGGCTTCGTCGAAACGCATTTCGTAGATGAGCTTTTTGAAAATCAACGGATCGTCGGCGTACAGATCGACGCCCCACTCGTAGTCGTCAAATCCCACCGAGCCGGAGATAACCTGCGTGACCAATCCGTGGAAGGTTCGGCCGATCTTTCCGTGGTCGAGCATGAGCCGCGCGCGCTCGGCAAAAGGCAACGTGTACCAGTTCTCGCCTTCGGCGCGCTTTTTGTCCATCGGGTAGAAACAGACGTAGCGGCGCCGCGGCACCTTCGCCCACAGCCGCTCGGCGTTGCGTGGGTTCTTCTCTTGCTCGGCCAGCAATTCATCAAAAGCCGCGTTCCATTCGGGCGAATGCGGTTTGAGATTGCGCTCCCGCAGCGCGGCGTGAATCTTGCCGGTCGCATCGTACAGTCCGAGTTCCAGCACGGAAACGTAGGAATCGCGCGGCTGCAAATAATCGAGCAGTTCCAAACGATCGACAAGCGTTTGCGCTTGCGCTAATCCATCAAACGTCTTCGCATAGTGCGTCAGCATGAGGTCGCCCTTGTGGCCGACCAGCTGCACTAAGCCTAGATCTCCTTCGCCGCTTTTCAGTTCGGCAAACGCATCGCCGGCTTCGCGCGCGATGCGCTGTTGCTCGTCGTCGGGAATCAGCGCCCAGCGCCGCCGATCGAAACCGAACATCCGGTGAAGTATCCACCAGCCCTCGAGCGATTCGGGCACATCGGGATGACGCATCAGGTACGCGCCAGCGCGCGCACGCGCTTGACTTCGGCGGCCACCTCGGCCGCCAGCGTGTCCGGATGTTCGCGATACTTGGCCCAGAGCTGCGGCATGTGCGCGATGTCTTCTAACACGCGGGCGTAGACGGCGTTGACCGGCGTGCGAACGTTATGGTCGCGGCCCGCGCTCGCAACCGCGCCGTTCAGATAATCTACTTCCGTTTGATCCCGCCCGGCACGTAAATCGAGCAGCAGCGACGGCGGCTTCGTGCCGCGCGCGCCCGCTACGCGACTCGAGAGCAATTTGCGCGAAACGGGGCTGGGCAGCGTTGCGATACCTTGCATCGCGCGCACCGGATAGCGCGGCAGATCGATGGGCGAAATCTTCATCGCGTGCATTACCGCGCGCACTTCGCGAATGGCGCGAATCTCGAGCGTGAAGATCTCGTCGTAGTGCACCAAGCGGTTGGGCAGCACGTTAAGAATCGCGCAGCTCGCGTTGGCGACAATATTGAGCGCCAGCTTCGACCATTTCAGCGCGCGCCAATCGGTCACGATTTGCACTTTCAGGCCGGTGCTCGCAAAGGCGGCGGTCAGCCAGTTATATGCATTTTTTCCAAGCGGCGCAAAGGCCAAGCCGCCCTCTTTGGTCGCATGGCCGTGACCGTTACCGTGATTGCGGCCCACCGGTACGGTCAGCGCAGCGGCCACCACGTTATCTTCACCGAATGCGGCCGCGAGCTTTTCCTCATTGCCGATTCCGTTTTGCGGGCTGACGAACACGCACTTCTGCGGAAATTGTATCGCCTTGCGTAGCGTTTCGATCGCGCGGTCGGTGTCGTAGGATTTCACGGCGACGATCGCCACGTCGGCATCCACGGGCGTCACCTCGGCCAAGTCGCGCGGCGCATAGGTAACGTCAACGTTGACGCTCTGCAGCAGATCGCCCAAGTACGTGCCGACCGCGCCGGCGCCGACGATGTAGACTTTCATCCGGTGCTGCCGAACCCGGCCGCGGCGCGCGCGCTTTCCGGCAGGTCTTCAATCAAATCGAACTGCGCGCGCGAAACCGGTGCGACGATCAACTGCGCGATGCGATCGCCGCGGCGCACCGTGAACGGCTCGGTGCCAAGATTCGCGAGCACGACGCACACGGGGCCGCGATAGTCGGCATCGATTGTTCCCGGAGAATTCAGGCACGTGACGCCGTGGCGCATCGCCAAACCGCTGCGCGGACGCACCTGTGCTTCATAGCCGGAAGGTAATGCGATCGCAAATCCCGTTGGAACCAGCGCGCGCGCACCCGGCAGCAGCGTGAGATCTTCTAAAACCGCAGCGCACAAATCGGCGCCCGCGGCGTCTTCGCTCATGTATGTTGGGAGCGGGAGTCCTTCGCCGTCAGGCAGCCTCTTGACCGCGACCGTGACCGGAGCCATGGCCGCTCATTTAGCAAGCAGTGAGGCCAACTCTTCTTGAAAGCTTTCGACGTCGCGGAACTGGCGGTAGACGCTTGCGAAACGGATGTACGCAACCTTGTCGAGGTTGCGCAGCGAGTCCATGAGTTTCTCACCGATCAGCGTCGCCGGAACTTCGCTTTCGCCACGCGCGAACAGATCGCGCTCCAGGTTCGACGCGACCGCTTCCATCTGCGCTTCGGAGACGGGACGCTTTTCACACGCCCGGCGCAGGCCGGCTAGAATCTTCTCACGGCTGAACTGCTCGCGGCGCGCGTCTTTCTTCACAACGAACAACCGCGGAACTTCCATGCGCTCGTAGGTCGTAAAGCGATGTTTGCAACGCGGGTCCAAGCATTCACGCCGGCGCCGAACGACGCTCTCATCGTCGCGCGAGTCGACGACGCGCGTTTCGTTTTTCCGGCAAGTCGGACAAATCAGCGGCAAGCCCTCATGGACGTCCCACATATTGTGGGTCATCCCATTATAGGCCACTATCGGTTGCGGCGCAAAGGTTCGAAGGTCACTGACTAGTGGCCGCGGGTCATCCCGGATACCGTATTAGCCATAGTTCGGTAAAGAACGACCCAACAGGCAAGCGACCGCCTTCTGAACGTGTTACACTAAAGTCCGCAACTATACGGTTTGACCGCTCTAGCGTGGTGGCCAATGCGCATTCTGCGAGAGGCTACGCTTATGAAGAGCGCGGAGCAGCTTTGAGCTCGCATCAAGGTGGCCGCCCAAGAGTTAGCCGTCTCCAGCCCCGCCCTCACCTACACCCAGGCTGAGAACCTCGTCCTAGAGTTCAATCGAGCGGCGCAGGGGGAGCAGCTGCCCGAAGATGCGCGCGTCCACCTAACGATCCAGCTGCTGAACCTCGTAGCGCGACACCGTAGCGGACTGCGCCCGACGCGCGCGGAGGCTGCGCCCTAAGAAAAAGCCGGCGGTAAAACGCCGGCTAGTTGTGTGGGCGGCGGCTTTCTTAGCTCGAAGCCCCGATTTTGAACATCTTCGTCCCGCACGTGGGGCATTTGCCCTCGGTGGCCGGACGGCCGTTCTTCATTGTGATTTGAACGGCGTCTTTGATCTCACGTTTGGTCTTGCACTTCACACAGTACGCTTCAGCTGCCACGTTCGATTCCTCTCAAGACCTGCGCCGGCTATGGGTAGCCTGCCGGGTTGGGGCCCCTATTCCCAGGCGTACCCGACTTTCCCCCTCGTGGGCACGAGGGAAGTGACCTTTGGCGGAAGGACGACCCTTTCGGCCGGCCGCTCCCCGCGTGAAGGGGCGGTATGGAGAATCCGACTTGGCGCGCGCTGCGATTTTGAGGCGTTGCGGGATCCCCGGCCGCTGCCGGCGATCTTCGAGGGGCTTTGGGCTACCGGAAACCTCGACGGTTTACAACGGCCCAGCATCGCAATCGTCGGTACGCGCGCAGCGTCACCTTACGGACGCGCGACGGCGCGACGTTTTGCAAGCGATCTCGGCGCCGCGAGCTGCTGCATTATCTCCGGGCTTGCGTTAGGCATAGATGCGGCCGCGCATGAAGGCGCGCTCGACGCCGGCGCACCGACGATTGGCGTGCTCGGCGGCGGACACAACGAATTTTTCCCGCGGCGCAACCGCGCGCTTGCGGAGCGCATGCTCGCGGACGATGGTGCCGTACTCTCGCCGTTCGCGCCCGACCACGACACTTTTCCGCCGCAGTTTTTGCAACGTAACGGCGTGGTAGCCGCGTTGGCCGATGCCGTGGTTGTTATTGAAGCTCCCGCGCGCAGCGGCGCGCTCAACACGGCTGGCTGGGCGGCCGGACGCATTCCAGTGTTCGCGGTGCCGGGTGATATCGATCGCCCGCACGTCGCGGGTTGTCATGCACTGATTCGCGATGGAGTCACGCTCGCGCGCAATGCACTAGATGTGCTCGACGATCTGCATCTGATGAAGCTCCCAATCGAGAGTGCAAGCAAGGCAAAGCCGCCGCCAAGCGATCCGCTTCACGCGAAGATTGTGAGTATTCTCGAGGCCGGAGAAACAACGCTGGACGAGCTGTGCGCGGCATGCGCTGAAAGCACGGCACAACTGCTTGCGGCGCTATCGGTACTTGAAATGCAGGGCCTTATCGAATCGCGCGCCGGCTCGCGCTACGCTATCGCTTCTGGCGGAAAGCGATGCTGATCCGCGGCGCGACCGGCTGCCGCAGCTTCGGAATGTTATGCTCCCAAAACTCTTGCACGCGGCCGGCCATGACGAATAGGCTGCCGGGTTCGAGCGCACAGGTGAACGTCCGGCGAGGCCGCGCCTTGCTGCGTACGTACATCTCGCGCACCGCTCCCAAACTCACCACAGCGACGATGGCATTGTCGATAAGATCTTCCGTATGGTCGCTGTGCCAGGCGACGCTGTCGTTCGCATCGCGATAATATTGCAGCGAGATCCCATTGAAACGCGCCTTCAAGAATTTTTCGACGCGCTTTTGCAGAGCCACGACCTCACCCGTCACGCCGCTGTCAGCAGCAAACCGTGCGATCAGGCGCGGCACCGTCACGGTACGGTCGTACATCCACATCGTTTCCCGAGTCCACGTCAGGCTCTGTGAGAAATGCAGGAAGAGCCGTTTACTTTCGGCCGCGTTGAGCACGCCCGGATGATAGGCGATCGTGCCGCTTTCATCGTCGACAAAGATGCGTTCGAGCGTTCCGAATAGGGCCAGCTGCTGCACTGGAAGCTTTTAACACGGAGGGCGCATACGGCGTTGCGAACCTACGCGCATGCATCTGCGAATCGTGGCCGCCGGCAAGCTGCGTGATCCGGCGGTCGCCGCGCTCTGTGCGGAATTTCAAAAGCGGCTGGGCGCCTACCATCGGCTAGAGATTACCGAACTGCGCGCCTCGAGCGGCTCGGATCCCGCCAAAGCGATCCGCGAGGAGGGAGAGCGCGCGCTAAAGGCTGCCGGAGCCGGCGTGCTCTGGTTACTCGATCGCGAGGGCACCGAGCTCTCGAGCGAAGAGCTCAGCGCAAAGGTGATCGAACTGGAATCGCGCGGGCGTCCGCTTACGCTCGTCATCGGCGGCACTTTCGGCACGTCACAGTTTGTGCGGAAGCGCGCCGATTTCATCTGGTCGCTTTCGAAACTGACGTTCTTGCACGAGTGGGCGCGCATGCTCGTGCTGGAACAGCTCTACCGGGCGGCGAAGATCGCGCACAGTGAACCCTACCACCACTAGCGGCGGCCCGATCCTTCCGGAAGCCGCCCTTTCGATTTTCTCCGGCGCGCTGCGCGATGCGATCGCCGCGCGCTATCAAGACGCGCCCGAAGCCGGCATCGCGTTCGAAGCCCCGCGGCGCCCCGAGTTCGGAGATTTTGCGACCAATGCGGCGTTTTCGCTGGCAAAAGCAGCCCGCAGTTCTCCGCAGCAAGTTGCGACCACGCTGATCGCCGATTTGCAGCAGCGCGCGCCGACATTAGGAGAACTCTTCGCCGAAATTTCGGCGACCGCCGGCTTCATCAACCTGCGCTTTCAACCGGAAGTGTGGCAAGCCGCCGTCACGCAGATCGTGCGCGAAGGATCGAATTTCGGACAAGGCGCTCGCCGAAACCAGCGCATCTCGCTCGAGTTCGGCAGCGCTAACCCGACCGGGCCGCTGGTCGTCGTGCAGGGACGCACGTGCAGCATTGGCGCGACGCTTACGAACGCTATGAAGTTTTGCGGCTACGACGTCTTTACGGAGTGGATCATCAACGACGCTGGTGGCCAGCTCGATACGCTCGGGCGATCGCTCTACGCGCGGTACAGGCAGATCTACGATCCGAAATTTCCCTTTCCCGAAGACGGATATCCGGGAGATTACCTCGTTCCGATCGCGACGGCGATTGCAGAATCCGACGGCAAACGGTGGACCGATGAGGATGAAAGCCGTTGGCTCCCATATTTTTCAGCGACCGGCCGCGACACGCTCGTCGCGCAGCAGCGGCGCACGGCCGAACGTTTCGGCGTGCACTTCGATCTGTGGCAGAGCGAGAAAGAGTTGCAAGATGCTGGCGCCGTGCAAGCGGGGCTGCAGCGGCTGATCGATGACGGCGTCACCTACGAAGACGACGGGGCGATCTACTTTCGCGCGACGCAGTTTGGCGACGACAAAGATCGGGTACTCGTTCGCCGGGACGGCAGGCCGACTTATTTTTGCACCGACGTTGCTTACCATTACGACAAATTGCGGCGTGCGGATCGCGTTATCGATATCTTGGGGCCCGACCATCACGGTTACATCGGCCGGTTAAAAGGCTTGGCCGAGGCGCTCGGTTACCCGCGCGATCGTCTGGATGCTTTGATCGCGCAACAAATAACGCTGATGCGCGGCAACGAGCAGGTCAGCATGAGCAAACGCGCCGGCCATATCGTTACGCTCGACGACATTCTGGACGAAGTGGGCGTCGATGCGGCCCGGTTCTTTTTCGTGCTTCCGGCCCCCGAATCGCCGCTCACGTTCGATCTTCAGCTCGCTAAGGAGCAGAGCAACGAAAATCCCGTTTATTACGTGCAGTACGGCCACGCCCGGATCGCGTCGGTTTTCAAGAATGCCGACGCCGCCGACGTCAAAGCCGCGCGCGACGGCGCCGCGCTGGCAACGCTGCTTCATCCCGCCGAGCTGGCGTTAGCGCGGCGTATCGCCGGGCTTCCGAGCCTCATCGCCAACGTCGTCGAGCGCCTCGCTCCGCACCGCCTCACGCGTTACGCGCGCGACGTCGCTTCGGACTTTCATCAGTTCTATACGGAGTGCAAGATCCTAACGGTCGATCGCGATGAAAGACTCGCGCGTTTGAGTTTGTGCATCGCCACGCAAACCGTGCTCGCCCGCGTCTTGAGTATCATTGGCGTCAGCGCGCCGGAATCTATGTAGCCTTACTCCTCGAGCGAGTAGAGCCACCAGCGGGGTTTGCCCACTTTTGCGTGACGGTCGAAATAAATCGTGAAGCGGCGGCCGTCGGAAATTTCTATTTCGTACCAGTGCCGCGCCAAATACTTATCGCCGCGATCTTCTTTCATCGAGCGCCAGACCTTCACCACGCTTTTTATCGCGAGCGTTTCTTCGCGCCACGTGAAGGCGCTTGGCAAACCCGGTTCGCCGTGCTCCATTGCGGCGGAGTCAAACGATTCGACAACCGGTTTGAGGGCTTCCGAAATGAACCGCTTGGTCAACTTTCCGCGACGACGATTTCTATATCGGGCAGCGGCGCGCGCGGCGGACTCGGCGGCGGTGCGAGATCCGCAAACTCAATCTGTGCGTGCAGCCACGGTCCGATGAAGTATCCCCAGATGAGTTTGATGAGCGCAGCCGCCGGTATGCCCAAGATCAGTCCCGGCAAACCGAAGAGCTCGCCGCCGGCGAAGACAGCGAACATCACGCCGATCGGCGAAACGCCGATGCTCTCGCCCATGATCCGCGGGACCAGAATGTTGTCGCTGATGCGTGCGATGATGAACGTGACCGTTTCGACTCCGATGACCATCCCAAGGCCTTGCGGCGCAGCCAGCACCAGCCCCAGGAGATGTGCGACGATCATGCCGACGATCGGAATGGCATACGAAACGGCGCTCACCAATCCGAACAGCAGCGCGAATTTGAAACCGAAGATCGCGGTGATGCCGGCAATCAGAACGCCCGTAATGGTGCAGACGATGATCTGTCCCGAAATGTAGCTGCCGAACATGTGCGTCGCTTGACTCGCCAGCATCAGCGCGGTTTGCCGCCTGCGGGTGGGAAAGAGCGTGGCAAATCCTTCGGCCATTTGGTTTTGGTTCAGCAGCATGAAGACCGAAAGAATCAGCGCAGAGATGGCGATGAACAAAGCCGTCGCGACGTTGAGTGCCAGCGCGCCGACCGAAGCCAACCCCGCCGTGAAGATCGCGGTTACGTGCTCGACGCTGAACTGCTGCACGTTGAAAACCTGTGAGGGCAAATTGAGGCTCGGAAACCGGTGCTGGATGCCGTCGCGCATGTCGAGCATCCATGTTTCGGCAGTCTTGATGAAGGCGGGAACGTTTGCGAGCAGCGCTTGCGACTGCGCGAACAGCATCGGCATGACGATGACGATGAAACCGGTGACGATGATGATCAGCACGGTAAAGACGATGGTAATCGCCAGCGGCCGCGGTATCCGGCGCGCTTCCAGCCGTTTCGAAATCGGATGAACCGCAGACGCTAAGAATAGCGCGATCACAAAGATCGTCATCGTCTTGGGTATGCGCGCGGCTAACAAGAGCGCGAGCCCAAACGCGACCACGATGCCTACGACAATAGCGACGCGGCGCCAGTTCGTAGTGGTTACAACGCTCTGCATGACTCCATTTACCTACTACGCCCGCGCGCCGCGGGTTCCATGCCTAGCTCCGCCGGGATCCCGGATCGTCGATCGGCTCTCCCTGGCGGCATTGCGGACACTCGCGCTCTTCGTACGAGACGATCGGCATCTCCAGAAGCGCGACCGTAGGAACGCCGAATTCCGCCTCGCCTCGCCGCACGATCGCGCCGACGCCGGCGATCGTGGCGCCGGCCGCGCGCGCGACGCGCATGACTTCTTCGACCGAACCGCCCGTCGTGATCACATCTTCGGCCACGAGCACGCGGTCCGCCGCCGTGAGCTGGAAACCGCGCCGAAGAACGGGCGCGCCGGCTTCCTTTTCTACGAAGATCGCCTTCACGCCTAAAGCGCGCGCAATTTCATACCCGAGAACGATCCCGCCGACGGCCGCACTCATGACGACGGTCGGCCGTGCATCGCGAAACGCGTCGGCAATCGCACGCGCGACCGGTTCGACCAGCTTCGGATCTTCCAGTATGCGGAACTTTTGGATGAAACGGTCGCTGTGACGGCCCGAGCTTAATCGGAAATGTCCGTCGAGCAGCGCGCTTCGAGCGCGCAACTCGCGTTCGAGGTCGAGACTCAACGCATCTCTTCGAGAATGGCTTTCGCGGCCTCCAGCGGATCGGACGCTTCGGTGATCGGGCGCCCAACCACCAAATAATCCGAACCGGCTTGCACCGCTTCGGCCGGCGTCGTTACGCGCTTCTGATCGCCATGCACCGTGCCGGCGGGGCGAATGCCGGGCGTGAGCGTCAGGAAATTTTCGCCAAAATAGCGCTTGAGGTCGCGCACTTCGTGTGCGCTGCAAATGGCGCCGCTGCAGCCGGCGTCGCGCGCGAGCGCCGCGAGCCGCATCGCGTTTTCTCCCAAGCCGCCGCGAAAGCCGAGTTCGTTGAGATCTTCCGCGCCGATGCTCGTCAGCATCGTGACGGCGAAAACATGCGGCGCCGTCATTCCCAGTTCGGCGGCACGCGCTTCGACGTTGTCGACCACCGCCCGCATCATGTCGTTTCCGCCAATCGCGTGCACGTTGATGATGCGCGTGCCCTGCCGTACAAGTTGCCGTGCGGCCGCGCCTGCCGTGCGCGGAATGTCGTGCAGCTTGGCATCGATGAAGTGACGCACGTCGCGTGCTTCCATGTGCGCGAAGATCCGGTCGCCATACCCGTAAAGAGCTTCCAATCCGACTTTGAAAAGCACGTCGAGTTCGTAAAGGCGATCGACGAGCTGCTCGGCTTGCTCCGCGGTTGGCACGTCCAGCGCGACGACGAGTTGGGCCACTATCCCACGTCGCCTTCATACTGGAACGGGCTTCCGAATCCGACGTTGGCCTTGCCGACGATATCGCGCAGCGACCGCAGCCCGCGCGCCGCCAAATATGCGCGCAATTCGTCCACAATCCTTATCGGAATGCGCGGGTCCGTAAAATTAGCCGTTCCGATCGCGATCGCGCTCGCGCCGGCCAGAAAAAACTCGAGCGCGTCGGTTGCATTTTCTATTCCACCCTGGCCGACGATAGGAATCGATACTGCCCGCGCGGCTTCGTAGACTGCCAGCACCGCAACCGGCCTTATCGCCGGGCCGGACAACCCACCCGAGACATTGCCCAAACGCGGCTTCCAAGCGTGCACGTCGATGGACATTCCACGCAGCGTGTTAATGACCGCCAGCGCGTCGGCGCCCGCACTCTCCGCCTCGGCCGCAATCGCTGCAATATCGGTGACGTTGGGCGAGAGTTTGACGATGAGCGTCTTATCCGTCACCGCTCGCACCGCGCGCACGACACGTCCCGTCAAATCCGGATCGCACGCGAACGTCTCTCCTTCCGATCCGACGTTGGGGCACGATATGTTCAGCTCGATCGCGGCGATCTCGTCGCGCGCCGCGAGCCGCTCGGTGACGTATGCATAATCGTCCACGGAAAACGCCGCGACGCTGCCGATCATGGCGCACGGCCGTTTCGCAAATTTTGCGACTTCGTTTTCGAGATACCAATCGATGCCCGGATTCTGCAGGCCGATCGCATTGAGCATCCCGGCCGGCGTCGCCACCAGCCGCGGCATCGGATTACCCAAGCGCGGAGCGCGAGTGACGCTCTTCAAAACGACCGCGCCGATCTGCGACAGATCCGCGAACGGCTCGAACTCCTCGCCCGATCCGTAACAGCCGCTGGCCATCAATGTCGGGTACGGGAGTTCGAGCTTACCGATGGTTACGGAGAGATCGATGTCGCTCACCACCGAAGCTCGTGCGCCCAAAATACGGGCCCTTCTTTGCAAACGCGAGCATAGACGAAGCCGTCCTCCCCGGCGGGCTTCGGAAACTTCGGAGCTTGGGCGCTGGCGCGATCGAGCGGCACGACGCAGCCCCAGCATCCGCCGACTCCGCAGGCAAATGATTCTTCAAGCGCGAGCTGCGCGGGCACGCCGAGCTCGCTCGCGACGAATGCGGTAGCGCGCAGCATCGGCGACGGTCCGCACGCCAGAACGAGATCGGGTTTGTCTTCAGCCTTTGCCAAGAGTTCGGTGATGAAGCCGCGGTGGCCGAGCGATCCGTCGTCGGTAGCGCAGCAGAGTTCGCAACCCGCCGTTGCAAAGCGTTCGCGATCGACCAAGAAATCAACGTTGCGCGCACCGTAAAAAAGACGCACGCGCGCGCCTTGTTCGACCAGCATCTGCGCCGGAAGCAGTACGGACGCAATGCCCACACCGCCGGCGACGATCGCCACGTCGCGAGCTCCAGCAAATGTAAAGCCATTGCCAAGCGGCCCGGTCAGCGAAAGCGTGTCGCCGGGTCGTAATTCAGCCAATTCCCGCGTCCGCGCGCCGCATACAAAGAACAATAGACTCGCGCGCTCTCCTTGTGCTTCATAGATGGCAAGCGCGGTCGCGGCGCGTTCTCCGCCCGGCGGTATCGCCATGACGAACTGGCCCGGCCGCGTCACGGCGACCAGTTCCGGAGCGTAAAAACCTAGGAGGACAACGCCGGGTGCGAGCTCCGTGCGGTCGAGCACCACAACGTCACGAACCGATGGTCCGGCGAGCATCGATTTTCCATTCTCGCAAGCATCCGGACATACTCCCGCAACAGAATATTTAATCCAAAGTGCGACGTTTGACTGAACCCACTTGCGACAAAAGCCGTTATAGGGTATAGAACGAAAAAAGAAAGGAGGGTCCAGGTATGGCAGGTCTCATGGTCTTCAAATCGCTAGCCGACGCGCTAAGAGCGGGCTACCAGGTTTATGACCGGACGTCTGACGGTTACCTCGTCCGGACGCGAACTGCGGCTGGATGGGCTATCGCCCTGGTCTCCTGTAAGTGAAGCTCGAGCTTCCTTACTAAAAAAGACCGCCGGCTTGCCGGCGGTTCTTTTTTTTACTCACCTGACGTCGGGTGGACGGACCGGTGGCTCGAGTTCGGTTGTCGGCCCCGGCCGCCAGCCGTACGGGCCCTCTTGGGGCGGCGGCGCCACCGTGTGCGGCTGCACCGGCGGCGAACCCAATAACGTCCATCCTCCCAAGTGCGCGCCGGACATCAGCGCCAAAATTATCTGCGCCAGTCCCACGAAGAGCGGAATCAACCCGCCCAACAACCACGGTCCGGGCCGGCCCGGATCGATGAACGAAAGACCGATCAGCAACGCTAAGCCGATCATTGCGATCGTCACGCCTTTACGCAAAACACGATCGGGATAAAGAGCGGACGGGTCGTGCTCTACATACGGCCCCGTGCCCGAATATGCGAACGGATTGTAGCCGGCGCGCTCCGCGCGGCGCGCAGCGCGCGGATCGGGCGGCGGCGTCATTCCGCGCCGGATCATTTCGAGGCGCTCTTGATGCGCGTAGACGCGATTGACCATCATGTATGCCAGCGGCATTCCAAAGACGACCAGAATCGCAATGACGGCGACAAAATTATCAGATGCGTGAGTCATGCTAGTTAGCTCCGTTCGTGGTGACGCGGATGCTGCCGTCTTGCGTGGCGACGTCCAGCGAGCCCGAGCCGTTTCCAAGTTTATAATCGGTCGGCGATGAGTCGTCCTGACGCATGCCGTTGATGCGGATGCTGCCGTCAGCCGTTCGTGCGTGCACCGTCACATCTCCGGCGTCCGCGAACGCGAGCGTAATCGAACCGTCGGCAGTATGCGCGGTTCCGTTGCGAACGCGCAAAGACGAGGCGCGAATCGAGCCATCCGCCGTGGCGACGTTGAACTTGTCGGCGTCAACATTATCCAGCGTAATGTGTCCGTCGGCGGTTGTCAGCGTAAGATCGCCGCTGCGCAGATTCGTGGCGGTGATGTGTCCGTCGTCGGAATGGGCGCTGATCGTTCCGGTCAGATCGCTCAAGTCGGCGCCGCCGGAATGCGTGATTTCGATCGTTGCATCCGCGGGCACCGCAACTTCGGTCCGGCTGGTTTCGAAGCCGAAAATCATGACACGTCCCGGCACCGCGGGGCGTTCGATGACGACCCCGTCCGCAGTTTTGCGAACTTGCAAATGCTGCGGACGCGAACCCCAACCCCAGCCTCCGAGCCGGGTGGCATCGGTGATGTGGACCTGGCCGTCGGTCGACGGCGTTACGGCAACGCGCGAGTCGGCATCGTCGATCACGATATGCGGATGCGAGCCAACGTCTACCGCGGGGAGCGAATACGGCGCGTAGTTGAAATCGTGACCGTTTCCAGCCGCTGCGAAAGTCTTGAGGCCGCCGGCCGAAACGACGATCACTGCGGCTATGAACAGCTCGGCGGCTATGAGGACGGCGATGATGCCGGTTCGGGAGTAGCGCATTCTGACCCAAGTACGGGCCGGGCCGGGGGAGTGTTTCAGGCCGCCGAAACAATGCTTCGCGCGCGCGCGTATGACGAGCGTGGCTGCAGCCGTCTTGGAGGCCCTAGCAATCGACCCGGCGACTACTGTCGACGACCAGACGCTCGTAGCCGAAACGCTGGCCGGCCGCGGCGAAGCCTTCGGCACGCTGGTGGAGCGCTACGACCGGGCGGTCTACCATCTGGCCTATCGGACGCTGCACGACGCCGAGGAAGCGCGCGACGTCGCCCAGGAGGCCTTTTTCAAGGCCTTTCGCAGCCTGCGAACCTTCCGGCCCGGAGCCAAGTTCTCGACCTGGATATTTTCGATCGCCTACCACGCCTGCTGCGACCGATTGGGCCGCCGCAAACGTTATTCGAACGAGGAGCTTCCCGACCGGGCCGATCCCGGCATCGGACCGGAGCAGGAGGCTATCGCGGGGGACGAAGCGCTGCAGCTGCGCGCGGCAATCGAACGGCTGCCGGAAAAATATCGAAGCGTGATTACGCTGTATCATCTGCAGGGCAGGCAGTACGACGAAATCGCGCAGGTCCTGGAGATACCGATCGGAACGGTGAAGACTCACCTGTTCCGCGCAAAAGAACAGTTGCGGCGAATGCTGAACCAACCCGCAACGGGAGTACCCGAATGAAATACTACAGCGACGCAGATCTGGAACGCGCACTTTTCAACCTTCCGCTCGAGGCGGCTCCGGCGAACTTGCGCGCGTCGATCCTCGCGGGCACCGTCTATCGTCAATCGCTTCCGGTGAAAGCCTGGGAAGCATGGCTCATCGGTGGTTGCGTTGCCATGATTGCGTGGTTCATGGTACTGATTTTGCGCGGCGGGGCGGCCCCGGTATTCTCGGCGCTCGACACGATCGGCGCGGCCATCCTCGCGGTCGCCTCGCAGCCCGCGACGATTCTGTGGATTGCGGTCGGCGGCGCAGCCGCGATGTGGCTTTCGCAGCTTAGCCCCGCAGTCGTGCCCACAAGACCAGTGCGCCGTTAACAGACCGTTTCGCGTTCTCGTTATCGAAGACGACACGGCCATTAGCCGTGTGCTGCAGCTCGAGCTCGAGCACGAAGGCTACGAAGTTGAAAGCGCGCAAGACGGACTTGCCGGCCTGGAGCGCGCGCTCAAAGAACCCGATCTCGTCGTCCTCGATCTGATGCTTCCGAAGATGGACGGACTCGAAGTCTGCCGCCGCCTGCGCGCCAAGAGCCGCGTGCCGATCATCATGCTTACCGCCAAAGACCGCGTTCCCGAACGCGTCGCGGGGTTGGATATGGGCGCGGACGACTACATGATCAAACCGTTCTCGACCGAAGAATTGCTCGCGCGGGTGCGCGCCCGTCTGCGCGACAAACAGCCCGCCACCAACATCATCGTCTATCGCGACCTCGTCATGGATCGCGACCGGCACGAAGTGCAGCGCGGCGGAAAATCCGTCAACCTCACCGCCAAAGAATATGCTCTGCTGGAATACCTTTTGCTGCACCGCAACAAGGTGCATTCGCGCGACGAGCTCTTCAACGGCGTCTGGGGGAGCGATTTTCTGGGCGACTCGAATTTGATCGACGTGTACATCCGCTATCTGCGCGGGAAAATAGACGACGGTTTCGAGGACAAACTGATTACGACGGTGCGCGGAGTCGGCTACACCATCAAAGATTAGTGAACTCGCTGCGGTGGCGCATCGCCGCCTGGTACGCCTTACTGCTCGTCGCCGCCATCCTCGCGCTTGGGCTCATCGTCTCCTTACGATTCGAGCAGATTCTTTACGGCCAAGCACAAGCGCATCTCGCGCTCACCATGCAAGACATAAAACGCGTGGCACTGCCGCCGCCGGATCAATTTTCCATTCAGGACACCAGCGGCGACTCGCTGCTCACGCTGGAGAATGCCGACAATCTCGAGCGCTGGGCCTCGGCCGGAACCTTCATCGAGATCGAGGACACGCAGGGCCACGATCTCGCCAAGAGTTTCAATCTGGGAACGACGGACTTTCCGGCCGCCCCGAAGCTGACGACGGCCAAGCCGGTGGCGCTGCAACGCGCCGTTCTACACGGTACGCCTTTCTTGGTCGAAAGCGAGCTCTTGATAGGCGGCCGCAATGCGCTCGTCGCGCGCGTCGGCGAGCCGCTCGATCAGCTCGATAAGGCCTTCAACGAAACACGGCAGGCGATCGCGATCATCCTCGCCGCTACCGTAGTCTCGGTCGTCGCGCTTTCCTTGGTGCTGGCGGCGCAGACGACAAATCCGATAAATCAGCTGGCGCTGGCGATGCGCGAAATCGGATCCGACCGGCTGAACCGACGCTTGCGCTGGAAGAACCGCAAGGACGAGATCGGAAGGTTGGCAGCGACCTTCGACGATTTGCTTGCTCGACTGGAAGAATCGTTCGCGCGCGAGCGTCAGTTCATCTCAGACGCCTCCCACGAATTAAAAACTCCGCTCACCTCGATAAATGCGAACGCACAAATGCTCGCACGCTGGGGAGACCGCGATGAACAGGTTCGTAAAGAGAGTTTGGAAACGATCGCAAAAGAAAGCGCTTCGCTCGCCGGCATGGTTGCCGGCATGCTGACGCTGGCCAGAGCCGATTCGGGTGAAGCCATTCCCAAAGAGCCGATAGACCTCAGTGCGATAGGCGCGGAAGCGGTGGCGGCGGCGCAGCCGCGCACCGCCGAGAAAGGATTGAGACTGAGCTTTAGCAGCAGCGGGCGGCCGATCGTCATGGGCGATACTTCTTTGATGCGTCAGCTCTTCAGCAATTTGATCGACAACGCGATCAAGTTCACCGAAAAGGGGAGCATCGATGTGCGGGTGCGGGCCGAAGGCAATCGCGCGATCGTCGAAGTCGAAGACTCGGGTCCGGGAATCGATCCCGCGGAGCTGGCATTCGTTTTCGACCGTTTTTATCGCACCGACAAATCGCGCAGCCGGGCGATTCCCGGCACCGGGCTTGGCCTGGCCATCGTGCGTTCGATCGCGCGGGTACACGACGGAACCGTCGAAACGATGCGGCCGGCCGGCCAAGGCGCGCTCTTTCGTGCCTCATTTCCCCGCATTTCATAGTATTCTCATGCATCGCCCGCCGCACTCCGTACAATGGTAGGGTGAGTAATCGTGTGGGGCGACGGGCGGCCGCGCTCCTCATTTTCATATCTGCGTTAGTAAGCGCGCCCTTAACCGGGCGCGCGCAAACGCCGCTCGTCCTGCCGGCCGGGGAAGCACCCGTCGTGCGCGTGATGATGCGCAGCGGATCGCTGGTCGTGCGCACGTGGAATAGAACCGACGTGCAGGTGACGTCCGCGCAGCCGGTGAGCGCGCGCAGCTTTCGCCCCGAAGCCGTTGCGCGCGCGTTGAGCGGCAGCATTCCGATCTTTGCAACGACCGTTTTCGGCCCTGACGGAACGATCACGTTGCCGCAGGAAGAATTTGCATTCACTTCCCTGCCGCCCGGACCGCACGCAGGCATACTCGTTCAAGCTCTGGATGCAGACGTTACCGTCATGATGCCCGCCGGCACAGCGCTGCTGCTTGCCAATGTGCAGCGCGGCGGCATCGACGTCCAGGACTTCCGCACCGGCATCTTTGCGCTGCTCTTGCACAACGGCGGCATGCGTCTGCGCAATGTCGGCGGCACGGGTTACGCACAGGTGGCGCGCGGTCCGCTGATGGTGCGCGATTCCTCCTTCGATCGCTTTCGCGCGCGCACCGCGATTGGCAATCTTTTCTTCGAAAATTGCACGTCGCGGCAAATTCAAGTCACCAGCGTAAACGGGACGATCATTTACGACAACGGCAGTTTCCAGCCGGGCTTAGCGCGTTTTGAAAGCGACAACGGCAGCGTGGCGTTGGGCACCGGCGGCGGCGTGCAGATTGGCGCGCACAGCTCGGTCGGGCGCATCTACTCATTGGTCGACGGAGGAGCCGTGCGCGCCGGCCAAACGGACGCGCAGATCGGCAACGGCGGCGCGGTCGTCACCGCAAGCTCGTCGCACGGCGCAATCTACATTTATAGAGGGGCCCTGCGGGCGCAGCGGCGCCTGCCGGCCGAGTGGCGTCCAATATCGGCATTTGCGCAGCGCCGGGTCCCGCAGCCGAAGCGCACGAACGGCCGGATTCACTAACTCAAAGCAAAAACTTGCGCATCGCCGCCATGTCCAATTTGAACGTGTGCTGCGGCAAGACAGCTTCTTCTTTATAGCCGCAGCGTTCTAAGAACACTTGGGCCGCGCTGCGGTGAGGCACCAGGGCGCTCATCTTGTGGCAGTTGTAGTAATTGGCGACCTCGGCAGCACGCTCGAGCAGCGCCCGGCCGATGCCGGCGCGGCGCCGCTCGGGCAGCACGATCGCGCGTTCGACGTGCGCGAGTGACGCCGCGATGCGGATCGTGGCCACGCCGACGACGAGCTCGCCGTCCCTTGCCGCAAAGTCGTAACGCTGTTCGTGCCACACGACGTTGAAGTTGAAGAGCATCTTGAGCGCTGCGCGTTCGTTACGCCGGACGAATTCTTCAATTGCGCCGGCTTCTATGCCGGCGATCTCAACCGGCAAGCGCTGCCAGTTCCGTGTCGACGTCCAGCAAGAATCCATCGTGCGCCGCGATCACGCGCGTGCCGAGCTCGCGTTCGAGTTCCGCCGCCAAGCGCGGCGGATTCTGCTCGAGCATCTGCGTTCCGAAATGCTGCAGCACGGCAACGCCGGGACGAACGCCCATTATCACCTCGCGCGCTTGCGCGAAGGTGAGGTGGTCCACGTCCATTGCATCCTGATAGCGCAGTACGTTTATGACGAGCACGTCGGGCGCATGCGCGCGATAATCGTCGATCAAACCTTCGAAAAATTTTCCGCACGGTAAATAGGAAACGGTGCGGCCTCCGAACCGGAAGTGCAGTCCATAGGTTTCAACCGCATGCCGGTGCTTTATCGAGGTAAAGATCTCGACCTCACCGACGCGATAGGGTCCGTGACTCGCGCGCAATATTTCGATCCGTTCCACGAATCGCTGCGCGTATGGCAGGACGACATGTTCTCCCTCGATCGCGTCTATGGGCGCAAGGACCGTGCCGCGGCGTTTGAAGCCGCCCGAGGTCATCGCCTCGATCATGACGTTGACGTCGTTCGAATGATCCAAGTGTTTATGCGAGAGCGCGATCGCCGACAGTTCGCGCGGGTTGCAAGGCGGCACGTGCGAAAGCGCGCGCACGAGCGCGCCCGGACCGGGATCGACGTGAATTTGGGTCGCGCCGAAGCGCATCCACATTCCGCCGGACGCGCGGATTTGGCGCGCGACCACGAAGCGCGCACCGCCGGTGCCCAGGAACAGAATCTCGATCACGCCGACCGATTTCGCCACAACTTCGCAATGCCATCGCGACCTAAGCACCGCAATTTTCGGATAGCATCCCAGCCAACGGGCGGCTATAATGAGCCAACCATGAAGAACGGCATCCGGGCAGCGTGCGAGTACGTGGAAGCGCACATCGATGAATCGCTGTCGCTCCGTGTATTGGCGCGCGTTGCGGGCATGAGTTCGTTTCACTTCCTGCGCAGCTTCAAAGCGGCCGTGGGTGTGACGCCCAAACGCTACGTGGACGAGGTTCGCCTCAAGCGTTTCAAAACGGGGCTCAAGAATTCACAAGGCGTCACGGCGGCGCTGTACGACGCCGGCTATGGCTCCGCCAGCCGAGTCTACGAGCGCGCGGATACGCGATTAGGGATGACGCCCGCGCAATACCGGCGCGGCGGTGAAGGCGTAAAGATTTCTCATGCCACGGTTGCGACGCCGGTGGGCTTGATGATGGTCGCCGCCACCGATCGCGGGCTCTGCTTCGTCCAGTTCGGCGATGACCCCGAAGCGCTTCTGCAGCAACTTTGCCGTGAGTACTCCAATGCCGATATCACGCCGATCGAAAATGCGGACGATCCGCACTTGGCCGCGTGGGTCGAAGCTCTCTCGAAACACCTGGAGATGGGCGGGCCGCACTTGGATCTGCCCGTAGACGTGCGAGCGACCGCATTTCAAATGCGCGTCTGGGCGTACTTGCAATCAATTCCGGCCGGACAGGTGCAATCATATGGTGAGGTCGCCCAAGCGATCGGCCGCCCCGGCGCAGCGCGTGCCGTTGCGCGCGCATGCGCTTCGAACGTCTGCGCGATCGTCATTCCATGCCACCGGGTTATTCGCGGAACGGGTCAACTGGGCGGTTATAAATGGGGACTCGAACGCAAGCGCGCGTTGATCGACCGGGAGCGCGCGCTCCAAAACCGCTGACTATCCGAGCGCAGCGATCGTCGCGAACTGTCCTTGTAGAATAGGAGCCGACGGACGCCCGAGCCAACGCTCGAGCACCGTGGCGTAGACGCTGCGGAAGTCCGTATCGAATTTGAGATTGCCCATGTTGGTGTCGGCGAGATCGGGATACGCTCCGTAGATTCCGCCTTTGACGCCGCCGCCGATGAGAAAGAGCAGCGAGGCTTCACCGTGATCGGTTCCGCGGCTCGCGTTTTCAGCGACGCGGCGCCCGAATTCGGAGAACGTCATCGTGAGCACCCGGTTGTCGTTTCCGTGCGCCGCCAAGTCGTCGTAGAAAGCTTTAATCGCGTCGGAGAGTTCGCCGAGCAGCCGGTCTTGCGTCGCCTTTTGCCCGACGTGCGTATCGAACGAGCCGTGCTGCACGTACAGCACGCGCGTGCCTAAATTGCTCCCCACGATTTGCGCGGCCAGCGCCAGGCTGCGGCCCAGCGGCGTGGCGGGATAGGCTCCGGCCGGTTTGTAGCCGGCGATCAGTTTCGGCAGCTCCTGCGAGCCTTTTTGCGCGTGGTCTTCGATCTCGGCGACGTGCGCGAGATACGGCGAACTGAACGGCAGACGATTGTCGCTGACGAGCTTCGTGTATGCCATGCTCGCGGAGTTGTTACGGTCGCTGATAAGTCCGTAGCCGCTGATCTGCGCGATGGCGGGCACGTCGGTCTTGCCGGCTACCATGACTTCGGGCAGCACTTGCGCGATCGCCACGCCGTTGAACAGATTGTCTTTGGGCAGATTGGCTTCATCCAGATAGCGGCCCAGCCAGCCGGTGTGCTCGTACTTGTCGGGTGCGGCCGTCTGCCAGATTTCCGTGGAGCGGAAGTGTGAATGGTCCGGGTTGGGATAACCGACGCTCTGCATGACGGCGACCATGCCTTTGTCGTACATCGCTTTGAACGAACGCATGGATGGATTGAAGCCGATCCGGTCGTTGACCGAAAGCACGTCGTTGCGCGCGATGCCGATGGTCGGGCGCACCTGATAATACTGCGCATCACCGTGCGGCACGACGCAGTTGAGGCCGTCGTTGCCGCCCTGCAGGTTGATCAGCACGAGACAGCGGTTGGCGGCGCCGGGCAAGCCCGACAGCGGCGTCTGCGCGAGCGCCTGCGCGAACACGTGCTGCGTGTTCGCGACGACTGCGAGTCCGCTGAGCGTCCCGGCTAAAAAGTTACTGCGTTTCATGTTGTCATCCCTAATTCAACTGGTAGGCCGGCATCGCCATCGTCAGATAGGCGGCTCCGCGAATTCGTTCCGGATAGTTCTCACCCGAGAGCATGCCGAGGGCGGACGTGCCGGCGCCGTTGAGATAATCGGTCAGTTGCGCGACGCTTTGCGCGGATGCATCGCCATGCAAGACGGTCGCAACCAACTGCTGCGCGGCTTGCGACGCTTTCAGCGGCATCTTCTGCATCCAGTCCACGCCGTCCATCATCGGTGAATTGACGATCGAAGCCAGGAAATTCTCGCGCGCGATGACGGTTTGGCTCGTGAGCCAATTGGCGCCGCCCGGCCAGCCGGCCACGTTGGGCGGATAGAACAGGATCTGGCCCATCTGCAGCAGAGCGCGCTGCGCGCGATCGTCGATCGCCTTCGCCCCGAGCGCCTTGTACGTGCCGATCGTGAACTCGACCGGACTCTTGACGAGTGCGCGGTACGCCCGGTTCGAATAGAACACCTTGCTGCGCAGCAGCGTCGACATGACCGGCTTAAGATTGAAATCATTTTTACGGATTAGCTTAGCAACCGCGTCGACGAGCTGCGGTTCGGGACCGTTGTACACGAAGAAGTTCAGCAGGCTGTTTGCGAAAAAGACGGCGCTGTCGGGCTGCTTGAAGATGACGTCGACGATATCGCGCCCGGCCCAGTTCCCGGTCTGTCCGAGGAACGTTTTCGATCCGCTGTCGTGGCGGAACGGAACGAATTGCACGGTGCCGTCGCGCGGCCGGAGGATCCAGCCGGTCCACGCGCGCGCGGATTCGCGAATGTCCTGCTCGCTATAGTTTCCGATGCCGAGCGTAAAGAGCTCCATCAGCTCGCGCGCGTAGTTCTCGTTGGGATGCTGCGGATCGCTGCGCGCGTTGTCGAGGTAGATCATCATGCCGGGATCGATCGAAACTTGCCACGTCAGCTCGCGCAGATTTCCGAGCGCGTTGTTGCGGAAAAGCTGGTTCTGATTGTAGACCATGACGGGCGAAACGCCTTTTTGAATTGCCGCGGTCGTAAAATGCCCGTGAAAGTAGAGCGCCATCTTCTCTTGCAGCGGCGCGGGCGTGACCAGCATACGGTTCAGCCACCAGCGTTGCAGCGAGATGATCGACTGCCGCTCGTTTTGACGCACTTCTTGTCCGATTTTGCGCTTTGTCATGTCATCGAGTGCGCCGGGACGCATTCCGACCTGAAAGTACTGCATCAGCGTCGTGCGCGGATCGTAAAGGTTATCCGGCGCGGGCAGTCCGTCGGTCGGCGCAAAATTTACCAGCCCATCGACCGCCGCATGCACGCCCATGCTTGCGAAATGGGCAGCCTCGTCGGGCGAGGAGCCGAAGCCCGCGCGCCGGAATAGGTGCGCCGCCAGCCGCGCGTCCCACAGTCCTTTGTAAGGAGCGAGCGCAGTGGCGATGTCGAGGTGCCCCGCCGGCCGGTAGATGCCGGCGACGTCGGTACGGGGAGTAAGTGCGGTCGCCATATCTGTCCACATTGTAATGGATGGGCGGCGCAACGGGGTTAAAGGCCGCTTGGAAACGGGGTTAATCGGCGCTTAACGAAAACGCGCTCGCATGGCTGTCCTGCAGAGTCGGCTGAATCTCCAGACCGACACGTACAAACGCAATCTCGAAAACATGAACCGCTTGGTCGCTCAGCTGCGCGAAGCGCTGAATGTCGCGCGAGCCGGCGGCGGCGCCGAGACTACCGAAAAACATCGCAAGCGAAACAAGCTGACCGCGCGCGAGCGCGTGGACAAACTGATCGATCCGAAATCGCATTTCTTGGAACTCTCACCGCTGGCAGCTTACGATATGTATGGAGGCGATGCGCCTTCGGCGGGAATCGTGACCGGTATCGGCATCGTCGAAGGTCAGCATTGCGTAATCGTCGCCAACGACGCGACGGTCAAGGGCGGAACCTATTATCCCATGACGGTGAAAAAGCACTTGCGCGCGCAAGAAATCGCCGAGCAAAATCATCTGCCGTGCATCTATCTCGTCGACTCGGGCGGCGCATTTCTGCCTTTGCAGGCGGAAGTGTTTCCCGACCGCGAACATTTCGGAAGAATTTTTTACAACCAAGCGCGCATGTCGGGAAATAGAATTCCGCAGATCGCGGCTGTGCTGGGCTCGAGCACCGCGGGCGGCGCATACGTGCCGGCGATGTCGGACGAAACGGTGATCGTCAAGGACAACGGGATGATCTTTCTGGGCGGACCGCCGCTCGTGAAAGCTGCGACGGGTGAAATCGTTACCGCCGAAGATCTCGGCGGCGCCGACGTGCACACACGCATCTCGGGAGTCGCGGACCATTTCGCCGAGGACGACGCGCATGCGCTTAAGATCGTCCGCTCGATCGTGGCGAACCTGCATCGCGAACTTCCGCGCCAGTGGGACGCCGTCAAACCCGAACCGCCCAAGTACGATCCGAAAGAACTCTACGGCGTCGTTCCCTCGGACAACCGGATCGGCTACGACGTGCGCGAGGTGATTGCGCGTCTAGTTGACGGTTCGGAGTTCCACGAATTCAAAGCGCGCTACGGCAAGACACTCGTGACCGGCTTTGCGCGCATCGAGGGCCACCCGATCGGCATCCTGGCGAACAACGGCATTCTGTTTAGCGAAAGCTCGTTCAAAGGCGCGCACTTCATCGAACTGTGCGTGCAGCGCGGCACGCCGCTGCTGTTCCTGCAAAATATCACCGGCTTCATGGTCGGCAAAGAATACGAAAACCGCGGGATCGCCAAGGACGGCGCGAAGCTCGTGATGGCCGTCGCGTGCGCCGAAGTGCCGAAGTTCACCGTGATCATCGGCGGCAGCTTCGGCGCGGGAAACTACGGCATGTGCGGACGCGCCTATTCGCCGCGGCAACTCTGGATGTGGCCCAACGCGCGCATTTCCGTGATGGGCGGGCAGCAGGCCGCCAGCGTGCTTTCAACCGTTAAGGGCGATATCACGGCGGCCGAAAAAGCAAAGATTGAGGAGCCGATCCTTGAAAAATATGAGCACGAGGGCAGTCCGTATTATTCGACCGCCCGTTTGTGGGACGACGGCATCATCGATCCGCTCGAAACGCGCAAGGTAATCGCGGTCGGTTTGGAAGCCGCCGCCAACGCGCCGATCGCCGAAACGCGATTCGGCATCTTCAGGATGTAGCGATGTCACCTGAGTGGCTCACCGCCATCGGAACTATCGGCACATTCGTCGTGATTGCGGCATCGGCACTGGCCGCGCTCATGCAGCTCCGGCATATGCGCGCCGGAAACCAAATTGTGGCACTGAATGAGATCCGCGAAACGATCGAATCACCAGCGTTTCAAGAAACTATCCTCTTCGTGCGAGAGCTGGCTCAACGCTTGACCGACCCCGAAATCCGGACGGCTCTCCTGGCAAGCAATTTCCCGGCCGAATACCAGAGTCTCCGAACGCTCGCAAATTTCTTCGAACATCTAGGTACGCTCGTAAAAAAACACATCATCGATGCCGCTATCGCTGCCGATCTTTGGGGCGGCGTCATCCAACGAAACTGGCATGCTTTGGAACCGCTGATCGTGAATCGCAGAATCGCCACCGCTCAGCCTGCGCTCTGGGAAAATTTCGAATATCTGGCAGTAGTCTGCCGAAATTTTAGCGCACGATATCCGAACGGCACGTTTCCCAAAGGCGTTGGCCGTATGCCACACTCTGATCCATGGCCCGAAACTATCAGGAAATGAGCATCGATGTCACCTGAGTGGCTCACCGCAATCGGGACGATCGGAACGTTCGTAGTCATCGCGGCTTCGGCGATCGCTGCCCTCATGCAGCTGCGTCACATGCGCGGCAGCAACCAAATCATCGCGCTGAACGAAGTCCGCGAAACCATCGAGTCGGCGGAGTTCCAAGCCGCAGAGAGTTTCGTCGTTCGCGAGTTGCCGGAGCGCCTGAAAGACCCGTCGGTCCGGGCCGCGTTGCTGATGCCATTCTTCCCGGCGGAGTTTCAGCCCGTGCGCACCGTCGCAAATTTTTTCGAAACTTTCGGCGCTCTCGTCAAAAACGGCATCATCGATCCGCGCATCGCGTGCGACCTGTGGGGCGGCGTCACCATCCGCGCCTGGGATGCGCTGGCGCCGGTGACCACCGACCGGCGCACGCTGCCGGGCTGGTCTGCGGTTTGGGAAAACTTCGAGTATCTAACAGTCCTGTCTAACCGATTTTACGCCG
>PLLF01000084.1 GCA_003140855.1 Vulcanimicrobiota bacterium
GGACGGCCGGGATCGTTGCGGCGAACTTTCAGCGGATCGGTGACCATGCGCCGGACTTTTTCCGTGGTCGTCGCCTCGTCGTCGCTCAAGAGAATCACGTTGTCGTAAGACTTGCTCATCTTGCGCCCGTCGATGCCGGGCACGTTAGGGAATTCGGAGAGCATTGCCTTTGGCTCTACTAATATCGTTTCTCCGCCACCGTAGAGATAGTTGAAACGGCGGACGACTTCGCGCGCAAACTCCAGATGCGCGACCTGATCTTTGCCGACCGGCACGAATTCACCGCGGAAAATCGCGATGTCGCAGAGCTGCAGTAGCGGATAGCCCAGAAAACCGTAGGTGGCGATCTCCGATCCCAGTTCTTCGATCTGGCCTTTGAACGTCGGTACGCGCTCGAGCCATGAGATCGGCGTGTTCATTCCGAGCAAGACTTCCAGCTCGGAAATTTCGGGCACGCCGGACTGAAGGTAGAACGTCGACTTCTGCGGATCGACTCCGGCGGCAAGCCAGTCGACGACCATGGAGTTGCGCGCGTCGCGAATGGCTTGCGGGTCCTCAAAGCCCGTCGTGAGCGCGTGCAGGTCGGCGATCTCGAAGAACGCATCGGCCGTATCGCAATACTTCACCCACTGCGTCAGCACGCCGACGTAATGTCCCAGATGCAGATTGCCCGTCGGGCGCATGCCCGACATCACGCGCGGACGTTTCGCGGTTGCTGCGCTCGCCATCAGAATGCGGTTTGCAGTGAGCCGAAGCGCGTACCTGCCTCGATTTTCTTCCGCACGTACGCACGCGCATTTTCAACGGCGCCAAAAAGCTCGCGCCCGAGTGCCAGCTCGCACGCCAGCGACATCGCGAGAACGCAGCCGGTACCGCGCATCGCGCCGGGGAGACGCGCGCCCTCGAAGAGCTCGATTTGCGTTGCGGTTGCCAAGACGTCGGCCGGCTCGCCAACTAAATGGCCGCCCTTTACCAACGCCGCCGAGGCGCCACTTTCAACGAAACTTTGAGCCGCATGCAGCATCGCGTCGCGATCGCGCAGCGGCTTCGTATGTAAGAGCAGCGCGGCTTCCTCCAGATTCGGCGTGACGATCACCGGCAGGCGCAACAACCGGTCGCGAAGTTCATCCACGTAGGCGGCGTTCGTCCATAACGCCTCACCCGTCGATGCGCCGAGCACGGGATCGACAACGATCGGAGTTGCCCTACGCGACCGCAAGAAATCGGCAACGACGCGCACGTTTTCCCCGGCCATCAACGATCCGATGCGAAAGGCGGCGATCTCCGGCGGAAACGAATCGAGCTGTGCTTGCACGATGCGCGCCGGGATCGGGAGCACCGCACTCACGCGGGCCGCGTCTTGCGCGCTGATTCCCGCAACGGCAACCACGTGGCACAGGCCGTACTCCGCGGCGACGCGCGCATCCAGACCGACGCCGGCGATATTCCAAGGATGCGTCGTTCCGATCGACGCGACGATCGCGGTCACGGCGCGTCCCACATTTGAACGAGCCGTTCCGCCGCTTTCCGCGGATCGCTTGCGGATGTAAACGCAGAGATCATCGCCGCCATTGCTACGCCGGTTGCGCGAACCGTTTGCAGGTTCTTTTCGTTTATGCCGCCGATCGCAGCAACGGGCAGCGCCGTGGCCGCAGCGATGCGGCGAAGCCCCTCGACCTCGATCGGATCGCCCGTGTCGCTTTTGGAGCTCGTTGCGAAAACCGAACCGGCGCCGACATAATCCGCGCCCGCGGCACGCGCGGCGCGCGCTTCCTCGACGGTCCCGCATGACACGCCGATCAGTCGCTCGCCCAATGCGCGCCGAATTTCGGGAAGGTCGATGACCTTTGCATCGTCTGGTCCCAAATGCACGCCGTCCGCATCGAAAGTTGCAGCCGCGCGCCAATCATCATTTATAAGGAAGAGTGCATTGCAGTCACGCGTCATGGTTCGCAGCTCCGAAGCGTGGACGGAGACGATCCCGCGCTTGGCCCTGTACTGCACGATGCGCACGCCGCCGGCCAGAATCGCGCGCGCGAGCTCCATTGGATCGCGCTCCTCATTGAGGATCGCATAGATCCCGCGCAAGCCCGTCAGTCTGATTCGAGCAACAACTCCGCGATGCGCATGAGATCGGACTCATCGGCATAGCGAATTTCGATCGTGCCGCCTTGCTGCGACCGCCGCAGCGCCACCCGCGTTCCCAAGCGGCGCCGCAAACGATCTTCAAAGGCGCGATCGTCCGGGGAGGTGGTTCGTGACGCCGCTTTGCCGGCAGCCGGGGGTGACTGCAGCCGCGCAACGATCCGCTCGAGCGCGCGCACGCTCAACCCGTCGCCGGCGACGCGACGGGCGAGCTGCAAGCGCGCGTTTTCGGGTGCCCCCAAGATGGCTTTGGCGTGTCCCGCGGAGACTTTTCCCTCCGCGATCAGCGCCTTGATCGGCTCGGAAAGTGTGAGAATGCGCAGCGCATTGGTGACCGACGACCGGCTCTTTCCTAACCGGGTCGCGACCTGCTCTTGCGTGTAGCGGTGCGTCTCGATCAGATCGGCGATGCCGGCTGCTTCTTCGAGCGCATTAAGATCTTCGCGCTGCAGGTTCTCGACGATCGCGACTTCGAGGCTTTCGCGATCGTCGCTGCGGCGAACGATAGCCGGTATGTTGGGGCGCTGCAGTCCCGCGCACGCGCGCCAGCGCCGCTCGCCGGCAATCAGCTCATAAGAATCGCCGCGCTCGCGCACCAGGATCGGCACGAGCACGCCATGCTCGGCGATCGAGACTTGCAATTCACCCAAGCCTTCGGCGTCAAAATGCTTGCGCGGCTGGTGCGGATTCGGGCGAATGCGATCGATCGGAATTTCGCGAATGCCCTCGGCCATCGAAGCCGGCGCGGCCGTGCCGCGCGCGTCGCCGAGCAGTGCACCCAGCCCGCGCCCCAAACCGCGTTTCGGCGCGCTGCTCATCGCGCGAGCGCTCCGGTTTGCGCGGCGAGCATTTCGCCGGCCAGCGACATGTAGGCTTGCGCTCCGCGCGATTTTAGATCGAACAGTATCACGGGCTTGCCGTACGACGGAGCTTCGGAAAGCCGGATGTTGCGCGGAATCTGCGTCTTGAACATCTGCTGCGGAAAATAGGCGTTGAGCTCTTCGAGCACTTCCATCGCCAGCTTCGTGCGGCCGTCGAACATCGTTACGAGCACGCCGGTCACTTGCAGATCGGGATTGAGCGCTTCTTGCACGCGGCGCACGACGTTGGTGAGCTGCGAGAGTCCTTCGAGCGCATAGTATTCCGCCTGCACCGGAATGATGATTTCACGCGTTGCGGTCAGCGCATTGATCGTGAGCAAGCCCAGCGACGGCGGACAGTCGATCAGCACGAAATCATAAGCGCCCGCAATCGGCCCAACCACGCCCTTGAGCCGGTTTTCGCGGGAAAGCGCCGATACCAATTCGATCTCCGCGCCCGCTAAGTTGATCGTCGCGGGGATGATCTGCAGGCCTGGAATCTCGGTTTCGCACAGCACTTCGTCGATCGACGCAAAATGCATGAGCAAATCGTAAATGTCGCGTTTTATCCCGGTTTTGTTGATGCCCAACCCGGTTGTCGTGTTGCCTTGCGGATCGAGATCGACGACGAGCACGCGCTTTCCGAGCACCGCCAGCGCCGCACCGAGATTTACTGTCGTTGTGCTCTTGCCAACACCGCCCTTTTGATTGACGAGTGCGATGATTCGCGACAGTGTGGACTCCTTAGCTCGCATCGCGCTGCGCGTCCAAATACGTTTCCAGAAGCGTTTGCAGCGTGCCGGGCTCGTTACGCTCGGGCTGTTCGGTGACCTGCTCGAAGAGCTCGCGTAAAGCCTCGCCGACGCGCGCGTCGCCCGCAAATCCCGGCGGCGCCAGGCCTTTGCGAACCATCGCCGCGATCACGTCGCTTCCGCCAATACGCAGATCGGCCACGGAAAACGGCGGCTCGCGGGAAACTTCGGCATAGACGCGCGCCTGAAAGCGCTCGTTGGAATCGTCGCGCTTGGGCAAACCGCTGCCGGCGATGTCGGCCGCACGAACGGCGAATTGCCGATCGAGATTGCCAGGGCCGATGCGCCGGATCAGCCGCCGCAAGGCGGGATCCGAAAGCTCCGGGTCGCCCACATACATGTGCTGGCGCACCAGATGCTCCACGGCGTCGATCACCTCGTTTGAAAAGCGCAAGCGTTCGAGCATGTTGCGCGCCATATCCGCACCGGTTTGCTCATGCCGGTAAAAATGCGGCCCGTCCTTGGTGCGCGGTTTGCCGACGTCGTGCAGAAGCGCCGCCAAACGCACGATCAAATCGCCAGGACCGGACGCATCGAGCGTCGCCAGGCTGTGCCGGTAACAGTCGAAGGCGTGCCATTCATTCTGCTCGACTCCGACGCCCTCGAGCAATTCGGGCCAAATGTGCACCAGCACACCGGTTTCGCGCAGGAGCTCGATTCCAATCGAAGG
The DNA here is from genome assembly GCA_003140855.1 of Vulcanimicrobiota bacterium. Classification (GTDB taxonomy): domain Bacteria; phylum Vulcanimicrobiota; class Vulcanimicrobiia; order Vulcanimicrobiales; family Vulcanimicrobiaceae; genus Rubrimentiphilum. The sequence goes on from PLLF01000084.1 coordinate 4,488, forward strand.
CCGGCGCGCGAGCCGGAAGAGTTTCGTCAATTCGTCCGACATGCGCTCGGCCGAAACCGTCGCGATCGAAGGTGCCGCCGCCGTCATGGCGGCGCGCGTTCGTTCCGTCGGCTCGTATTCAAAACGTGCCGCGAACTGAGCCGCGCGCAACATGCGCAACGGGTCTTCTTCAAAGGCGCGGTCGCCCAAAATGTCGATGCGGCGGGCGCGAATATCGGCTTGGCCGCCGTGCGGATCGACGATCTCCCCCGAGGGCAGCGCGCGGGCGATCATATTCATACGGAAATCGCGCCGGCCGAGGTCCTCTTCCAGCGAAATGTCCGGCCCGCTCTCAACCTGAAAGTCGCGATGGCCGGCCCCCGTCGAGCGCTCGCGGCGTAGTAGCGCTATATCCACCGTAACGCCTTTAGTGGTTACTTTTAGTATCGAGAAAGACGCTCCGACGAGATCTACGCGCCCCAGGGCCTTCAGCCGGTCCTCCAGATCCTGAGCGGCAACGCCGGTCACGACATAATCCAGGTCCTTGAGGTCAACGTCGGCGCCGTCGGTCTCGCGCCGGAGCTCG
>PLLF01000058.1 GCA_003140855.1 Vulcanimicrobiota bacterium
TCGTTGTAGGCGCCCTTGCAGAGACGCACGCGAGCGCGCAGTTCGACCATGCGTTTGACGTCGCGCGGCGTGCGCTTTAGATAAGCCTGCAAAACGGCTCCGACGTTACCGTGCGCTGCATATGCTCGTTCAAAGACTCGCAGCGTCGCGTCGGTAACCACCGAGCCTTCCATGTCGATGCGCACAAATGGATCGGGATTCGCTTGGGCGCGCAGCAGGATCGCGCTCAGGTTCTCATACGCGAAATCTTCATCGATGAGCAATCCGAGCGCGGTGAGTTTAACCGAGACGTTGCTGTTGACGCCGGTCTTTTGGATCGCGTCGAGTATCTCCATATACGTCTCGCGCGTTTTCAACGCCGCGTCGCGCTCGAGCACGTCTTCGCCCAGAAAATCGAGCGAAGCGCTCATGCCGGCATCATTGAGTTCGCGAACCGCAGCCATCGCCGCGTCGATGCTCTTGCCCGCGACGAACCGTTTGGCCAAAAAAAAGAACCGTTTTTGAAAGGTCGAGTCGGGCGCGAAGAAACGGTCGAGTGCGGCCATCGCAGCTGCTATACGACGCGCCGACGCAAGGCCCATTGAAGCGCGATCGCGATCGCCGCTAGCACCACGAAACCGTAAGTCAGCGCGAGCGCGGCGCCGACCCCCTCAGCCGACAGCGTAACGTACAATTGCACGGGCAGAGCGGTCGGATGATACGCGACGATCGAGGTTGCGCCGTATTCGCCGATCGCGCGCATCCACGCGAGCACGATTCCGGCCAGCACGTTCGGCCCGGCCAGCGGCAGCGCAATGCGAAAGAAGACGCGAAGCGCGCCGGCCCCGAGCGTTCGCGCCGACTCTTCGTAGATCGGATCCAGCGTGGCGAACGCGGCTGTCGAGACGATCGCAACGAACGATCCGGCCACGAAAAATTCCGCTAGCGCGACTCCCGGCAGCGAATCGACGAACGTGATTCCGTGCGCCGCCAGCGCGCTGCCGAGCGGCGTATGGGTGCCGACAGTTTGCAAGAGCATGATCCCTGAGGCGACCGGCGGGAACGCCAGCGGCAATGCCAGCAGCGCGAGTGCCGTCGCTCGCACGGCGCCGCCCGAATGCGCCAGCGCATAGCCGGCCGGCACGCCTAAAATTGTTGCGACCGCAACGGCAATGCTCGAGGCGATCAGCGAAACGATGAGCGCGTCGCGCGCCTGCGGTTGCGCAAAGGCGGCGATGACGTCGCCGGGCCTCACCGCCGCGAGCATTGCGACGACGGGTCCGAGCATCATCAGCACGAGCGCTGCGGCAGCTACATGAAAGAGAGAGAATTTCCAGAACCCCATGCCCATTTGAACTTCCTCAAGATTCTGGTGGTCGCCCTCTCCCTGGGATTGGACGTCTTTGCCGTCGGCGTTGGCGTGGGCATGCGCCCCGGCGTCTCGCGCGCAGTCAAAGTGCGCATCGGCATCGCGTTCGCGACCGCGGAAGTCGTGATGAATTTGGCCGGCGTCGGTTTGGGAAAACTCGCCGGCGAGTTGCTGGGCAACGTCGCCGGATATATCGGTTTTGCGGCTTTGATCGGCTTGGGCGCCTACATGATCATCGAGGCGCTGCGCGAAGCCGAGCGGCGCAAGCCGCTGGACATGTCGCGAGGCTGGGGATTGGTTGTGGGATCGCTCTCGATCAGTTTGGATTCACTCGGCATCGGTTTTTCGATTTTGTACATCGGCGTACCGTTGTTCTTTTCGCTGATCGTGATCTTCACCGTTTCGATTTGCTCGACGGTGCTCGGATTAACGCTCGGGCGTGTCGTCGGCAGACGCGCTGAAGAAAGCGCGGAGCTCTGGGCGGGCATCGTACTTGCACTTACCGGTGTCGCCTTTATCCTTGCCAAGGCTTTGCTGCCGGCGTGAATGTAGGCGACGCGCTGCTGGATCTGGCGCGCGCCGGCGGGCGCACGTCGCTCTTTGTGGTCGGTACCGGAAAGAACGCGGGAAAAACCGTCGCGATGCGCGCGATAGCAACCGCCGCTGTGCGGCGCGGAATGACGGCCGGATTAACGTCGGCCGGTCGCGACGGTGAAATGTTCGACGCCGTCGATGCTGTCGCTAAGCCGAGATTATTTCTGGACGCCGGTACGATCGTTGCGACGGCGCGCGGTCTCCTATCGGCACGTTTGGAGTACGAGTTGCTCGAGGAAACCGGCTGGCAAACTGCAGCGGGGCCCGTTGTATTTGCGCGCGTGCGCAAACCTGCGTTTTATGAGTTGGCCGGGCCGCCGAAAGCGTCCGAGCTGCGGCGGTGCGTGCAGCGCCTGCACGAGTTCGGCTGCGAACAAGTCATCGTGGATGGCGCGATCGATCGCGTTGCGGCGCTCGCCGGCGGAGACGACGCGGTCGTTATCTCGGTGGGAGCCGACGCGGGCACAACGATCGACGAAGCGGCGACAAGCGCGCGTGCGCTGGTCGAGCGTCTGTGTTTGCCGGAATACGATCCCTCGCAGCCCCACGAAAAAATTGAAGGCGCATTAACGTCGGCGGACGCCCGCGCGCTTGTGAGCGGCGAGCGGCGGCAAGTCGTCGTGCGCGATCCTACGCGTATCGTGATGGGAGGGAAAGAATTCCTGCGGCTGGCCGAACGCGTCCAGTTGCGGTGCGAGCAGCCGCTGCACGTGGTCGCAGTGACCGTTGCATCCATAGGGCGCGAGCGCGATTTCGAGCCCGGCGCATTTCGCGAGGCGGTTGCGCGCGAAACGGGCTTGCCGGTTTTTGACGTCTACGCGGGCGCGGTGTCCGAACCCAATCCAAGAGCCTGTCCTGAGCTTGGCGAAGGAAAGAACTCATAATGGACCCGCTGATCATCACGGTCGCGCCTGTTGGAGCCGAGCTGACGCCGGAGCAGACCCCGCACCTTGCGGTAAAGCCGGAACAGCTCGGCGACGTTGCCGCCAAATGCCGGGACGCCGGAACTTCGATCATTCACGTGCACTGCCGCGACGATGACGGAAGCAACACGCACGACGTCGCGCGCTTCAAACAGGCCTACGATGAGATCCGGGCGCGCAGCGATCTCATCGTGCAGTTTTCAACCGGGGGCGCAATCGGCATGAGTCCGGAAGAAAGAGCCGGCGTGCTCGTCTTGCATCCCGAGATGGCGACGCTCACGTGCGGAAGTGTCAACTTCGGCGACGACATCTTCGAAAACAGTTTTCCGATCATGCGCGGCATCTTGAAGAAGATCAACGAACTCGGCATCCGCCCGGAACTGGAAATTTTCGATAAAGGTCATCTTTCGAATGCGCGCAGGTTAGAGCGCGAAGGGCTGCTGACTTTCCCGCAGCACGTGGATTTCGTGCTCGGCGTGCCCGGCGGGTTAGATGCAACCGTTTCGAACTTGTGCGACCTCGCCGACGCGTTGCCGAGCGGCTGCACTTGGTCGGTTGCGGGAATCGGCCGCGCGCAGTTGCCGATGGCGATGGCCGCGATCGCGATGGGCGGTCACGTGCGCGTCGGGCTCGAGGACAACATCTATTACTCCAAAGGAAAACTCGCCACAAATGAGGAGCTGGTCGCGCGCGTCGCGCGCATCGCCGGAGAACTCGGGCGCCCGGTTGCAACGCCCGCTCAAGCGCGCGAAATGCTGGGGCTGCGACCGCAACAGGAGCAGGCCCGCAGAGCTTTAATGTAGCGAGTCTTGTTTACGTACGTCGTCCGGCGGACGTTCCAGGCGGTACCGCTGCTGTTCCTGATCTCGATGATCCTTTTTCTGATCATCCACAGCGCGCCCGGCGGCGGCCTCGGTCCGTATTTACAGAATCCGCACATCACGCCCGCCGATATCGCGCGGCTCAAACACAACCTCGGTCTCGATCAGCCGCTGCCCGTTCAATACATCGCGTGGCTCGGCCAAGTGCTGCGCGGCGATTTCGGATACTCGACCAGCAATTCGGAGCCGGTGTTCAACGCGATCGTCGAACGGCTGCCATCAACGTTTCTGCTGATGGGCACTGCCTATGCGATCGCGATGATCGTCGGCATATCCGCCGGTTTGTTTGCGGCCGTGCGTCCCTACACGACCGCGGATTATAGCATCACAACATTTGCGTTCTTCGGCCAATCGATGCCGGTGTTTTGGCTGGCGCTGATGCTGCAGCTCGG
>PLLF01000023.1 GCA_003140855.1 Vulcanimicrobiota bacterium
CTGGGGCTCCGGCACGCGTACAAAATCTACGTCGCGAATCCTAAGGGGCACGGTCTTTTCGGTTTTAAAGCCTAACGAAGCCAGATGCTCTTCAAGGGCCCGCAGTATTTCATCCCGGGCATAACGACGACGTGCGGCGTCTTGAAGAGTTTAACGAGGTCGGCACTGGGTATCGCGGTGTTCGAGAGTCCGTTGCGGGCGGGTTTTAAGGCGTACAGTTTCCTGTAAGCCGCGCACGTGCCGGTGCCGATCAATGCGGCATCCGGGCCCGGCCCGGCGGCCTTAAGCGATATCTGTACCGCAACACCCTTTGGTAAGCCCTGAAAGCTCACTGTCCCGCGCACCTGACCCGTACTGGGCACGTCTCCCAGCGTCACCGTGACAGGCTGGATGGGCATCGTCTTCGGCCGGCACGCCGGCCGCCAGCCCCGCTATGACCGCCGCGCACGCGCCCAGTAAAATCCGCTGCATAATAGGCTCCTTTAGCGCCTTCGATTCCTCAGATGAAACCGTGCTCCCGCGAGCAGCAGAAGCCCTACTATGCGGGGCACTTACCCGCGCAGAGCGAGTGCCCAATCGGCCACCCCACAAGGGCCCGCCTCCCTTCTGTACGAATACGATAAAACTGTTATTATGTCGCATTCAGTAAAGGCGGAGAAGCGCTCCACGGCCCCGTGCGATCCCCTGATCCTCAAACTCATGGCCTACCTCACGCTTGAGCGCCGGCGCAGCCTGCTAACCGTCGAGGCCTATGCGCGCGACCTCCAAGAATTCGGCGCGTACCTTTCAAAACTGCCCCGCGGGCAATCCTCGAGCGGCCGGAACTATCCGCAGCTAGCGAAGGCGACGACTTCGGACATCCGCGAGTACATCATGCACCTGTCGTCGAGCCGCCGGTTGGACGGCAGCACCATCCGGCGCAAGCTCTCGTCCATCAAAGCCCTGTACCGGGCCCTCAAAGTCCTCGGCGTGAGGGACGACAACCCGTCCTCGGTGGTTGAGGGTCCGTCCATCGAACGCAAGGTGCCCGACCATTTAGAGGTTACCGACATCGGCAAACTGTTGCGGACGAACGTTGCCGGGCGCAGCGACACTCAGCGCCTGCGCGACCACGCCATCATGGAGCTGTTCTATGCAGGCGGAATCCGGCGAGCCGAGGTCACGAAGATCGATCTGCGCGACCTGAACCTGCCGCAGCGGACCATTCGCATTCACGGCAAGGGCAAAAAAGAGCGCATGGTCGTCATCAACAAGACGGCCGCGCGCGCGATCGAAACCTACCTCCGCATGCGGCCGCGCAGCAACGACGAAGCGCTTTTCCTCGGCCGCGGCGGAAAACGGCTGACGCCCCAGCATGTGTGGCGGATCTTTCGCGATATCTTTGCCGTCAGCGGAATCACCTATCACGCAAGCCCGCACACGCTCCGCCACTCGTTTGCAACGCATCTCATCGAAAACGGCGTCGACCTCGAAACGGTGCGCGAACTCTTAGGGCACGAAAGTCTCGCGACCACCGGCATGTACCTCAAGGTCGCGATGGCGCACAAACGCCGCGCCTACGACGAAGCACACCCGCGTGACCGAATGAAAGACCGCTAGCGCGCTATCGCGTTACGGACACGCTATCGATCGCCGGCCCGCATAGCGAACCTGCCGGATCGGTTGAAGTGAACGTCAGCGTACTTGTTTTTGCAGTCGCGACAAAAGGAAATGTCGGCTCTATCCAACTCATTGCGCTGGTGCTGGCCTTGGCCGACGAGAATGTGTAGCGCTTTGTCACGCTTCCGACCGTCACCGTGAGGCGTTTCACCAGCGGCCCGCATTGCGGATTGCTCGCCAGCGAAAACGTAACTTTGTATTTGACTCCGGGAACTGTCGCAAAAGCTTGCGCGATGGCACCGGGCCCCCGCGTACCATCCAAATCGATGCTGCGGCCGTCGCCGTCGGGATCGTGCCAAGCCGAACCGAGGACGTCGACGGTGCCCATCGTTACAATCCAGCCGGGAATCGCCGTCGAGCCTTTCGCGTAGGTCGCAAATCCGGAGCCGACCGTTGGCCCGAGTTTGAAGCCTCCATTCTTGATGAGATTTGCCGATGCAATGGCCGTCGTCGGCAGCATCAGTGACAAAACACACAATGATAGAACGGTGCTGAGTCTGGCTCGCATCTTCTTCTCCTTTGAAAGAGCGCTATTGGCCCAAGAGCGACGCCGCGCTCTTTTGGTCGATGGCCTGTAGTGCCACAGCGGTATCGCCACGCGTCACGGTCTTCTGCGGATAAAAGACTTTGGTGTTTCCGTAGATCCGTTTGATCTCTTGAACGGCTAAACTGTAGCCAACAGCATGGCAAAGCGTAGATGCATCTTCTTCTGCTTACCGCCCCACATTGAGAGTTCCTAGCTTTCGCCAGCCACCCAATGCCGCGTCAAGGTCAGCCAAAACGCCAACCCCGCGAATGCTCCGTAGGGTCGAAAAGCGCGGGCGATCGCGCGGTCCGACGCTCGGCGCTTGCCGCTCAAACGCAAGTACGCCGGCCGCGTCCACGAATCAAAGATCAGCCGGTGATAGCGCCCCAACAGCATCATGATGTGCGCGCACGCATATGGTCCGACGCCCGGTAACGCCAAGAGCTGCTCCTCGACTTCCGAATCCGGCAATCCGTATTCGGGCCGAAGTGATTCGAGATCCAACGAACCTTTGGCGACGGCTGTAGACAGCGCTTTCAGATATGCCCCCCGGTAGCCGGCGCGCGCGACGTCGCGATAGAATTTGGGCGGCGCGGCCGCCATCGCGTGCGGTTCAGGAAACGCACCTTCGCCGAGCTCTTTCACCACCGCTGTAACCATGCGCACTGTTCCGGACCACGCGCAATTCGTCGTGCATACCGTTTTGACGACGTCTTCAAAAACGGTCGGAGAAGCCAACATGCGTCCGGCGCCTTTCCCTACCCACGCCAGCACCGGATCGTTTTCGATCGCAGCATAAAACGGCGCGAGGTCTTCGTCCAAGCGAAACATGCGCCGAGCCGCCGCGGTGAGTTCCGCTTGTGCGCATGCGCTCAGTTTGGGACCCGCCACTTGCACGGCGAGTTCGCCGCCCGCGGGCACAACGGTGACGCGCCGCACGCTCCCGGCCAAACGCAAATAAACTTCATAGTAGGAATTATCGTCGGGAATAATTGCGGGCGGCAGCTCCGCACATCCGTGCGAGCGCAGCGTGCGCGCGAAATCGATCGGTTCCCCGCCGGCGCCGCGCAGCGGCAGCCGCAGAACCGTTTTAGGTGACGTAGCTGACGTTTACCGGGAAGCCTGCTTCTTCTGCACCGCGCAGAACCGAAAACAATTCATCGAGCTCGTCTTCGATCGCGACGATCTCGCTGGCACTTACGCCGACCGGCTCCGCCTGTTCCCACAGTAACCGGCGCGCGGTTTGGAGCGCGGCACGAAAGCGCTGCGGCGTCGATTCGAGCACGGGCCAGTCATCGAGCGAAGCCGGCGGCACAACGCGCCAGCCAAGGCCCGACTGCGGATCGTCCTCATCGTCGAAGAACGCGTGTGGGATCGCCGCCAGCATGTCGAGCGCCTCGCGTTCATGCGCGCGCAAACGCAGACCCGAGCCCGTCAGCTTGACGATGTAACGGAAAAATGAAGCGTTCCCGACGGTGTAGGCGCCCGCGGGTGAGGTAACGCTGATGTGCACGCTTTCCAGCTCGCCGCCGGTGTAATCCATCGCTTACGGCAAAGCTTTCACGAGCGACTCGACCGACTCGGCGCTCTTGTGCAGTGCGGCCTTTTCCTCAGGCGTAAGTTTTATTTCGATAACTTTCTCCAAGCCTTTTTCGCCCAGTTGGCAGGGCACGCCGATGAACAGATCCTTGATGCCGTATTCGCCTTGCAAATAAGCCGCGCAGGGCAAAATCTTGTGCTTGTCTTTGAGGATGGCTTCCGCCATCTCCATAATCGATCTACCCGGCGCATAGTATGCGCTACCGGCTTTGAGCAGATTTACAATCTCGCCGCCGCCTTTGGCGGTACGTTCGACGAGACGGTCGATCGTTGCTTTGTCCATGAGTTCGGTGATCGGAATGCCGGCCACCGTGCTATAGCGGGGCAGCGGGACCATCTGATCGCCGTGTCCGCCCAAGACGAACGTGTTGACGTTTTCGACGCTGACGCCGAGCTCTTTAGCCACAAACGTAGAAAAGCGGGCCGAATCGAGTACGCCCGCCATTCCCAAGACTCGCTCGCGCGGAAAGCGGCTGACGCGCCTGGCGACCTCGCACATGGCGTCGAGCGGGTTGGTCACGATAATCAGTATGCAGTGCGGTGAATATTTGACTGCCTGCTCGGTTGCATGACCCACGATCTCGGCGTTCGCACGCACGAGGTCGTCGCGGCTCATGCCAGGTTTCCGGGGAAAACCCGCGGTGATCACGACGATGTCGGAGCCGGCGGTCGGCTCGTAATCGTTACTGCCCAGGATGTTGACGTCGCTCTTCTCGACAGGCATGGACTGAAGCAGATCAAGCGCCTTACCTTGCGGGATGCCCTCGACGATATCGACGAGAACGATATCGGCCAGCTCCTCGGCGGCCACCCAATGAGCGGCTGTGGCGCCTACGTTACCGGCGCCGACGATCGTTACTTTATTTCGCACGGTCCTGTCCTTTCCGTAAAATCCGCTAAAAGTCATCGCGGGACTGCCGCGTCTTGGGGAATCAAAGTCTAACCGCCGAAAGGCGGGATCATGATCGAGGCCGCGCTCTACAACCAGTGCGTTCGCTGCGGCCTTTGCCTGCCCACGTGTCCGACGTATATCGAGACGCTGACCGAAACGTCAGGGCCGCGCGGGCGGATCAGCTTGATAAAGGACGTCGCCGAAGGCCGGCTCGACGTGCTCTCGCCCGGATTCGTCCATCAGATGTCGGAGTGTCTGGATTGCCGCGCGTGTTCGGCGGTCTGTCCCAGCGGCGTGCAATATGGAACGCTGGTCGAAACGGCGCGGGCGCTGATCGAACACGCTCGCGCGCCGAAACGCGGCTTCTTCTCCCGCCTGGGCCGCTGGTTCACATTAAAGGCGCTCTTCGGAAATCTATCGCTGATGCGCTTTGCCGCAACGCTGCTGCGCTTCTATCAGCGCTCCGGCTTGCAACGCGTCGTGCGCGCGACAGGAATTCTGCGCTTGCTGCACCTGGAAGAAACCGAAGCGTTCGCACCGCGTATCTCGAAGCGTTACTTCGTTCCGCGCGGTCAAGTTTTTGAAGCACGCGACGCGCGCGTGCGGGTCATGCTGCATGCGGGGTGCGTCATGCACGTCGCTTTCGCGGAAGTCAACGAAGCAACGGTGCGGGTCCTCTCCCGAAACCGCTGCACGGTCGTCGTGCCGTCGGCACAAGGCTGCTGCGGCGCAATCGCGGTGCATGCCGGCGAACCCGAGTTTGCGGAAATGCTCGCTAAGCGAAACATCGAAGCGTTCGAAGCATCGGGCGCCGATTATTACATCATCAACGCGGCCGGCTGCGGCTCGGCCCTCAAAGAATACGGCGAGCTGCTTTCGGGCGATCCGCGCTGGTCCGATCGGGCCGAGCGATTCTCCGCTCGCGTGCGCGACGTGCTCGAGTTTCTCGATCAGCTCGAGATCGATCCGCGCCTCGGCCCGCTCGATGAAACCGTCACATATCAAGAGCCGTGTCATCTGGTTCACGCGCAGCGGATTGCGGCCGCGCCGCGCCGGCTGCTCGCAAGAATTCCCGGCCTTCAGCTGCGCGAGATGAACGAAAGCTCCGTCTGCTGCGGCAGCGCGGGGATTTACAACTTGACCGAACCAGGTATGTCCAAGCGGCTGCGCGATCGCAAGACCGTGAACATCATGGAAACAGCGGCACAGGTGGTCGCAACGGCCAATCCCGGGTGCGCCATGCAAGTCGAAGCGGGTTTAAAGCAAGCCGGGGGCCATGCGCGTGTGCGGCACGTGGTGGAATTACTGGATGAGGCTTATCGGAATTACAGCGACGGAACGAGGCGGTCGCGATCCTCGAGCGCCGCTTCGGTCGAGGGATAGACCGCCAGGACTTCCATCAGTCCGGTGATCGTGAAGAGCCGTGCGATCGGGCCGGCGTTGATGATCAGCCGCAGCCGCCCCTTATGTTCGAGCGCGCGCTTGTGCGCGCCGATGAGCGCACCCAGCCCGCTTGAATCAAGAAATTCGACGTGCGAGAGATCGACGACGATATCGTGCTTGCCTTCGTCCGCAGAATCGATGAGCGCGGCGCGCAGCGAAGGCGCGGTTTCGAAATCCAAACTGCCTTTAAGCGTGTAGACGATTGCATCGCCGTCGTGCTCGGGTTTAATCTCGACCGAGAGTGCTTCATGCGCCATGGTCCGCGCCTTCTCGCTTGCGCTCCACGAATCCGTTCGCGCGATCGTCCCAGCGCCAATGATGCGCCGACGTCAAATGAACGCCGCCGATCCAGCGATCCAAAGGCTGTTGATCCAGCCAGTCCGCATCGCCACCAAGCACGCGCCGCCCCAATACCGTCACGTCGTAGCCGTTCTCCAACTCTGCTAACAGCGGTGCCGGCTGCGCGCTCAAGTCGGCGATGACGCGATAGCAGGCCGTGTCGCCCATGAAGCCAGCTTCTTCTCGCGTTTGGGCGCGGCGGAAGATCTCTTCAGCCGGAGCGATGCCCTGGGCGACTGCTTCCAGCACGTGTTTTTGCGAACGCGAGAGTCCGCTTTCGGCTGCCGGGTACTCTTCGCACAAGCGCTTGAATGCATCGTGCAAGAAAGGCAGGCCCGCGAAGCGATCCGTCGCGGCCGCTTGCAGCGCAGCGGGATCGTCGCTCGTGAGGGCCTTCCAAGCGCGCTCCGCGCTTTCCGACGTTCCCGACGTGACAAACCGCCGCTTCGAGAACAGCGCCATCAGCTCTTCGGCAACCAGGGTACCGAGATATTGATCCGACTGCACGAGCTGCACGCTGCCCGATCCCATTCCCATTTCGCGCAACACGTTCAGGATCTGCAGCAGGTGCAGCTGATCGTAGAGATCGTGTTCGAACCACAGCACGACTTCATCGAAGTCCGCCGCGCGCCGCAACGTCGCGTCGCGTTTTTCGAAGTCGTGGTGAATCTTGATGGGATTGCCGTACCCGCGAGCGCAGAGAAATTGCGCGCGCACGCGGCTCAGTTCTTCCAGCGGCAAGCCTGCCGGAACCGGGCCTTCATGCAGCACGTCGCGCCACGCCATATGCGTGCCAAGCAGCCCGGCCTTCTTCCACACATAAAGGACGGAGTCGCCGTTGGTAACGTGCAGGCTGTTCGTGCTCATGCGGACATGCTGGACTATGTGCCGGATCCGATACGGCGAAGCTTCGAGCGTTTATAGCCCAGCCTCAGGTAACCGCCGAGCGCCGCAAAGGCGACGCTCCCGACAAGTAATAGAGATTGCTCGCCGGGAGATGCTGTTGCTTTACTGGTTGTCCATCCAAAGATTCCAATCGCAAGGCACAAATATGATGACAGCGTGCCATTGAGAACTTGATCGCGCTTAGCGATCCACGCAGCTACGTAACCTCCGATCATCGAACCTGCACCGCCGAGTACCCACTGAATGACGAACCCGAAAACGCCTCCGTGGAAAGCGCTGGCAATTGCCGCTTGCAGATGGTCCTTCGGCACGTGGGCCATGTTCAGCCTAAGCACGACATATATTGCGAACGGAAACGCCAGAATATTGGTGCTTACTATATCCACAACACCGCCGAGAAGAACCCCGATAATTGATATTCTCTTCATGCTATCTTAGAAATTAGATTTGCTTTTTTCTTGCTGGCGCGCTTGCGATTTTTTGGCCCAGGACGCGTCCAGGTTCGGAAAATTTCTGGGGCGGCTGGATTCGAACCAACGAATGGCGGATTCAAAGCCCGCTGCCTTACCACTTGGCGACGCCCCAGCGGCGCGACCTGGATTATATCAAAAAGGCGCCCGCCAAGGCGCCCTTTTGTGAATCCATCGAGTCGAGACCTAGTGCAGCCGCATCACGCGTTTGGCGCCGAGATAGCGTGCCGACCAATATGAGTCGGAAAGGCTGCTGACCATCACGCCGTGGCTCGAACTCGCATGCGCGAAGTGGCCATGCCCGAGGTAGATGCCGACGTGGGACGGTCCGGGCTCATAGGTTTGGAAGAACACGAGATCGCCGGTTTTCACGCCGCCCACCGTGCGGCTGCCCGCGTAGTATTGTGCGTCGGCCGTTCTCGGAAGATGCACCCCCACCATCGCATAGACGTGCTGGACGTAGCCGGAGCAGTCGAACCCGTAACCGCTCGTTCCGCCGAAGACATATGGCGTTCCGAGGAAACGCAGCGCGCTTCGGGTCAGGGTCTTGGCAATCCGGGCCGAGCGCGCGAACAGGCGGCTCGCGAACCGGGTGATGTCGTGGTGTTTGGCCTTGAACGCCTGGCGCGGGCTGATGCCAGTCCACTGCGTGACGTCCGGGCTGTCGGCTGCTGCCGACGCGGCAATCGCGGCCTGGGAGGCCATTGTGGGAGCGCTGGGATTGGCCAGCGCAAATGCGCTGCTGCCGGCGATAAGAAACGCCAACGCCCCGGTCGCAAAAAGATAACTCAAGAACTGCTCCTCTTTCAAAACACTTGCGGGGTTAGTTGACGGGTTCGGACGTGAAAGATCGCCCTAGGGCCGACCGGCCCATTCACCCCACCGGTGTATCCCCCGCTCCGGGCTGCTCCCGGACTCAGTGATTACTGGCAGGCTTCGACGCCGGGGCTCATAACGAGCCGGCGTCCTTAGCGCCCTACTTTCCCCCCGGGCTAGGCTTCCCTCCCCCGGGCTGGGGCGCTTGACTTAGTCTTCGGCAACGGACTACATAAGTGTAGCCGCTGCCTGTTCTATACGGCCGGCCAAATCGCGCGCGTACGCCTCGACTCGGGTCCGGTCGTCGCCCTCGACCATAACACGAATCAGGGGCTCCGTGCCCGACGGACGTATCAGCAATCGTCCAGTTCCTGTTAAGTTCTCTTCAACATCGTGTATAGCGCGCCGGATCTCGGGCATTTCGAGCACGTCCTTGCGATTCGTGCGCACATTGAGCAATATCTGAGGATAGACCGCTAGCTCGCTTGCGAGTTCATGCAATGTCTTGCCGCTGCGCACGACGGCTGAAAAAAGCGCCACCGCAGTTTTGGGCCCGTCACCGGTCGTGTTGTTGCGTAGATTAATGATATGCCCCGACTGCTCGCCACCGAAGACATATCCGCCTTCGCGCATCATCTCCAGCACGTAGCGATCGCCGACGGCCGCGCGCAGAAGCGTGATGCCATGCGCGTTCAGTGCTTTCTCCAATCCGAGATTGCTCATAACCGTGCCGACCACCGTATCGCCGGTCAGTTCCCCTTGCGCATGCAGCTCGCGCGCGAGAATCAGCATCACATGATCGCCGTTGCAAATCGCGCCGGTTTCATCCACGAAGAGCGCGCGGTCGGCGTCGCCGTCGAAAGCAACTCCCACGACGCGTTCGGTGCCCGCGTTTCTAAGTTCGTTCACGCGCCGCTGCAGCGCGCGCAGATCGGTCGCTCCGCACTCGACGTTGATCCGCGAGCCGTCATCCTCGCAATTGATTTCGTGCACGGTCGCGCCGAGTTTGCGCAGCGCATAAGGCGCGTATGCATACGCAGCGCCATATGCGGCGTCCACGACGATCGTCAGACCTTTGAGACTCTCGGCGCCGGCATAGAGTTCCTCGTAATAATACTTGCCGAGATTCAAAGCGTTCTTGGTGACGCCGACATCTGCGGCGGAGGGGCGGGGCTGATCGTCCGCGCTGTGGAGCAGCGCTTCGATCTGATCCTCGGTTGCGTCGGAGAGCTTGAATCCGTCGGGGCCGAAAAACTTGATACCGTTGTCGGCGATCGGATTATGCGATGCGCTGATCATCACGCCGGCAGCCGCGCCCGTGCGCACGGTGATCGCGGCGACCGCGGGCGTCGGCAAGACTCCGACCGTTACCGCGTCGCGCCCGACGGAAGTGATGCCGGCCACGATTGCCGCCTCCAGCATCGGGCCGGAAAGCCGCGTGTCGCGTCCGACGACGATCGGGCGGTGACGATCGCTGCTGCTTGCAAGCACGGCTGCACCCGCCCGCCCTACGGAGAAAGCGAACTCGGGCGTCAGATCGACGTTGGCTACGCCACGAATGCCGTCGGTGCCGAAAAGCCGTTCTTTAGCGGCCATGCGCCGCTGCAGTTCCGGGAAGGAAGCGCGCTTGGACGCGTACCAGATTCGGCACGACCTGCACGTCGGGGATCTCCTGTCCGGCCGAGTTGACTGCAACCGGTCTGATCATCGCATCCAGTTTGGCTTTGCCGCTTGAAAGTGAAATGTCTACGCGCACGGTGGCCACTTGCGAAAGCGTTTCAGTCGGTCCCCGCACGACCGCGGTCGCCGGCGTGAGCGTGAAATGGCTTACAACGACGTCGCCCTGCCCGCCGTAGTGTACCGCCAATGGAAATGTTTTCTGGTCCATTTTGGAGACCGTGAGCGATACCGATGCCGGGCTCAGCGACTGCACGACGACATTGGGTGCGACCAGCTGAACCGGCACGTTGTACACGCCGGCCGCCCGGTTCGAAAGATCCAAAACCGCTTTGACTTCGGCCGGTTTGATCGGCGGCTCGCCATTTTTCGGCAGGATCGCAACGGTGGCGGTCTTGTCCGCATAGGTAGCGATCAACTCCGGCGGTAAGTTGACGGCGGTAATCGGCACGGTGAGATGTTCTTCGAAGGTCGGGACGATGGCGTTCCCGGCCAATCGAAAATACGCCCAGCCGATGAGCGCGAGCAAAACCGCAAGCGCCTTCAGCGCGAAGTTATGTCGGATGATCCGCAGCATGATCTTGCACGGCCGTCTTTCGCGGCGGCGTCAACCGGGCTCGCAAGTTGCGCACTAGGTCGCGGCGCATCGTTCCGGGATCGCGATGTGGCCGCGTGGCTGCAAGCAGAAAGCGAAAGAGCCGCGGTTCCTCTTCTATAGCGCGCGTCAGTTTGCCGTCGCGTGCCACCGCAACCGTGCCGCTTTCAGAGACGACGATGACCACCGCGTCGGTCTGCTCCGAAAGTCCGAGCGCGGCTCGATGGCGCGTCCCCAAACGCGGCTCGCCGAGCGATTGCTCCGCTAGCGGCAAAAGACAGCCCGCAGCTTCGACCGTGCTCTCCCGCACGATCGCGGCGCCGTCGTGCAGCGGCGAGCGCGGAGAAAAAATCGAGAGCAGCAGTTCGGCCGATAAGTTTGCGCCCAGGACGGTACCAGTTTCGACAAATTCCTTTAGGCCCGTCTGCTGCTCGATGACGACCAGCGCGCCGATCTTTTCCCGCGAGAGCAAGAACGCCGTGCGCGCCAGGATCGACATCGAACGATCCTCGGCTCGATTTTGGCGCTCGACATCTTCGGAACGGAAAATACCGCCGCGTCCGAGCCGCTCCAACGCCCGCCGCAGCTCCGGCTGAAAGATGATCGGCAGCGATACCGCCGCGCCCAGCAATGCGAGCTTGAGAATCGTGCCGAGCAGCAGCAGATTTAAGAACGTTGCAAATCCGAGCAGCGCAACGAGCACGAGCACGCCGGTTAAAATTTGCACCGCGCGCGTGCCGCGAATAAGCAGCACCAAATAGTAGATCAGAACGCTCGTCGCGACGATATCTAGAACGTCGGTGGGAAATATCGAGTGCAGAAGGTTATTCCACACTGCTTTGCTCCAAAAGCGTTTCGAGAATCCGATCGGGCGCGATCTCGGCGGCTTGCAGACCGGCTGCGGCAATCTGCGCCGTCACCTCTGCGGGCAACGGGTTCAGCAGCGTGACTTTGCGGTAGCCGTGGAATCGCCGCAATTCGACGTCCACCAGATTCAGGATCAGCGAAGGCACCGTGCGAGCCGGCTGAAATTCGACGACAACCAAGCCTGCGATGGCGGCGCAGTCCAGGATTCCCGACGCGCCGCCTGCGCCGGCCAACGCGTTTTCAATCGCGGGCAAGGCATCGGCGGGCGTTGGTTCAATTGCAAGGGCGATGATCGGTTCGTCGTACCAGCGCGCGTTCGAAAACGCCGGCTCAACCTCGGAGGGTTCCAGCGATGCCGGGCCCTGCACCAAGCCATATGTGCGCTTCGCCGCCGCATGCGCGGGACCAAATTTCAAAGACGCGCCGGCAGGCAGCGATGCGGCGATCTTCCGCTGCTTTGCATCATCGATCGCGCGGTCAAAACGAACTGTTCTCGCCCAATTCACGGTGGATCAATCGTTAGCCGTGTGAACGAGCTCTTCCCGGGCCTCGTGCTCGGCATCGGCAAGAACGCCGCGTGGATCGCCTTGGAAGGCGAGGCAGTTCCGCGCATTGCCGCGCTCAAACGCATGCGCGGCGAGCGTGAAATGCCGGTCTCCGGCGATCGCGTTGAAGCGCGCATCCTCGAGGATGAAACGGCCCTGATCGAGCGCATCTTGCCGCGCGCGTCGACGCTGACGCGCCGAATTGCGCGAGGGCGTTCGAAAGTGATGGCGGCCAACATCGACACGCTCGTCACGGTAACATCTTTGGCGGATCCTCCGCCCCGCCTCACGACGCTCGATCAATTGCTCGTGTATTCGGAGCTCGAGGGGATCACCGCGATGGTGATTTTCACAAAACCCGACCGGTCGGCGCCCAGTCTTCGCACCGAATTAGCATCGCTCTATGAATCGCTCGGCTACACGACGCTGGTGGTCAATCCGAAAACCTGCCAAAACATGGATACGCTGCGCAAGAATTTAGAAGGGCGCAAAGCGATGCTCGCCGGCGTCTCGGGTGTGGGCAAGAGTTCGATCTTTCGCGCGCTCGGCGGGGAAGCGATCATCGGCGAGCTCTCGAGCGCCGGGCTAGGCAAGCAGACGACCAGCACCGCGCGACTCTACCGCCTGCCGGCGGGCTTCCTTATAGATAGTCCCGGCGTGGCGGAATTTGGTCTGGGCGAAGCAACTCCGGCGGAAGTGCTCCAAGGCTTCCCGGAACTGCGCGAACGGGCCGCCCAATGCCGCTTTAACGACTGCAATCACCTGAGCGAGCCGGACTGCGCCGTACGTACGGCCGTCGCGGCCGGCGCGATATCGCCGAGCCGGTACGAAAGCTACCGCCGCATCCTGGAAATGTGCTATACTCCGCCTCGTGCCTAATATCAAAGCAGCCGAAAAATGGATGCGCGGAACGGAACGCCGCAGCGCGCGCAATCTCGACGTGAAGACGCGTCTCAAAACACTCTACAAGAAAGCCGCCTCAACCGGCGGTGAGATGGTGCAAGCGGTCGAAAGTCAATTCGACAAGGCCGCGCGCAAAGGAATCATTCATCCAAATAAAGCCGCGCGCAAGAAGTCGCGCCTCGCGAAGGCCGCAGCCAAAGTTGCGACGCCGGCCGCAGCGGTGAAGAAAACGACTCGAAAAAAAGCCGCCGCTCCGAAAACGTCGCGCAAGAAAAAAGCCGCCAAATAGGCGGCTTTTTCGTTTAGTCTGTGAGATTGACCGTGTGGTCCACGTAATCGTGCGTGTCGATGCTCTTGAACTGGCGGTGCGTGCCGGTGACACAATCGGTGTCTTGCTGGTCGTTAAAATCGAACGCATTAGACGGGTCGACACAGAATTTCGCGTCGCCCGTCCACGAGCCGCCGGCGGTATCGAACGCATAATAAAAATAAGCCACGTCGCCAAGCGTGTCGAGATCGGCGCCGATCGGCGTCGTGCAGTCGGCGGGTGCAATTTGCCACCAGCCCCACACGTGTGAATCGAAGAGATCGTCAATCGTCGCCATCGCGACGGTAACCGTGTTGCTCGTCTTGTTGCAAAAGTGCATTCCCGCGCGCGCGGGAGCCGGGTGAAAAATCAGCGCCCCAAAGACGAAGAACGCCGAGATAAGAATCCAACGACGTATATCAGCCTCCGGCATGGGGCCTTATGGCGTCTCGGAGCGATCTCCTACGCTCGCCGTTCTGACGGCGTCGTAAAGGCGGCGGCGGAACTCGGCGGCCGCTTGCAAGCGGCTCTGAACGTTGTCAACGGGCAGATATGCGGTCACTTCCAGGCTGGCTTCGTTCACGCCGGTGAGCGCGATCGCGGCGCCCCGCGATGCACGGCTCGCGATCGCTTCGAGCTCGTGAAAGTTGCCTTTCCACGGAACCGTTGCGGTGACCGGCACCAGTTGATCGCTCGAGCCGAGCGAGTAGTTGATCAGCACGGACCCCGCGACTTTTTCATTCGGCACGATGACGCTGCTGTTTTGAGTGTCGCGGATGGTGGTGCTGCGCCACTGGATATCTGTCACTTCTCCCTCCACGCCGAAGTCGAACTTCACGTAATCGCCCGGGCGGATCTGCCGCGACGCGACAATATGCACCCCGGAGAAAAGATTGGCAAGCGTGTCGCGCAGTGCGATCGCAACGGCGAGCCCTCCGAGACCCAGGGTAGTAAGGAGCGGCGCGATCGACACGCCGAAGCTGCCCAGAACCGTAATGATGCCGACGACGAGAACCGCACCCTGAACCACATTCGCATACAGGGACGCCGAAAAGATGCGTTTGTCGGCCTGCCGTCCGTACGCCACGACCGCCGCGCCGAGAAATCGCGCCAGCACCCAGGTGACCGACAAAATCGCGAGCGACGAAATGATGCGGTCGAGGAACAATCCGGATCGTGGGGTGAGGACGACGCTACCGAGGCCGATGTAGAGTCCCGCGAGCGCGCACCATAAAACGGTGACCGGAGCGACGATCGCCGCGATCGTTCCGGCCGCGTCCCAGCCCTGACGCTTTGCGATCCGCTGTAACGGCAGCAGCAGCCCGAACTGCAAGATCAAACCGGCTACGCTGCCGCCAAGGACCCATGCCAGCGGCACCCACGCTGCCGCGCTCGTTCCTCTCATTCAAACATCCTATTCATGGATCGACGTTGATAGCAAGCCGCGTGGTCCTATTTTTCCGCGCGAGCGGCAAGACGCGCGCGCGAACAGCGGCGCGCATCGGTTCGCCTTGCATGCCTTTGAGGGCGATGCGAAAACGCCATTCGTCGTTCAGGCGCGCGATCGGGAAAGGGGCCGGTCCGAGGATCTCTCCCACGCCTGCAGCTTCCAGAACCGCCGCGTACTTGCGCGCTTGTTCCAGCACCTGCGGACGGTTTCTCCCAAATACGCCGAGATACAACAGTTCAGCCGATGGCGGATAACGCATTGCTACGCGCTCGGCCAGCTCTTGGCGCGCAAAGCCGGCGTAGTCGTGTGCCGCCGCGTGCACGATCGCCGTGTGTTTCGGCGAGTACGTCTGCACGATCGCCTCGCCGGGGAGCGAACGTCCGCTGCGCCCGCACACTTGCATGACCAGCGAAAACGTCCGCTCGGCCGCGCGAAAATCGGGCGCATGCAGGCCGATGTCGGCTGCGACGACCCCGACCAGCGTCACGGTTGGAAAATCCAATCCCTTGGCAACCATCTGCGTGCCGACGAGCACGTGGCCTTCTTCCCCGAACGCATCCAGCAACCGCGCGTGCTCGCCCACCCGCGTGGTTGTATCGCTGTCCATACGAACCACGCGCGCATCGGGATAGAGCCGCTGCACTTCTTCTGCGACGCGCTGCGTGCCGACGCCGAGTTCCTTGATCGATTCGTTGCCGCACGTTTCACAGCGTTGCGGAATTCCGCGCTGCGCGTCGCAGTAGTGGCAGCGCAGCAACCCTTCGGCCCGGTGCACCGTGAGCGATACACTGCAGCGCGCGCATCCCGGCACCGCCCCGCACGCCCGGCATAATATGAAACTCCCGCTGCCGCGGCGGTTGACGAACAGCACGGTCTTTTCGCCGCGCTGCATTCGGTCGTCCAGTGCTTGCGCCAGCGCGCTGCTGAAGATCCGCCGGTTGCCGGCTTCGAATTCTTGCGCCATGTCCACGATGCGCACCGCCGGCAGTTCTTGGCGCGTCGCACGCGTGCGCAGTTCGTGCAACTCTACTCGACCGGCCAGCACATCGGCATAGCTTTCGAGCGGCGGTGTCGCGCTTCCGAGCAGCAGCACGCCTTGCTCCAGACGCATGCGTTCGCGCCCGACGCGCACGGCATGGTAGCGCGGCGAGCTATCCTGTTTGTACGAAGTCTCGTGGGCTTCGTCGATCACCAGCAGCCGCACGTCGCGCATCGGCGCGAAGACCGCGCTCCGCGCGCCGACGACGACGTCCACATCCCCGTTCGCGCAGGCTTGCCAGGCGTCAAAACGCTCGCGCTCCGACAGCGCCGAGTGCAGCACGGCGACGCGCTCGCCAAAGGCTTGCTCGAAACGGCGGGCGATCTGCGGCGTGAGCGAAATCTCGGGAACCAGCACGATTGCACGCCCGCCCGCGCGCACTACGTGCTTGATCGCCTCGATGTACACGAAAGTCTTGCCGCTGCCGGTAATCCCGTGGAGCAACATTTCACTGTGTGCGCGCGCGTCGAGGTTCGCACGGATCCCTTCTATGACAGACCGCTGCTCAAGCGTCGGATCGAAGAGCGGCGGTGGAAGGCTCTCGCGTTGCGGCACCCGCGCCGGCACGATCTCTTCTTCACGAATCGCGCCCGACTTCACGGCGCGCGAGATGATCGCGGTCGAAAAACCCGCGAGTAAAGCGTCGGCGCGCGGAACGCCGGGCTGTTCGCGCACGAAATCGAGCAGCGCCTTAGCCTTGGGTCCTTTTATCGCGCCCTCGCCGGGCAGTAAAACCTTGACACGATACTCATGCGTGCGCGCGTCGATGAACCGCCGTTCCCGCGAGAGGTCGCCGCTGCGCACCAGTGCATTAAGATAACGCATCAGCGCGACCCGGTCGCCGGTGCGGCGCGCCTCCGGATGGCGCAGCAGTTGATCGAGCGTAAAACCTTCCGCGAAGTCTTCCCACACCAGCGAGAGCAGCCGCCCCGGTACCGACGGATAGCGTTCGCGATTGGGCTGCAGCGTCATGCGCACGAACGTATCGACCGTGCGCGGCACCGCCCCGCTAAGCACGACGGTCGAGAGCGCTTCCCCAAGCGTGCACAAATAATGCCCCGCAACGAATTTCGCGAGCTGCAAGCCGATCTCGTCGAAGGCGCGCGGCACGCCGACGTGCGCGTTCACGGCGCGCAGCGGCCGATCAGCCTCGACGGTGCGCGGCTCCGAGACGACAAACGCCACGTGCTCGCGGCTGCCCATCGGCACGCGCACGACGTCGCCGATGCGCAACTCTAAATCGCGTGCGTCGTAACTCAAGGGCAGGTCGAAGCGCGGCGAGCGGATCGCCGCCAAGGCATCGATCGAGCGAACTAGCGGAATTCTGCGCCTCCCGGGAGCTCTGCGATCCGTTTGAGCACCGCTTTCGCGGCGGCATCGGATGCTTCTACTCCATACTCTACGTCGCCGATGGCGCGTGGTAGCACGAATCGTAAACGTCCCGCTCGTTTCTTCTTATCGGCCTGCATCGCGGAAAATATCGCTGCCAGCGAGCGCCGCGTGCAAACGGGTAGTTTCAAGAGCGTCAGCAGCGTGAGCACGCGCAGGTGTTCGTCGCGTGAAAAGCGTCCGGTGCGCAATGCTAGCAAGCCCGCCGCGCGCAGTCCAATCGACACGCCGGCCCCGTGCGAGACGCGATAGCCGGATGCTCGCTCCAGCGCATGGCCGAAGGTGTGCCCTAGGTTTAGCAGCTCGCGCGCGCCGTGTTCCAAACGGTCGTCGGCGACGATCATCGTCTTGACTTTGAGCGAATCGGCAACCACGTTCTCCCAGGGCCAGCGCCAAAACGCGTGCGGCGCCAACTGCTCGAGGCTTTCGAACAGATCGCCGCCTTCGATGACGGCGTGTTTGACCATCTCGGCCAAGCCTTCGCGCAGATTGCGGTACGGGAGGGTCGCCAGCGCGTCGATGTGCGCGAAGACGGCGACCGGGTTCGCGAATGTACCGGCCAGATTTTTTCCCTCCGGCAAATCCACGCCCGTCTTGCCGCCGATCGCGGCATCGACCATCGCCACCAATGAGGTTGCGACGTGCGCATACGGCACGCCGCGCATGTAAATCGAAGCTGCGAACCCGAAGAGATCGGCCGCCACGCCGCCGCCGACTCCCACCACGAGTGTCTGCCGGTCGGCGCCGCTGTGCAGCAACGCGCGCAGCACTTCTTCAACCGTGGACAGCCGTTTGCGCCGTTCACCCAACTTCACCGGAATCAGAGCGAGACGCCCCTTTAGGCCACGAGTGAGCTGACGCGCATACGGCACCACGTTCGCGTCGCACAGCACGACGAAACGATCGGCGCTTTGAGCGACGAAGTTCCGCAACGGCGCGCGTACCGATGGCGCGACGAAGATCGGATAACCCAGATCGCGGTTTTCAGAGGCTTCCGCGCTCACGGCTTGCCTTCGTCCAGTTGCTGAATGATCGCGTCAACGACTCGCGTCGGCGTCATGTGCGCGGCTTCGATGATTACGTCAGATTGCATGTATAACGGCAGCCGCTTTGCGTAGAGCGCCTCGACCGCCGAGGCCGTCGGCGCTTTGCCCAGCAACGGCCGTACATTTTTGCTGCGGCGTATGCGCGTGAGCAGCTGCGTCGCTGAGAGTTTGATAAACACGCGGTAGGCGCTCTTCTTTAGTAATTCCAACGATGGCGCATAGGTGACGGCTCCGCCGCCGAGCGCGACGACGGCCGGCTCTTCGCCTTCGATGATCTCGGACAGCTCGCCGAACTCAAAGCTGCGAAATGCCGCTTCGCCGAGCTGTTCAAAAATGACGGGGACCGGCCCGTGCTTTTTTGCGATGACCTCGTCCAGATCGTAAAACCTCCGGTTGAGCCGGCGCGCGAGCTTCTTGCCAATGGTAGACTTTCCGGCGGCCATGAATCCCGTTACGGCGATGTGGCGTTTCACGCCTCGGTCGTGGAGCGATCGAAGAGCGCCTTCGCGGCCGCGTTGCTGCGCTGCAGGTTATCGAGCGTCTCTTCAATCGAGTCGCCACCATATTTTTCGAGCACGGGTCCGACGAGTGCAAGGCGTACCATCGCCTCGCCGACGATCGCCGCCGCCGGCACGACGCATACGTCACTGCGCACGACCGTGGCGGGCGCGATGGTTTTTTCCTGGAGATTGACCGACGGCAGGGGTTTCACCAGCGTCGGGATTGGTTTGACGCTGACGCGCAAGACGATCGGCTGGCCGTTGCTCATGCCGCCCTCGATGCCGCCCGCGCGATTGCTGGTGCGCACGACTTGCGCTTCATTTAAAGAGAACGAATCATGGGCGGCAGAGCCGGAACGTGAAGCGACGTCGGCGCCCAGGCCGACTTCCACCGCTTTCACGGTCTGCATGCCCATCAGTGCGCCGGCCAAGACTCCGTCCAGCCGCGTGTCGGGCTGACGGTTGCTGCCGATTCCGACCGGCATGCCGTCGACGCGGACGATGTATTGGCCGCCGAGCGTGTCGCCGGCAGCTTTGGCTTCATCGATTGCTTCGATCATGGCGCGCTCGGCTTTCGGGTCCGGGCAGCGGACGTCGCTGCGCTCCACGTCCTCTTGCGAGAAATCTTCCATGTCGCCGGCTTCCACCGGACCGATGCGATGAACGTACGATCGTGTGGTGATGCCGAGCGCTTCCAGGAATTGTGCGCAGATCTCCCCGAGGCACACGCGCATCGCCGTTTCGCGCGCGCTGGCGCGTTCCAAAACGTTCCGCAGGTCGCGCTGACGGTATTTCAGCGCGCCGGCATAGTCGGCATGACCGGGGCGCGGATTCGTCAACGGTTTGCCCACGCCGGTAATCGGATCCATCAAATCGCGGTTGTTCTTATAGTCGCGATTTCGAATCATGACCGCGATCGGCGACCCCAGCGTGTACGATCCACGCAAACCCGCCAGAAACTCTACCTGGTCCAGCTCGATCTTCATCCGCTTGCCGCGACCGTAGCCGCCTTGCCGGCGGCCAAGAGTGGCATCAATCCGTTCGACGTCGATATGCAGCTGCGCTGGCAGTCCTTCCAGAATGCCGACAAGCGCCGGACCGTGCGACTCGCCCGCGGTGAGATAGCGGAACATAACGCCGTGGGTTCGGCGCTACGCGAGAGTTCCCATCGCCCGTGGTTAGCGGTGCGTTGAGGCCTTTTTTCTGGGCCGGCCGCCTTTAGCGCCGTTGCGGCGTGCGGCTCTCGCCTTTGCCGGTGAGGTTGCGCGGCCCGCTCGCGCATACGGATCCTCGCCCATCACCGCATGGCGCAGTAGCCCCATGGCCGAAATCTGCACGTCATACTCGTCGATCATGTACATTTCCCGAAATTTATCGAGATAGATCTTCTTCATAGCGGATTTCGGCAAGTGTGCAATCTCCCAAATCCACATGCGCGGAATTATCACACGTGTACCACTTGGCATCGTGATGTTCAGCGTATCCGACTTCGCCGAGTAGCTTAAGGCCACGGGACTGCGCGCCATTTCTTCGGCACCCAGTTTGCGCGCCCTCGCGAGGCTCTTCTTATCTAACCCAAGGATTTTTACCGATGATACCTGTTCCATATCTACTCATCGGTGGGTTCGCGTTGCTCATTATGGTCCTGTTATTCCACCCCGAGGGGAAGCCGACTTTAGGGAGGACTTCAATCTTACCCTGAGGCTCGCTGGCCCGCCGCGGAACTTGAACGTTTCGCCATCAGGATCCGAACGGGGCTTTTGAGTGGACCACGATACCGTCCGCTGGACGATGATGGGTCGCCTGCAATTGTCGGTCGATGGTGTCAGCGGCGGGCGATACACAAACGCTACACAAACGGGTCGGGACGAGCCGGAACTGAATAACCCGCAGCGGTATGCAACCGCCTCGGCATGCGAACGATTCGGCACGTTGTTGGAATGTGGCGGACACCATGGGACGGGTATCGGACAACCTACACTATCCCGCCATAACCAAGGGGCATCTCGCCCCGGTATTCGCGTGGGCCCGATGTGGGCCCGGCGAAACGGCATGGGGCGGAACAGCGGGGGATTCGTGCGGACTGGAAAATCCTTGACGTTCCAAAAATGGGATTGATTGGGACCAAACGCTAACCATTGGGATCGTTGGGCTCAGATTCGATTCCCGTTGGCGCTACGAGTTCTGGCGCTAAGTTGCACCGTTGAACGTCATTCTCGATGAACGCGCGCTTCCGCATCTCCCCCGATTCCGGGCATGGGTTTTGTGGTATGAAGTTATCCACAATGCGTGAGGTCACTATCATCTGCCGGCTTAAGTCGCGCAACGGGCTCGCGTACTACCAGCGCCTGCACGACGAACTGCCCAAGCGCGGCGTGCGGATCGTGGCAGCGCAGACCGTTAAGAAGCGTAAAGATTTCATTCGGGCGATCCGTGCGGCCGTAAAGTCACGCGTTCAAACGATCGTGGTCGTCGGGGGAGATGGCTCCCAGACCGCTGCCGTAGCCGAATTCGCGCATGCAAAATCCGTCCTAGCCGTCGTGCCGGCGGGCACAGGCAACAGCTTTGCCCTGAGTCTTGGCATTAAAGATGTTGAATCGGCAATCGACGCGATCGTTCAGGGAAAGGAACAGAAGATCGACGTCGGCGTTGTCAACGGAACGTATTTCGCGAACTTTGCGACCATCGGGTTACTCGCAGACGCGGCAGCGCAGACCGCAAGGCCGCTCAAACGCATTTTCGGACCCGTCGCCTACGCAATCTCGGCGCTTCGCGAGTTTATCCAAAATAAACCCTTCCGGATACGCGTGAAGTGGAAAGGCGGCGAGCTCGACTTCGAGACGCATCAAGCCATCATCGCCAATGGAAGATATTTCGGCTGGCAAGCGCTCACGCCCGACGCTGGTGTGCGCAGCGGCGAACTCGCCTTCTTTGCGGTCGAAGGCGCCTCACGGACGGATGCAATTAAGACGAGCACGGCGTTACTGCGCGGTGATCAAACCAAACTCGAGGGCGCCCATTACTTCTCCGCTTGCAAGATCGAGATCCGCACCAAACCCAAGCAGCGCCTCGATATCGACGGCCACAGCCTCGGCAGAACGCCCGCAAAGTTTAAAGTCGAACCCAAAGCGTTGCGCGTGCTGGTGCCATGAGCCGGGCAGCAGAGTATTACGTCGCGGCCGGGATATTGTTCGCCGCCTTTGTCGCCCTAGGCGAGCTCGTTACGCGCAAACCGGCGCTGCGCGTGGACGCAGCCGCCCTTTTTCACATGCATGCGACGCCCTTAGCTCGCTTCTTCACCATGTCGGGACGCTGGGTGTTCATCGTGAGCGGCTTCGTGATCGCCACGGCGATATTCGAACACCTGCATCGGGGGATCATCATTCCGGTGCTGCTCTCGCTTTCCCAAATGCTCACGCAAGGGCTGGCGGAGCTTTTCAAAGCGCACTTCCGGCGGGTGCGTCCGGAGTATTGGGTCGTCGGTCTTGATCTCGGCAAATCGTATCCGAGTGGGCATGCCGTCACCGCGATCGTCTTCTTCTGCGGGTGGGCCTGCGTCGTCGCGTTTAGCGCGCTGCCGGCCGGCCCGAAATACGCGCTCGCTGCACTGCTGATCGCATGGGCGATTGGCGTGGACTGGTCACGCCTCGCGCTGGGCGCACACTATCTCACCGACATCGCCGGCGGAACGCTCTTGGGCTCCGCCTGGCTATGCGCTCTGCTCGGCGCGATTCATCAGTTCGCGCTTGCGCCTACGCCTTAGCCCCGGTAACGCAGGAAGGCCGGCACCTCGATATCGTCCATGTTCACCGGCGAGACCGCGTCGAACCGCGTGTCGGCGAAGTTGAACGACGCCTGGGAACGCCCATATCCGCGCTGCGAGCCGAACCCGGCTGCCAGCACCGTGACGCGCACTTTGCCCGTCATGGTGGGATCGATGCTCGCGCCAAAGATAATCTGCGCGTCGCCGTCCACGGCGCGGCTGATCATTTCAGCGGCTTCGTTCACCTCGTACATCGCCATGTCGGCGCCGCCGGTGATATTGAAGATCACGCCGCGCGCGCCTTCGATCGTCGTCTCGAGCAGCGGTGAGGCAATCGCCTTTTGGGCCGCGTCGGCCGCGCGATGCTCGCCCGTGCCTTCGCCGATGCCCATCATGGCGGTGCCGGCGTCGGTCATGACAGTCTTCACGTCGGCGAAATCGAGGTTGATCAATCCCGGCTGCGTAATCAGATCCGAGATGCCGGCGATGCCCTGACGCAGCACGTCATCGGCGTACGCAAACGCTTCATTCAGCGGCGTGCGCTTTTCAATCACTTGCAGAATGCGCTCGTTGGGGATCGTGATCAGCGTGTCGACCTTCGGTTCGAGTTCGGCGATGCCGTTCTCTGCCACTTGCATGCGCTTGCGGCCTTCGAATGCGAACGGCTTGGTCACCACGGCGATTGTCAGCGCGCCCGCGTCATGCGCGAGCTCCGCGATAATCGGCGTTGCGCCCGTGCCGGTGCCGCCGCCCATCCCCGAGGTGATAAAGACCAAGTCCGCGCCTTCGAGAATCAGCGAGAGATCTTCGCGTGAGTCTTCGGCCGCTTCGCGCGCCAGCACCGGGTTTGCGCCCGCGCCCAAACCGCGCGTGAGTCCCGAGCCGATCTGCACGGTATTTTCGGTCAGCGAATTGCGAAGCGCTTGCACGTCGGAGTTGACGGCATAAAACTCCACGCCGGTCAGGCCGGCTTCGATCATGCGATTGACCGCGTTGCATCCGCCGCCGCCGACTCCGACCACTTTGAT
Organism: Vulcanimicrobiota bacterium; assembly: GCA_003140855.1. Classification (GTDB taxonomy): domain Bacteria; phylum Vulcanimicrobiota; class Vulcanimicrobiia; order Vulcanimicrobiales; family Vulcanimicrobiaceae; genus Rubrimentiphilum. The sequence goes on from PLLF01000023.1 coordinate 23,760, forward strand.
CGTCGCCGCATGCTCGGGTACGTAGCGCTTCGCTTCAGCCATGGTAGTCGTCTCCTTTAGTTAGTTCCATAGATCGCCCAGCCACGAGCGGAATTTGCCGAACATCGACGGGCTGCGTTTTACATAGCGGTGATTTTCGGTCCCGCCGTTGGGGCCGAAGATGAGCAAACCGATTGCGGTGGCGTACTCGGGCTGTTTCATCGCATCGGTCAGTCCGCCGATCGCGTCGGGGGTGCCGACGCGCACCGGCAAGCCGAAGACCTCTTCGGCCAGCGGTTCGATACCTTTGAGATGCGCGCCGCCGCCGGTCAGCACGATTTCGCCCAGCACCAAGTCGCGCGGAACGTTCTCGATGATCTTGTTCTTGCACATGCGGAACGTCTCGACGACGCGCGGCAAGACGATCTGCCGTAACTGCGAGGTCGCGGTTTCGCGCGTGCTGCGGCCGTCCAGCGTCTTCACCGGAAAGATTTGCTCTTCGAGCTCGGGCGGACCTGAGCCGTAGACGCGTTTGATCTGCTCCGCTTCGCCGGCGGTCGTTTTGAGGCCGAGCGAAATGTCGTTGGTAAGGATATTTCCGCCCACCGGAATCGTCGCGGTATAGATCGCGCCGCCGCCGCTGTAGACGGCGATGTCGGTCGTGCCGCCGCCGATATCCAGCAGCACTACGCCGACCTGTTTCTCTTCGGCCAAAAGCGTTGCGGCCGAGCTTGCCAGCGGTTCGAAGACCAGGCCCGACGCCTCCAGCCCGGCGCGGTGCACGCATTTGAGCACGTTGGTAATGAACGACGTTCCGCCGGTGATGATGTGCGTGTCGACTTCGAGGCGTCCGCCGGCCATGCCGACCGGATCCTCGACACCGTCTTGTCCGTCTACCGTGAAGAAGCGCGGCAGCGCATGCACGATCTGCCGGTCCGCGGGGACGCTGATGATTTTGCTGGCCTCGACCACGCGGTGCACGTCGCTGCTGCTGACCTCGCGGTCTTCATTCTGGACGGCAACGACCGCGCGGTTGTTGGTGCTGCGGATGTGCTCGCCGGTGATCGCGACATAGACGTCGCCGATGTGCACGCCGGCCATGCGCTCGGCTTTTTCGGTCGCGGCCTCGATCGATTTGATCGTCTCTTCGAGGTCGGTAACAACGCCCTTCCGCATGCCTAGCGAAGGCGCTTCACCATACCCGATAATCTCGAGCCCTTGGGGTCCGTCGGAGGCGACAACAGCGCACGTCTTGGTCGTGCCTATGTCCAGCCCCGCAACGGTGCCATGCTTCATCCGCGATCCCCTCAAGCCCAATATATTGTGGCCCGGCTGCCTAAACCCTACAACGTATAGCGGGTAGATGCAAGGGCCTCTGACCGACTAGAGCCCAGAGGTTTGAGCGGCGGGGGCACGGTCCTTGCGAGCAACCTGTGAGGCCGTGTGGACAAGCGGCGGAAAATTCACACGCAACGCTGGCGCCGCGGCCGGAGCTAAGGTAGAATCTGTTGCTATGACTACTCGGACGCCCTTAATGGAGGTTTCGTGCGCACAATCAGCTTACTAGCTCTTATCGCGGCACTTGCCGCGCCCGCGGTAGCCGCCCAAGCCTCAACTACGGCGAGCCGTACCGCCGTAACCAATCCCGCGCAAATGCCCGACGGCACCTACACCGGCGTCGTTCAAAAAGTGCTCGATAACAAAAGCATCGTGGTCAAACTTTCAAACGGAACACAAGCGACGCTGAAAACGGTCAAAGACAACGTCGATTTCAGCAAGTGCCAAACCAACGAAGCGATCAGGTTCTCTTTGATCAACGGCATGGTCGCGGTTTACGCCCCCGACTCGCCTTAAAACTAAACTAGCGGCGATAGACTACCACCGGCGTCCCCGGGGCCCGCAGGTCGATCGCCGCTAGTTTCTTTCCAGCAGTCTGCGACAGTATCGGCCCGATTAGCGACACCTTTCGCACCAGATCTTCGTCGTCGCCAAGCAAGATTTGAACGCGCCGTGGCGTTAGCGCGATCAGATCGCCGAAGCGATCGTAGCGCAAGGCAACGATGACGACATGCGCATCGGTCAGCCGTTCGTAGTCGTCGCGTAGCCGCACCACGCGCTCATCTTTGATGTCCTGACCTACCGGCGGCAGGGCTATGCGAATGACGAACTGCGGTAGACCGGCGGCGCCATTCACCTTGAGAACGCGCAGGTCGCGATCGCTGACAACGCTCTGCGAACCGGAACGAATTTGCGCAAACGGTATCCGCTCGCGAACGACGATCGTTACACCGGCCGGAAATGCGCGCTGAATCGTCACTTGCCCTATATTTGGAATCGCCACAATCCGGTTCGCGGCCCCGTTCATATTTTGCAGCCAAATATTCACGTGCCCGTTGAGCGCCGCGCGCCTGATGATCTCTTTCGAAGTCACGCGATGGTTGCCGAATACGATGATGTGACGCACGCGGAAACCAGGCCACGTGATGACATAGTAACCGCCGAGGATGCCGACCGCCAGAAACAGCAACAGCAGAATCCAGAACGGCCGCAAACGATCGGCTGCCGAACGTTTCCTCCGGCCCGTAACTTTTCGCGCCTTGCTCATTGCAGCACGTAGCGTTCCAACGCTTCGGCCACGCCGTCGTTGGCGACATCGGCGACGACCGCATCGCTGACGGCCCGCAGCTCAGGCGGCGACGATCCCATCGCCGCGCCGAAACCCGCCGCGCGCAAGAGCGGCACGTCGTTCCACGAGTCGCCGATAGCCATCGTCCGTTCCAGTGGAATGCCGAGCGTGTGCGCGACGAACTCCAACGCCTTGCCCTTGTCAACTTTAGGATCCATCACTTCGATGAACCACGGAATGCTGCGCGTTACGTAGGCCCGCGGACCCATCGCTTGCCGCACGCCGTCGATCTCGCGATCTACCACCTCAGGCTCGGCGATAATGCACGCCTTGGTCGCGTCGCTGAATCGGAATTCTTCGCGCAAAGACGGCACGATAATAGGCTCCGAATCGGACAATTTTGCGTAGTAATCGGAATACCGGTTGCGCTGCTCGCAATAGTAACGATCGTTCTTATAGAGTTGAATGTGCAGCCTGCGCGAGCGCGCGTACGCTTCGACCTCGAGCGCCGCCGCGTTGGGGAGAGGAACGTCCAGCAGGACGGTATCTTTGAGCGGATCCACAACCGCGGCGCCCTGATAACAGATGATCGGCGCGTCGAAACCCAAGCCGCGCGCAAAAGGCAGGGCCGCGCGAAACATGCGCCCGGTTACGATGCACCCCTGAACGCCGCGCTCACGCATCGCGGCGATAGCTTGCGAGACGCG
>PLLF01000001.1 GCA_003140855.1 Vulcanimicrobiota bacterium
GTTTTACGCATATAGGGTGTGGGCGACGGACGGGATATTTAGCGGGCCGCACCTGGCGGCTCAAGTACAGTTTTTCTTTTTGGCGGCTCTGCGCTTTAGCTTCTCCCCTCCATCATTTGTCGTCCATACGCCGTCGATGATGTAGGGCCGGCTGCCGCCGCCGAAGGCAAAATGGTGCGATTCCCAAATCGTGGCGTCCAAGGTGTCACCGCACGAGTGATCGTCTTTGCCTATTGATGGGTTCGACGAAACGAAGAGGATAGGCGCGACGTCGATCTGTCCGACCCACGGCTCGGGAACCTAGAATCTGTCGTACGAGCCGCTGCCGTCGTTCGTAGCCTGGGATTGGACGATCGTCCGGCAAGGATGAGGGGTGCGGTTGTCATGTAGGCAACATTCTACATTGACGCATCTTGAGATGGAGCGAAAATGCGGAACCTAGATGTTGATGAATCCCCCGGTCGTCGTGAGCGCTGCTATTCTGTGCCTGCTTCTGGCCAGGTGAGCATCTTGCTGCTTACAATGAGCAGGTTGCGATGTTAAAGGGCATCAAAGCACGCGCTGAAGACTACCTCGTAAAAGTCGAGAGCAAGGAGTTAGGCCCCGATCCGCTGGCCAATTAGTCCAGCCCGATTTTGAGAGCGTCGGGTTGAACGTGGTCAGGAAATTAAGATTCGGCTAAAGGCTGCGCGGATGCAAAGTTCCGGCCGGCAAACTTCGGGAGTCTCATATGTTAGCAAGTGCATTCTGGTTCTTGTTCAAAGGTCTTAGAGGCTGCGACGCCGCGTGTGCGGAAGATTAAGATTCAATGATTGCCCCGGTTGAAGCGAAAATGCGCGCTGCCCGATGGCAACCTCCTGAAAAGGCTATAGCCGTTTTTTCGCTGTGATGCCTGACGCTCGAATGCCGGAACTACATTTCGATAATCCGCCCGTCGTCGAAGTGATTTTTGGCCTGGAATTTCCTACTCTTCAGGGCTGGAAGATTCCGCACTTTGGGATATACTGGCATACTGTGCGCGACGATTTTCCAAACTGCGAAGTTGCGCAACCTATCGTGTCGCAACCGACCGTGGCATTACTCACTGTTCCACAGGTTCGATGTCTTTATGCGAATGCCGGACAGCAGAAGGTCGTCCAAATTCAAGGTGACCATTTCTATTACAACTGGCGAAAAGCAACGCCTGAAGACTCGTACCCCGAATACGATGTGATCCGCCCACTTTTCGATGAGGAATGGCTACGTTTCCAGAAATTCTTAGGAACGGAAAAAATCAATTCACCGACGATTACGAGTTGCGAATTAACCTACATAAATCATTTACGCAAAGGTTCAGAGTGGGAGACATTTGCTGACCTGAGCGATGTGTTTGAGATAGTAAAAAAGAACTCCATCACCGAATCTCAACTACTAGAACAATTTGTGTACGCAATGACGCTCCCATTGTCGGGAGCGTCCGGTTCTATTACAGTGCAAATTAATCCAGGTTTACTTATGCCGACCGCAACGGAAATCGTGCAATTTACGTTGACCGTCAAAGGGCGTCCCGTCACGCCTGACCCAAACGGTATTTCAGAATGGTTCGATACGGCGCACAATGCTATTCGAACCAACTTCTACGAAGCGACGACGCGCTCGATGCACAAACTTTGGGGATTGAAAGAGGGTAAGTAAAAAAATGCCAACTCGTTCGGGTTCGACATATACGGTGTCTAACGATGCATCGCTCGACACCTTTAAAGTTCAACCAAGCGGCCAAACTTTTGTATACGAAATGAAGGCGCAACGTAGCCCCGTATTGCATTTTGGAAACGCGTGGTTTCGCACCTCTGTGACAAGACTGTATCAATTCTTAGACTTACCCGAAAATTGGAACAGTTATGGGAGTTATCAAATGTCACAGAATGCGATCGAGATCGCGATTCAAGTTCTAGATGATTTATCGCATCGTGATTTGCCTAACATTAACATTGTCCCAGTTGCTAGTGGTGGCGTGCAGTTTGAATGGGACAATGCTGATACAGAGGTTGAACTGTATATTCGACCTGACGGTGTTGTGCAACATTTTCGCTTTTTTGCCAACGGTGAAGTCGATGAGACTGCCTTTAACGCATATGATCCTAGTTGGCTTCCACGAGCGGCTGGTCTGCTAACTCCATAACAACGGTTTTTCTTGTTACCAGGTGTAATTCAGCCGCCAAATGATGAAGTACTATGGCGCAGAATTCACCCGGATCATTGGATCGAGAGAAACGGTGTTTATCGACTGTCGTCTGCTGCATTTCAAGAGCGGGACGAAAGTGCAGAGGTTTCAGTTCACTGTTCATCTCTGACAACAATCGAAACCGTATGGCGGCTCGCAACGCCGATACATGGCATTGTTGCTCTAACTGCTGGTTTCGTTCGTGAGCAGGGTTATAGCGTCGAAATGCGTGCCGACGACTCTGACCCATCACATGCTGTCCTGATTCCGCCTCCGGGTTTTGGTGAGAACCGGGAGCGCAGGGCGTCGAAAAGATTCGGGGCAGCATGCGAATGGGTCATTCCAGTTGATCGGGCGCGCACAGACTTTATTCTCCCATAATTATGACGTAGCGTTTTTATCATCAGATCGAGTTGGGAGCAGTCTGGTCCTTAGACCACGTGACACAGACAATTTCGTACAAAAGCCTCGGCTGTCGAGCGTAATGCGGCAACGTTTTCGCGAATCTGCGCTCGCAACGTGGTACAGGAAGGCCCCGTATCCCACCTTAACTCTACTTGGCTTTATAGGCACCCCGGGGGCCTTTTACGTCGGTATTGTCTGCGTCATGTTTGTCTTCTTTATGCGAACTTTTCCGCACCTACGCCCTCGGTAAATGCCTTACTCAAACAAAGTTTCCGCACGGACGTATCATGCCACCGTTTGCCGGCCCTGAGGTGGGCTGAATATCTGCTCGCGAAATTAGCCTTGGCGTGAATCGTAACGAGTGTCCCCAGTATTTTTTATTTGCAATAAAATGCAAGCGGGCCGCTTATCAACTAGGCTTCCCGGCGCGTGCCAAACACGGGTCGCGTCGCAGCGTACCTGGCCGATCACCGGTGGGCTTGTAAGCGCAGAAGTACGCGTGTTCAAGGGCCGGTAAGAGCTCCTCATAGCGCATATGGCGAGCCAAGACTTGATCGATCTGGTCAGTCAGATCCCGCATCTCTGACATCACGTAATTTCCCATCCATTTGTTGGCATATGGGGTGAATAGCAAATGATCCCGTTGCCGCCTTCGCAACTTCTTTCCTAGTTCGATCAATTCTGTCTTGACAATATCTGGTAGCCGAGTCGGATCGATCGGCGTGCTGCCGAGTCCATCTAATGTCACATGGAAGTCATCCGCTGTGCAGGACCACCACACAAATGCGATCTTAGATGCGGCCACGGCGAAACATACATCCCGGTCATCCTCGGAAAGAAACCGCATATAGGCGACCTCCGATTGGACCGCGGCCTTACAGCCTCGCGTATAAGCCGGTGGCGGATCAGTAAATGGCGATATCCAATACAAGCAAATCTGTTTGAAGCCAAAGGCGGCGCCTGCCCGTTTTATGCACCTGCCACCCAAAGATTGTGTGCCCGGCTCTAGTCGCTGAATCAATTCAACTAGACCTGGATTCGCAAGCCTGATCCAGCCAGCTTGCGATATCTCTCTAGGCAATCCGTAATATACGAGCGTTTCGAAAAGGGCGGGCCTGAAATCGTCATACCAGCGGTGCGTCTTCGTAACCGAAACGCCACGTTCTCCGGCCACGGCACCCACTATGATTGTTGATCGAACGCCCAATCCGGCGTCGAATAACGCGGCCGGATTACGAGAAAACGTGCTCACCCAAAGGGCACCAAATCGCTCGCCTAACAACGACCGCAGCACTGCGAAATCCTTCCCGAACTGCGACGATATGGGCAAGATCAGCGACAGCCGGCCGCGCTCGTTCAGTATCTGAGTGGCACGCTCCGTGCATGGAGCATAAATGTCGGCCAGCGCATTTGTAACGAAACCACGATAGCTGTACTTCTTTATTTTTGATTTTGCAACGTAGGGCGGATTGCCAATTACAACGTCAAACCCACCCTGGTCGAACACTTTGGGAAACTCAATGAACCAGTGAAACGGCTGGTGTGTTGCAAGCCACTGTTCAAAAGGCATTCCAGCCCCAGCCTCCTGATAAAAATGCTTGTCAAACAGTCGACGCGCGCGAGCGAGGTCCCTATTTAGATCCTCGCGGTTTTTGCGAACCGCATCGTCGTCACCGCGTTCCTGGGCCTCTCGGAAAGCCTCGTATGCCGACCGAATGCCTTTCGCTGTCTCACGGACCTCCTCAAAACCTGCGTACGCAAACATGCCTTCTGTGGATTCACCGAACGATTCGGGGGTGACAGCCCCAACTAAAATATTTCCAGCTTTAATGTTGAAATCAAGGTCTGGCAACGGCTCAAGCTGATTTTTATCTCCGACCGCAGCAACTAACTTGAGGAATAACCTGAGGCGCGCAATCTCGACAGCTTCGCGCATCAAATCCACGCCGTACAAGTTGGATAACGCGGCATGCTTTAGCAAGAAATATTCGCGGCTTGGATGCCTCGCGGCCGCCTCCACAATGGCTTCAAGCTCAGCAGAATTCGACGTTGACACGTGTGCTTCGGCTGCATCAAGGACCGCCGAATATAATGTGTTCAGGATTTTTAAAGCGGCGAAAAGGAAAGCTCCGGAGCCGCAGGTAGGGTCAATGATCTTAAGCGACGACAACGCTTGCCAACACGCGATAATGTCTACCGGGCTATCGATAGCGTCGATAACATCGGCGGCAAGCGTTTCCAGATCGATATTTGCCGTTACGGCTGAATCAAGATCCTTGACATCCCCCGCAGCCAACCGATCGAGCAATGCACAGTAGTAATTTCGACGATGGTCTACCTCCCACCAAGTTTCTCCGGGCAACGCATGCGAAGCAGGTGCCACTTTTCCCCACGCAGGCCGGCTCGAGAACGCCCTCTGCTTCTCTATCGCACTTGGATATGGCTCGTCCACACCATACGAAAGGCTCGTCCAAACATAACGCTTCGGATCTTGGGCGGCCTTTTGCCAAATGTTAATGCCCGTCAACCCGCATAAACGGTCTAAGAACGCCGGGACCACGGAGGATGCCGACATGAACCCCGTCACATCTTCACGGGTGTAGTACGCTCCCTGCTCCTTATTGTTTATGAACTGTTCAAAAATGTACCCTAGAACATCTGGATTGATCTCTTTAGGATTTCCAGTCGGGCGATCATCCAGATGCCACTGGAACGCGTCGAAAATACGAAAAATAGACTCGAAGACGGAATCCTTGATCTCTATTTCTCCGCTCATCTCCAAGGAATGCATTGAGAATATTCCACCGTCTACATAAGGTACATCACCGATCAGTTTGGCAACGGCAGGTTCCGCGTTGGATAGCGACCTAGACCCAAGGCCTTCATGAAAAAGCGGTATCAAGAAATCGCGGTAAAAACCGTAAAAACGATCCTTGCCTTTTAACTCGCGGACCTTCTTCAAGCGGTTGCTCAGGTAGTTTTGGTCGCCATCCATGAACCCTTTGCGCTGAAGAAAGTATATGAACATCAGCCGATTCATAAGCAAGGCGCTGTACCATTCGCGATCGGGTCCTGCCTGAAGCCCTTTGATGGCTTCCAAAAGCTTCTGCTGTTCTTCGGAATATTTTGGATAGAAAGCTCTTGTGAGTTTTCCCGCATCAAGGGCTTGCCTTAACCTCGTAAGCATCTCGATGAGGGAAGGATCCGGCTCATCCAGCTTCACCTCAATCATTTTGAGGCGCTGTAGTAACGCCTCGGTCGTGCGGCCAACTCTGTGCTGATGCGCAACGAGGCGGGAGCGGCCTCGCCCCTGCGTATTGTTGGACATTGGCCACTGCCATTCTTGAACTCGGCCGTCGGAAAAGACGATCAGGCGCTCTTCGCTTACTTGACTGGCATGTCGATCCAAGGCTCGGCGAACGCGAGCATTGGGAAGACTGTCACATTTCCAGACGCGGATGCCCTTGAAATTCGCCACAGGTTCCAGTCGAAAGCGTTCGTTTTCAACCTCCGTGTCGATTGCCGAGACATCAGGATTGTTCCAGCCAAGCTCTTCGATGAAAAGCTGTCGAAAGTCACCGCTATTAAGCAACTTTAGCCGTTTACTGATTTCCGACGGCGTCTTCAATTCGTCGAAGCACCCATGCTGCAAACAATTCGCACCGGATCACTTGCCGCCGTCTGGGATAGTACTAGGCGACCCTCCGCGTGAAGCAAAGATACTAATGTAGCAAGATCCGGGGTTGAAGCGCCCGCTGCAAGCGCTGCCTTGAGTCGCTGATCGGCCTCGGAGGTCAGTGGCATCTGATAAATCGCTTCGACTGCACCGGCAAATTCCGGACTCATAGCAAAAAGATCGCCGCTCAGCCGCTTATAAATGCGCGCTCGAACACCACGTAACCGCCCTTGGATTAGCTCGGGCTTCTTTAGCGGGCCGCGGACCAGTTGCGCGACCCGCTCAAAGTGCTCACGCTGGCGGGGCAGAGTTGGTGTGTCCGCCTCGGAGCGAAAAAATTCTAGCGCCTCATGACCAGTGAGAAGAGTCAGTTCGCCACCCGCGCTAGCATAGCCAAAACCGTCGAATCCCCGCTCAGTGCGCACAAAACAACCAATGCCGGCTGATTCATTTTGTCGGACGGGTCTCGTTGTCCAGACCAAATCAGGAAGCGCCTGAACATGCTCAGTTAGGCCGGGTTGGGCTGCGACCGCTTTCGTCCATATCTCGAACGCCACCGAGGAAGCATCATTTTCCGCGCTCGCCTCATCTTCTGGAAGTTCGCCATTGTAAAGATCTTCAATCATGGCGATCTCTTCTTTGCTTCCAAAAAACAACTCATCCGACCCAAAGACCTGCGCATTGCGCTGCAAGCGCTCCCTAATTCGCCGTCGTAAATTTAAGACAGCCTCAACGTTCTCATGAAAAAACGAGTAAACGAAGACGGTACTTGCTCGCTGGCCCACCCGATCGATACGTCCCGCCCGTTGAATAAGCCGAATAATTGCCCAGGGCAAATCGTAATTCACCACGATGTGAGCATCTTGGAGATTCTGGCCTTCCGAAAGGACGTCGGTTGAAACAAGAACTCGAATCTCATCAGCCGAGGAAATCGGCGCACCTTGCAATGCGGTATTCGAATTTGGCGAAAATCTCCGCGCCATAAGTGTCGGGTCGTTGCTCTGGCCACTTACCGATTCGACCGATTTTATACCGTGCTGCCGAAGCGCGCCGGCGACGTAATCGGCTGTATCCTTGTACTCAGTAAAAATGAGGACCTTTTCTTCTCCGTGAGTCTTGCCGACTAGCCGAACCAACTCTCGGATCTTGGAATCCTCTTTCGTAGACCAATGTCCGAACTCACTGACCAACCCTTTAAGGGCATTTGTGTCCTCCGAAAGCGCCTTCTTCAACTGCGGTGTGAACAAAGTTGGGCGAATCCATGTGATCCCGGGCGGCATATGCTCCCGCAAGGTTTCGTAATCATTACGTCCATCTGTCGGTAAATCACTTTCGTCCACATCGGTATCGACTTCAGCGGTGCTGATTTCACCATCCGGCGCATCCAAAATGTCTACTATTGAGCCAACTGGGACTTCTAGATCATGCTGCAATGCATGCATCCACAATTCATTACGCGCTATGTGTCTCTCCAACGACACCAAGAATGAATAGCCGCAGGAGGAAAGTCTCTTGAACAGACCCGTGCGTACAAAACCCACCAGATGTCCTCTAGCCCTCCGCAAACGTTCGACCAATAGCTCCTCAGATTCCGATAGCCCTTGATCAGTATTCACGTAATTAGCAAGATCGTACCGTGGCAAAAGCAGCCCATCAATGGCGTCCAGGGTTGAATCAGACGACATTAAGACCGCTGGATCATTTTCATCAAACTCATGATCGATCGGGCGTGCCTCTCGCTTAGGAAACGAAAATTTCGTTCCATCTTCAAATATTAGGAATTCCTTGCCGTCTTCACGCTTCGCGTAATTGGTCCGCACAAATGAACGCGTCCGTCGAACAAGGTGGTCAGACATGAGCCGCTTCCAGTCTTCGGGCTCCTCCGATCGTCTGAATGCCGCAAGCGTGGTCACTTTTCCATCGGCGCGGTCCGCAAGGCGCGGGTCCTTCTGTAGTGCCGCCAATGGCTGCAGTCCAAGGTCCTGGTCCTCCCTAAGAAACAGCGCGATTTGATTTGCAACGTCGCGGAAGCGAATATTGAAAGGGGTTGCCGTAAGCAAAAGCACTTTCGAATCATTTGCTCTCACAAAATCACGGATGGCTCGATAGTCCTGGCGTGCGTCATTGCGAAGTGTGTGTGATTCATCAATGATAACGAACCTGTAGCGTCTCAGTTGAGGTAGCACCCTAGCCGCCAAACTATAGGACACAACCTTTCCGGAAAGCTCATAAGTGTCCAGATATGATTGCCACATAGGCGTGAGATTCTTTGGACAGATTATGAGCACATCGCCGCAATCGTCGTGCAGTAGTGCTGCGACCGCTATCCCAGTTATTGTCTTACCAAGTCCTGCGACATCACCGAGCATCGTACCGCCCCGAGTTTCGATCCGCCGCGCCAGTGTCTTCACCGCACTGGCTTGATATTCCAATAACTGATTGCGAAGGCGTAGTGGTAAGCTGTATTCCGCCAAACCCTCACGTACGTCACGAGATACGTGCCAGCACACCTTAAGGTAGATCTCGTACGGTGTGGGCGGGACATTTCCAGCCCATGACTCCTCTACGAGTTCTACCATAGCATCAGTGATATCAATCGTGAATTGGTCAGCCCAGCGATCCTCAAACCAGTCCACTAATGCTTTGGTGCCGAGGGAGTCTAGAACGTCTACATTGAGCTCGTAGTTTTGCCTAAGGCCCGCAAGCGTTAAATTCGATGACCCTACGAACGCAGTAACCGGATTGTTTAAATCGTCTCGGTAGCATATGTAGGTCTTTCCGTGCAACGGACGGCGCGTAAAGAGCTTCACCCTAACGCGGCCGTCCGATAGGTGACGCTTCAAGAGACGTAAAGTTTCCAAATCGGATTCGTTCGGAATTCCACGAGACAGTTGCTGCCTAAACTTGTCAATCGTCGCCCTGCGCCTCTCCCTCGCTGTCGCGACGTCGATGTCCTCGCTCAGATCGTCCGAACCCGCAAGCTGAGATTGCAAATGGTGCTGGACCTCTTCCTCGGCCGTCGGCGCACTCATACCAACCAAAACACGCACAACCGGTCGTGAATCCAACTGCTTCGCTTCAACAATAGGAGCGAACAGTGACCAACCGCGTAGGTTAAAATAACCTACCGCAACGTCAAGATAATCGTAGCCCGAAAAT
>PLLF01000111.1 GCA_003140855.1 Vulcanimicrobiota bacterium
GGGGTGACCATTCGAGCGCGAATTCTCTGCGCATATGGTGGCCCCAACGGAATTCGAATGCGTTGTTGGCTGACGAACGGTGTTCGACGGTGTTCACGGTGTTTACCCAGCCGCGAAAGAACTTCGGGCCCTTCTGTTGCGCCTTGCCGAAGGTTATCCGCAATACACACAAGTTAAAGAGTCGCGCCGCCTCAGACCAAGACGTCGAAACAAACCGCTGTGATCGGGCCAAACGCCACGCTCGAGAATGTATGCTTTGCGGTCGCCGCCGCGCTCAACGCGCGCGGAATATCCGGGGTATTAACGGGCGGCAGTACGGCTGCAATCTATGCGCCCGAGGCCTACATGTCAGATGACGCCGACTTTGTTTTAGATGCAAGCGATAAGCTAGCAGATGCCGAGCTTGCGCTTCATTCAATCGGTTTTCAGCGGGTCGGAAAATCGCGGATTTTTTCCCATCCAAGCATCGCGTTTACAGTAGACTTACCCAAGGGGCCTCTGGCAGTCGGCGGCGACTACGTTCAGGACACGTGCATCCTCGAACGCGGCGGCTTGCGCCTTCGGATTCTCACGCGCACCGATTGCGTGCGGGATCGCCTCGCACATTTTTACTATTGGGATGACTACACCGCTCTTAATGCGGCCGTAGCGTTGCAAACAGGGGCATCGACGAAGTGGACATGGACTTTCTTCGCGATTGGACCAGGCGTGAACCGGCCGAGCTTCTGGCTAAGTTTGCCGAGTTCGAACGCCGGCTTGGATTGAAACGGGCTTAACGCCCCTCGCCGTCGTACGCTCGTTCAAAGCATCGATATCGAGTTTTTCTATTTTTTGCATTGTATTACGATCGAACCTCAGGCGAGACTTGGCTAACAAAGAGCGGCGAGAAATATGCGCGCAACGGCCACGCGACGACAAGCCACAGTAGCACTGTGAGCAATGCCAGCGGAATCGTGGCGATCTGCATCGTGAGGTGGTAGGCCAAGATATTCGCCAGAACCGCGGCCAGCGTCACGATCGCCAAGGGGACGAACCGGTTCGTTAGCAGCATGATTCCCGTGATAACTTGGACGCCGGACGTGAACCAAATGTAGTGTGACGTGATCATCGGTGTTAGCCATTGGAGGGCGATGCCCGGTGGCGGCGGAGCGGGAATGAACGGGTGAAATCCGTTGAGGCCGATGACCAAAAATATCAGCCCGAGCAACAATCGTGCGGCAACAAAAATGATTTTCATAGGTCCGATTATACCCATAAACCTGTCGTCAGGAGATCGGCCGATGATTACGAACTCTGCGCCATGCGCAAAGTGAACACGAATGAACTCGAAGAGCTCACCTGGGCGTCTCCAAAAGGAAAGTTCAGCGGCTCGGGCATTCAAGTCTCCGAGGCGTTGGGACGCAAGCCAAAATCGACCGACCTGCGCGAACGTCATCCTTTTGACATCGAGATTGCGCGCATTGCGCCCGGAAAGTTTCCCTTTCCGTATCACTCGCACAGCATGCAATGGGAGTTCTATCACGTGATCTCGGGCAAAGGCACCGTACGGCACAAAGGCGGGACGACCGCCATCGAACCGGGCGACGCGTTCATCTTCGAGCCCGATCAGCCCCATCAACTGATCAATGACGGAAACGAAGACCTGGTGCTCTACGTCGTGGCCGATAATCCGATCGGAGAATCGTGCCACTATCCCGACAGCCAAAAATGGGTCGTCTATTCGCCGGAGCGGCGGATGATGCGCTCCGAACACCTCGACTATTACGACGGCGAAGAGTAATTCATCCGTCCGGATCGATATCCGTGTGTCCGGTGGTGCTGAGCAAGCTGATCTCTTCGTCTTCTAGGTCCAGCAGCGCTTGGATTCGCCGCATCACCGTGTTGTCGATCTTTCCACGGTTGCGCAAGCGGACAAGTTCTTCGCGCTGAACGCCTAGCAGGTCGCGTTCGATCTCGCGGTAGAGCGAGGTGACGCGCCGGCGATATTGCTCGCCTTCCTTGGCGTCCGCGAACTCGCGCCAGCGCGACCGATGATGCCTCTGCAGCGTGGCGACGATGGGAGCCGGAATTTTGCATGTTTGCCGTAGCGCCGCAAGCCGGATGAGCGCGACGCGCGCGATCCGCGAGAGGGCCAAACGTTCCTCGCGCTCGTCGGCACCGTCGTCGCGCACGCGCAAAACGCGCAGGAGCCACGGTAGCGATCCGCCTTGGCCGACCAGCGTTGCAAGCAGCACCGCGAAGGTCAAGAAAATGATCAGACTGCGCTGCGGAAACGGCCCCGCCCCGATCGTCAACGGCAACGCCAGCGCGGCCGCGAGCGAGATCCCGCCGCGCATTCCGCTCCAGGCGAGTACGCTGACGTGAGCCCAGTCCGCTTTGCCTCTTTCGTGCTCGGGTTCGTTGGTGATCGGCAGAAGCGCTTGCGTGAACACCCACGCAATCCGCACGAGGATCACGGTCGCGCAAACCGCTGCTGCCAGCCAAAGTAAGTGACCGGTAGAATACTGCGACAGACTCGTGATGATCGGATGGAATTGCAAACCGACGAGCACGAAGATGAAAGCGTTCACGACGAAGACGATCGTGACCCAAAAACCGGTCGCGCGCTGGCGCGCGCGCGGCGTTAAAACGCGCGGCGTAAAACGGCTGACGAAGAGTCCAGCCACGACGACCGCCAGCACTCCGGAGACTTTGAAATGATAGGCCGGCAGATACGCCAGATACGGCGCCATCAGCGAAATGATCGGCTGCAGCTCGTCGTCGCGCGTAAAATGCCAAGCGATTACGACGACCGCGCCGGCCGCAAATCCGATCGCCGTTGCCGCGACGATCGAAATCACGAGCTGCTCGAGCGCTTGGCCGATCGTGAAAACCTGTCCGAGGACCGCGCCGATCGCGACCGCGTAAATGATCAGCGACGTCGCGTCGTTGACCAAACTTTCGCCTTCGATGGTCGCGATGAGATGGCGCGGTACGTGCAGTTTGTCGGCGAGGCTCGCGAAGGCGACTTCGTCGGTCGAGGAGACGATCGCGCCAAGGACCAGCGCTGCCGGCCACCCTATGCTCGGATCGACTTTATGCGCGATGAACGCGACCGCCACGGTCGTGGCGATGACCAATCCGAAAGCCAATTGGAAGATCCACGCTGCGCCTGCGCGGAAACCGCTGGTCGGCGCCGTAACGCTTTCCCAATAGAGCAGCGGCGGTAGGAATACCAAGAATACGAGGTCCGGGCGCATTTGCGCCAGCGGAACGCCGGGAATGTAGCCAATCGCGATTCCACCCAGGACGAGCAGGATCGGATACGCTACGCCGATGCGTTTGGCAAGCGCGACCAGAACGAGAATCGCGACGGCGATGACCGCCAGCGCGGCGACGCTCATCCCGCCGCTTTATATCATTGCAGGACTTCGTCCTCGGCCGGCTCGGTGATCACGCGAGCGATCGCCGCCTCCAGGCGATCGTGCCCCTTGTCGCCCGCCTGAAAGTGGCGCAGTTCGTGCCGGCGGTTGAAGACATAATATGAAGGAACGAACCGATTTTGAAACCGCTCGACGAGCGTGTGCTCGTTATCGATCGCGCATGGTTGCGTGAAACCCATCTCTTCGAGCGCGTCCTTCCGAACGACTTCGACGTCGAGTTCCGCCTCCGAACGCGGCTGATGAACTGCGATGAAGACCATGCCTTCCTTGCCGAAGCGCTCGCGCCAGATTTTCAGTTGGTCGGCGGCATTGTGGCAAAGATGACACGTGATGGACCAAAAGTGCACGAGCACCGGAAAGCCGCGCAGCTCTTCGGGCTTCGGCTCGCCGTTGATCCAAGTTGAAACCCCCTCCAGCGACGGGAGAGGGCTGCGCATCCGCAAAGGCGCTAGACCTTTTGCAACAGAGCTTTGCCGGGCTTCCACTCGGCCGGGCACAGGCCGCCGGTTTGCAGCGCCTGCAACACGCGGATTGTCTCCTCGACGCTGCGGCCGACGTTGTCGTCGGTCACGACCGCGTACTTGAGGACGCCTTCCGGATCGATGATGAAGAGGCCGCGTTGCGCCGCGCCGCTGCTTTCATTGAGCACGCCGTACGCACGCGCGGTCTCCTTGGTGAAATCGGCAACGAGCGGATACTTGAGTCCCGCAATTCCATTTTTTTCGCGCGGCGTATTGATCCACGCCCAGTGACTGAATACCGAATCGGTCGAAGCGCCGACGATTTCGCAATCGATTTTTTTGAACTCGTCGTAGCGATCCGAGAGCGCCGTTATCTCAGTCGGGCAAACGAACGTAAAGTCGAGGGGATAGAAGAAAAATACCAGCCAGCGGCCATTGTAATCGGAGAGCGAGATCTCTTTTCCAAGGTCCTTCGAGCTGGTCGCACCCTTGGTGCTCTTGAGTTTGAAATCGGGGGCGGGCTTGCCAACCTGTGCCAACATGAACGGTCACTTTCTATTTTAAGCGGAGTGGGCTGAGGTCAGATTCTACCCCAAAACGGCCAAAAGTGAAAATGACTTTCATATGGGTTCGGGGGTGTCGTCCGCCGCCACGGGCATGTTTAGTGGCGTCAGCCGACAACCCCAAACCCCTTCACAGCTGGAGACAAGCCACGAAACCCCGTGGCATTGGGGACAATCATAGAGACGATGGCAAGAACGCGAAAAGGCGGGGACCCCGGAGCCAAGCGCTTCCAGGCGACCCTCGCGAATCTCAAGCACACCCGGCCCAAAGCCGAAGAGGCCTCGGCGCCCGCGCCGGAGCCGGCGGTCGTCGAGAGCGAGGTTCCGAAAGCCGAGCCGCCCCAGCGTGCCCTGAGCCCGGCGAAGCGTGCGCAGGCCAAGACCAAGCTGCGCTGACCGCGAAATAGCCCCAAGAATGGACACGCACAAAATTGAGCCGGCGGCTCCCACGCGGGCCAGCCACGATCCCGATACGCCCCAAGGCTTGGTCGACTTCATGTCGAGCGGCTGGCTGGAGGCGCCGATCACCATCGCCCGCCCCAAACAAACCGAGCGATTCGCCGAACGGCGCGCGCAGCTCGCGCGCGATTTTCCGGATGCAGTCTTAGTCATTCCGGCGGGCCAGGAAAAAGTGCGGTCCAACGACACGAACTATCGCTTCCGATCCTCGAGCGATTTCGCATACTTGGTTGGACCGGGCGAAGCAGGTTCGACGCTCGTGCTCGAGCCGGCGAGCGGATCGCATCAGTCCGTGCTTTTCGTGCCCGCGCACAATCGCGGCGACAAGGCATTTTTCGCCGATCGCGCGCACGGCGAGCTGTGGGTCGGGCGTCACCGCGGCGTTGACGAAAGCCAACTCTTTTTCGGAGTCGACCAGTGCCGGCCGATGGATCAAACGCAGGCCTATTTGGACGAGCTGCGGTCGCGCGGCGCAACGATCCGCAACGTCGACGAGGACGCCGAGCTGGCCACGTATCTCGCGGAGATGCGGCTGATCAAAGACGAGTACGAGATCGGCGAGCTGCGCACGTGCGTCGAGATTACCAAACGCGGCTTCGAGGACATCATTCGCATTCTTCCGCGCGCCCGCTCAGAGCGAGAGGTTGAAGCCGCATTTTGGTCGCGGGCGCGAATCGAAGCCAATGACGTCGGCTATTCGACGATCGCCGCCGGCGGCGAGCACGCATGCACGCTGCACTGGATTCGCAATCACGGCGAGCTGCGTCAAGGCGATCTGTTGCTCGTCGATGCGGGCGTCGAAGCGGAATCGCTCTACACTGCAGACGTCACGCGAACGCTTCCCATGAACGGACGGTTTAACGCAGAGCAGCGCGTCGTATACGATCTCGTGTACGAAGCGCAGCGCGCGGCCTTCGCGCAGGTCAAGCCCGGCAACGACTTCCTGGAACCGCACCGGGCCGCGATGCGCGTATTGGCACGAGGCTTGATCGACTTGGGCATTCTAAAATGCTCGCTCGAAGAAGCGCTCGACCCACAAAAACAATATTACCGGCGCTACACACTGCACGGAACTAGTCACATGCTGGGCATCGACGTGCACGACTGCGCCAAAGCGCGCACCGAAAACTACCGGTACGGAAAGCTGAAAACAGGCATGGCGCTCACCGTTGAGCCCGGACTTTATTTTCAGCCGGACGACGGCACGGTTCCCGAACGCTTCCGCGGGATCGGCGTTCGGATTGAAGATGACGTCGTGGTAACGGAGAGCGGTCACGAAAATCTCTCCGCGATATTGCCCGCGGCCGCGAATGCGGTCGAAATGTGGATCGCGCAAATTCAAAGCAGGTAACGATGCAAACCGTCGGATCGGGTGACGCGCTTATCGTCGTAGACGTCCAAAACGATTTCTTGCCGGGCGGAGCGCTGCCGACGGCCGAAGGCACCCGTATCTTCGCGCCGCTCGAACGCGTGATGCCACTCTTTGCGTATGTCGTTGCCACGCGCGACTGGCATCCGAAAGAACATCCGCATTTCAAAGACTACGGCGGCACCTGGCCTTACCATTGCCTGCAGCACACGCACGGCGCCGGTTTCGCGCCGCAAATGAATCTCGCGTATGTCGACGAGATCTTGAGCAAAGGAACGATGCCCCCATGGCACGGCTATAGCGCGTTCGAAAACTCGGATTTAGCAGAGCGGCTGCGCGAGCGCGGCGTGCGCCGTATTTTCGTAGCCGGCTTGGCGACGGATTATTGCGTGAAGGAAACCGCGCTCGCATCGGTTCAGAGCGGATTCGAAACGCTCGTGATCAGCGACGCGATCGCACCTGTGAACGTGCATCCGGGCGACGAAGCCGCCGCGACGGCGGAGATGGAGAAACAAGGCGTGCGCTTCGTAACGAGTGACGAGCTGCGCACCGCTGCATGACCGATCACGTCTATCGCGATCAAGTCCTCGAAGTAGAACCGACCGGCATCGAATACATCCCGCCCGAGCAGCGTCACGGCAACCCGCGGCAGCTCTTTGGCTTGTGGTTCTCAGCGAATGCCGAGATCGCGACGTGGATGGTCGGCGTATTTGCGGTCGCCTTGTACGGAACGAGCTTGACCGGCGCCGCGCTCGGCCTGGTTGTCGGCAATCTGCTGGGATTCGCGCTGCTCGGAGTCCTCGGAACCTTCGGCCCGCGCTACGGCGTGCCACAGATGGTCGCTTCACGGCTGGCGTTCGGCCGGTATGGAAACGCGCTGCCGGCGGCGTTGAGCTTTCTGGCGGGTGTGGGCTGGTTCGCGATCAACTCCGTCTTCGGAGCGTACGCACTGCAAACGATCACGCACTTGCCCTATGGTTTCGCGCTGTCGATCATGTTACTGCTGCAGATATTGCTGGCGGTCTACGGTTACAACATGATTCACTGGTTCGAGCGCGTGAGTTCGGTGTTGCTGGGCGGCGGTTTTGCGCTGCTCGGCATTATTACGTTCGCACGGGCGAACTGGCATGCGACTTTCAACGCGCATGCACCGTTTGCGGCCGGCGGCGAAATGGGCGGCGTCATCTTGGCGACCGCACTCGGGTTTTCATACGCAACCGGTTGGGTGCCGTGCGCCTCCGATTATTCGCGCTACCTCCCCGCGAGTGCAGACCCGCGGCGCATCTGGTGGTACTCCTTTCTCGGCACGGTGATCCCGTGCATCGTTCTTGAAGTTATGGGCGCCGCCACGGTGACCGCAGTGCGCGGCATCAACCTGAGCAACCCTACTCCCACCGACGCGATTCATAATCTATTGCAGTCCGTCGGCGCGCCGCCGTTTGTGGCGACGATCGTTTTGCTCAGCGTAGTACTTGGAACCCTGACCGCCAACTGCATGAACCTCTACTCGGGCGCGATGGCCGCCTTGGTCGTCAAATTTCCCACCCAATCGCTGCGCGCTCCAATTGCAACCGGCGTCATTTTTGCCGCTTTGACCGCATTGCTCTTCCGCGTTGCGCACCTGCCGGCGATGGCCGCGATCGGGTTCGCACTCGCCGTTGGACTGGTGGTTGGAATCGTTGCACATGTGCGTATCGCCCGGTGGCGCGCTGCGATTGTCGTGGGAATGCTCGGCGCGCTGATCGCCTCTGGCGGTGCAAATTCCAAAGAGACCGCCAATCTGTATACGGGTTTTCTGCTGCTGCTTTCGTATTGGGCTTCACCCTGGGCTGCCGTCGTCTTCATCGACTGGCTGCAGCGCCGCGGTCAGATCGTTCCGCCGAAAGAACTCGAATCCGGTCCGCGCTTCCGGACGGGCCTGTATGCGTGGATAATTGGTCTGGCCGCGTCAATTCCATTTTGGGATCAGGTGTGGTATACGGGTCCGTTTGCCGCGGCCTTTCCGCAATTCGGCGATCTCTCGTATTACGTCGGTTTCATTGTCGCAGCCATCGTCATGATCGTGACGACGCCAAAACATGCTGCAAGTCCAGCACGTACGTAAGGAGTTCGGAAGCGTGCGCGCCGTGCGCGACGTTTCGTTTTCAATCGAAGCCGGCTCGACGTTCGGCTTGCTCGGACCAAACGGCGCCGGGAAGACCACCACGATGCGCATGATTGTCGGCATCTACATGCCAGACGGCGGCTCGATCGCGTGGAAAGGTGCGCCGATCGACGCACGCATACGGCGGCGGTTCGGCTATTTGCCCGAAGAGCGCGGATTGTACGGCCGCATGAAAGTGCGCGAACAGATCGCATACTTCGGCCGCCTGCACGGCTTGGTTGAACCCGACGTAACCGCGCGTACGCAGCGCTGGATCGACAACCTCGAACTGAATGAGTACGTCGACCGCCCCTGCGGCGAGCTTTCCAAAGGCAATCAACAAAAAGTGCAAATCGCGTGCGCCGCGGTACACAATCCCGAGCTGCTCGTCCTAGACGAACCGTTCACGGGCCTCGATCCGGTGAATGCCGACATGCTGCTCGCGACGCTGCGCGACCTGCAGCAAAACGGGACGACGCTCGTTCTTTCCAGCCACCAGATGTGGCAGCTGGAACAACTGTGCGATCGCTTCTGCATCATTACGAACGGAGAGAATCGCGTGTCGGGAACGCTCGCGCAGTTGCGCGCGGCCTGGACGACCCGCGTCATCCGCATCGAGCCCGGAGGCGAAGCCGTGCGCCGCGTCCTGCAAACGGTTGCCGGAGGGCATCCGCTGCCCAGCGACGACGGTGCGCTGCTGTACGAAGTACCGGCGAACACGGAGCTGCCGCTGATCTTGCGCGATCTGGTCGCCGTCGAATCCGTCACGCGCTTCGAGGCGATCGAACCGTCTTTGCACGACATCTACGTGCGCACGATCGAAGGCGCGGCATGAACGAGTTCATCACGGTTTACTCTGCCGAGATCATGCGCCGTTTGCGCTCGCGTATCTTCATCGTGGGCATCCTCATCGGAGCAGTCGGCATAGGCGCGCTCATAAAACTGCCGGTGTACATGGACTCGCTTGTGGGCCAGGCGAACCGCGTCGCACTCGCGGGCGACGCTGCGCTCATTTCACAAGCGGCACCGCTGCTGCGCAAAGATTATCACGTCGTTCGCACCATACCGGGCAAAACGGCTGTCCTGGCCTCGGATCTAAGCGACGCAAACAAAATAAGCGCGATTATCGTATTGCGCCGATCCGGGCACAACGTAAACGTCATCGTTTATGCGCGCGACCCTGGGAACATCAGCGTGAGCTCCCTGCGCCGCGATTTGCTGCCGATCTCGCTGCAAATCGCTACCGGCTTGTCGCGTACGGATCTCGGAAGAGCTATGAAGGTGCCCGTCACGGTTCGCGCGATCAATTCGAAGTTCGGCACCGCGGCGCAAGCCAACGATGCGCGCATCATCGCTTATATTATGCTCTTTTCCCTTTACATACTGATCATGATCAACAGCCAGCTCATCATGAGTTCGGTCGCTGAAGAGAAGACCAGCCGTATCGCAGAAATGCTGGTCGCGTCCGTAAATCCCAGCGCTTTGCTCAGCGGCAAGATCGCCGCGTCCGCCACGTTGGCGGTGATCCAGATGATCATTTGGATAGCGATCGGTTTTCTGCTGGGCGCGCATCCGGGAGCTCCAGCCGCGCTCGAAGCCGCCGACAGCTCGCGCGCGACGACGTTTTCACTCTCGAGCGTGTCGAGCGCCGACCTCGCCGGTTTTGCGGCGTTCTTTTTACTCGGCTATTTACAGGTATCGACGATGTTCGCAGCCGTCGGTTCGTTGGTCAACCGCACCGAAGATCTCGGCGCGCTCGCCGGTCCGCTCGTCATCCCGATCGTCGCCGCATTCCTCATCGCCATGACTGCGCTGGCAGCTCCCGATACGCCCGTCGTCATCATTACGAGCTTCGTACCACTGATCGCGCCGTTCGTGATGTTCGCGCGCATCGTCGTCAGCGACGTTCCCGCCTGGCAAGTAATGCTTTCGCTGGCGATCAACATCGCAGCGACATGGGGCATCGCGGTGCTGGCCGGAAAAATTTATCGCGTCGGCATGCTGCTGTACGGACGCCCGCCGAAGCTCGCGCAGATTTGGTCCGTCATCCGGAGCTAGCGCGGAGATACGACGAGTTTTTCGACGAGGCTCTGTTCGGAAACGCCCGACGAAACGTTGGCAACCACATAGTACGTCGTTTCAGTTTTTACGCTCGGCGCGCTTAGCGTAACGGCGTCTTGGCCGGCCGGAACATCGCCCTGTTCGACGGTATTGCCGGTTGCATCGGTCAACGACACGCGCGAGTCACCGTGGTTGCCTTTGAGCGTCACGGTCACGTCGTCGCCGGGTGCAACACGATCCGCCGAAAGCACGAGTGCGAGCGGCCCATTCGCGGACGCCGCTGCCGTGTTGCTTGCGACGGTGTCGCCGGGCTGCACTAAAACGCCCAGCGTCGAAACGGCATCGGCGGTCCCGTTGCGCGCGTGCAGAACGACGCGCATCTTTTGACCCGCGGCGGCTTGCGGTACTTTTAGCGTACTCGTGCCGTCGGCAAAAAGTGCAGCGCTCGCCCACAAGCGCCCGGTTTCGTCGATCAGCCAAACTTGTCCGGAGCTTGCGTTCGTGGAGTAATGCACTTGCAGCGGCGACCCAGCGCGCACGAGGGGCGAAACGATCGTGAACGATTCGATGCGCGGCGGAACCGGCGTCTTCGCGGTCTTCACAGGCAGCGCTTCGTCGATGACCACGCGGCGCGACGTTTGCACCGTGCCCAGCGGTCCGGCAAGATTTGCGGCGAGCACGAGCTGCGACCCCGAATTACGCGGCAATGCAAAGTGCAGCGTGCCTTGGCGCTGCGTCAGCAAACCTGCCGCCAGCTGGCGCCCGTCTTTGGTCTGCAGCGTGTATTGCATCGAACCCCAGCCCGCAAATGCGTACGGAACGTCGAGCGGAGCGCCTGCAAACGCGCGCGCGGGCGCGGCGAGCAGATCGATGCGCGGCGTGGCGACCGCTGCGCCGAACGCGCCGCCGACTACCGCGGCCAGCGTGGCCGCCGTAACTTTCAGCCAGCGTTTGCGTTTGCTCGCCCGCGGTGGGGCGGGCGCTTCGAGCGTGAACGCTATGTCCGCGCCCGAGACTTTGACGATCGCGCGATCGAACGGGCCGACTTCAGCGAGCCGCACCGGCAGCAGCGTTTCTGCAATCGCGAAGGGCGCAATGTGCACATCGAGCGGATAGGCTAACACGGGCATCTCACGATTTCGCGAGCATGTCATGCGCGCGCGTAACGGCGTAGCGCTTTGATTCGCGATCCGGAGAGCGTAGATTGCTGTGCCGGCGCGGCGGTCAACACCAGTCAGCGCGAGTCCACCTTCGACGTCGCCTTGGGCGAGCGCAACGCGCGCACGCGTGCCGAACGGCATCGCTTGCGCGCGGCGCCCGGAGAAACTGACCGGCACGAGCGTGCCGCGCGAATCAGCAGCCATTTTTGTTTCCCAGGTTCGGCGGCGGCGTTCCGGTCGTGCCACCCGCGGTGATCGCGCCCCAAACGCGATTGTAGACTTCATTGCTGCAATACATGATCAGCCCGGGATATGCCGCGTGTGTAAACGAGGCCGAACTGTGGACCGTCTGCGGGCCCGCACCCAGCAGCGGTTGTAGGTAGCTCGGCACGTTCACATACGCTCCAACTGTAACGAGCGTGGTCGCAATATAATGCGCGGCAAGAAATTGCGCACCGCCCAGCCCGATCGCGACGGTGTGACAATCACTCTCCGGGGTCGGGAAGCCATCCGGCTGCCAAAACGGCGCGCTCGTCGGCCCCGGAAATGGCAAAGAGTTTGAAAAAACCTCCGGCGGCGCGGTAGCGCACGGCGCCGGTAGACCCGCGAGGTTGATATTTTGATAGATGTTGCCGGCGCTATATGCGCCCGCGCCGGTGTCAAATCCGGTTAAGAGACCGTAGCGTAACGCCAGTTCGGCGCGCTCGCTCACCACGGCGTACTTGGCCAAGTAGATCATGCAAAACAGCGCCAGCAGCACGACCGGCAGCATGATGACCATTTCGATCATCGTCTGGCCGCGCGATCGCCTTAAGAGCATGTGTACGATCCCGCGGTCAAGTTGCCCATATACGGACGAATCGTAGCAGGTCCATACCACCGCAGATTGACCGTCAATCCGCTGAAGTCTACCCAATAGGCCGGTGCGCTGTAGCCCGAAGCCCACTGTGTCTCCGTGGCTTGATAGACCGCACCGGTACTGGGGTTGATAGCGGTTCCCGGATCGAAGGCCTCGGTTTGCACCGGCACGATGGCGGCTGCGCCGCGGCCGATGACTTTGTACGAAGCGTTGTTCGCAAGCTTGAAGAGCAGCGGCGCAACATACGGAACGTTCTTGCAAGCGACGTAATCGGCTTCGGTCGGCAGCGCTTTTCCGTTGCCCTGTCCGTTGCCGTTGCTCACGTCGAGCGCGGTGTAACTGAAAGAGCACATGTAGTCGCCGGCGGAGCAGTTGCTGCCGATGTGCGCTTGCGCTTTCTTAACGTCCGACTGCTGGCCGCCTTCGGTGAAGTTGTTGCCTTGCCGCAACAGCCGAATGTCGGCGTTGTAGCCGCTCAAAGCGGCATTGTACTCCGCTACCAGTGACGCATAATCCTGATCGCACTGTGCGCCCGTGCAACCGCCGACGACATTGGTCGCACTATTAATCGTGTTAAGAATCGCTTGATTTATGACGCGCATCCGGTATTCGTCCAAGGACGCGGAGTAGAGAATGGTGTTTTCTTCGTTCCACAGATTGGCTTGCACGGTCAATGACGTCGAGGCGGCGGAGTCCGCGGCGTTTTGCGCGCGGATCTGCCAGATAATCGAAGCGCCGTAATTCGCGACGAAAAATAAGAGCGTCAAAACGATCAGGATGCCGATCACCCAGAAAGGCATCGTTTGGCCGCGCTGGCGCTCCAGATTCCCTAACTGCACGGCGTGCCCGTATCCCAAGAGTAAATCGTGTACTCGGCGCCCGACGCTGGATTGAGCGGATTCCATTTTGCGCCGGGCGTCGGCCTGGCATTCGGAAAGCTGATCGAACCCAGATAGCCCGCGTGACAGTTCCATTCCGAAAACTGTCCGTTGACGCCGTTACCGCCGGTCGCGAGCGTATGGGCGATATAGATCGACCGCGTGCTCGGAAACGTGCAGCTCATTTGAGATGGGCACCAATTTAAGAGCTGCGCGGTTACCCCAAAGGTGTAGGTTTGCGCGCTCGCATCCACGGCCGCGGGTGCGACTTCGAGATCGCTGCCCGTAATTGGAAAGCTCGACGGAAATCCCGGCAGCGAAAAACCGCCGGCAGACGTCGTAACCGTGGCTTGCTCTAAGTTCTGGCCCGCGTTCGAAGCGCTCAAATTGCCGGCTTTTATTCCTGGAAAAATGCCTTGCACGGTGGCCAGCGGACTCGACGTCGGTTCGGCCGCGAGCATGTGCGCGGCCACGAACGCGCCGCCGTCGGCGCTCAACTGGGTGACGCTGAGGATAGCGATCTGCGTGGCGCCCAAAATCAGCATGAGCGCCAGGCCGATCATCAGCGCCGTTTCCGGAAGGGCCACTCCGCGCTGAAATCGTTTCACGGCGGATTCGTACCGAGCTTCTGCAGGTTGTTCGTGGTTGTCGTCAGCTGCGTCGCCGCCGAGGTTGCGATCGCCGCGCCGAGCATCAACAACGGCAGCGCGACGGCAGCCGCAATCATGGCATATTCCACCAGCGAGGCGCCGCTATCGTCGCGCAGCAGCGCGATGAAATCCCGCACCACTCCTACCGCGTGATGATGACTGGCGTCATCACGAAGACGACGTCGCTCTGATTATTTTGGTAATTCGTCGACCGGAAAAGCTTCCCGAGAATAGGCAAATCGCCGAGCAGCGGAATCTTCAGAATCGTACGCGTCTCAACGCGCCGCACCAGCCCGCCCATGATGATCGATTCGCCCGGCTGCGTGATCACGTTGGTCGACAACTTGCTTTCCTTGAGCGCGGGAATTATGAAGCCGTTTTGGTTTACACCGTCGGCAAAGTCGAGATCCGAGATGTCCGGCGCGATCTGCGCCTGCACGGCGCCGTTGCCCAACAGGATGGGCGTCACGTTCAGCTGCACGCCGAAATTTTCGTACTGGATGCTGACCACTCCCAACCCCGTCGAGATCGGAATCGGAATCTGGCCGCCGACCAGAAACGACGCCGGCATGCCGGGCATGGTGACGAGATCGGGCGAGGAAAGAATTCGGATGTGACCTTCTTGAAGCATTAAGTTCAGGGTTGGGGCGAGCGTGATCGTGCGAAAGAATGCGCCGACTTTCAGCCCTGCGCCGAACGGTTCGGGACCCTCGACCACCGGGAAACTGGGCGTGGAGCTGACCGTATACGTATTGTTCGACCCATTGAAGTTGGCGGACTGCAGCGACACGCCGAGATTTTTGGCGGCCGTATTGTCGACTTCCAAAACGTATACCTTGATGTCGATTTGGCTGTTCGTGTCGGTGCTGATGCGATCGATCAGTTTTCCGTCGCTTGCAAGGTAAGGGCCGGCTAACCCGCGCGCGCGTTCGAGAATCGCCGCAACGGTAACGGCGTCGTGCGCGTGACCGCTGACGATCACGTTGCCCTTGCCGTCGGGATCCACGCGAATCTGGCCGGCGCCCGGCAGCAGCGCGAGATCGTGTTGCAGGTCGCCCAGCGGATGCGCCACCGTAACGGCGTTGACGATCGAATATTTTTCTGATTGCGCGTATTTATCAAAGCGGCTCAAAATATCGCTGAGCATCTGAAAGTGCGCGCCGTCGGCGACGGTGCCGCGCACGACCACCGAGCGGTTGAAGCTCACCACTTGAATGCGCGGCTCGTCGATCGACGTGCGCAGCATCTGCGCGATCTGATCGACCTCTTGTTCAGTTACCGTCACCTCATAGGTGACGCGCCCGCCGCCTTCCCAGATGAAGACCGTCGTGTGGCCCGGCGCCTTGCCGTTGATCACGAGCTGCGAACTGCCTATCGGCACGACGCCAGCGATGCGTCCGTCGCCGACCGCCACCCGCGTCAACCCCGGCGTCTGCAGCAGGACCGAATGCCCCGACTGGACCGAGAGCAGCTGGACGGTCTCGGACTGCGCGGCCGCGGGCCCCGCCGTGAGGACCGCGAGTGCTAGCGCGCCGGCTATTCCTAAGAACATCGATCGCATGGCCGTCTGACCTCCGATAGATAAAAGACGAGCCGGATCTTCCGGTTCGTAACGTCAACGATTATCCCACGCAGAGATACGTTAACACGTCAACAATCAATAGACAGGCAGTAAAGAGTGGGTACAAACCGCCGTTTTTCTATTGAACGGCGGGGCCAGCGATGCGATGATGACGCCACCGAATAGGAGACGGAATTTGCGAACGACCCTGGTTCTGACCACGGCGCTCATGCTTTCCAGCCTCTCGGCTTTAGCAGCCGGGGCTGGGATTAGTTCCACCCTCCCTTCCAGGCCAGGCAACGTCGTTGGGTTGCGGCCCGGAGGGTCTGCCGGCACACTCGTCGCTCAATCGAACGCCGTCGCGCACGGATTCATATCCCTTGTAGCCCGACAGGTGCAAGGCGCGGAGGCAATCGACGTTGAGGGCAGCGCACCGCCAAACGCTCCGGTCACCATCACGCTTCTGGCCACGGTATCGACGGACGTTCCGACGATCGTCGTTAGCCGTCACGACGTCATCACCGACGTCAACGGGCGTTTCGGGGCAATCATCCCGATCGCGTCCGCTTACGAGCGTGGGACGATCCTCAAAATCGTTGCCACTTCGTTGCCCGGCATCATTCCGACGTCGGCGCAACTCGTCATCAACGCTCCCAACGCGGGAGCAAACGTCCCCCTCGAGCAGACGCCGCACCCCGCTCGATGACACATCTGCACACACGAACCGGAGGTCCTATGATCAAGCACATGCTCGCGATGCTTCGCGACGACGAAGGCGCCACGATGGTCGAATACGGCATCATGGTCGCACTCATCGCCGCCGTTTGTATCGTGCTCGTAACGACACTGGGCAAGAACGTCTCGAATGCGTTCAACAGCGTCAACACAGCGCTGTAACTCTCGATCGACTAGAAACAACACCTAGCCGGGGCTGTCTTCTCTCCCTTCAGCCCCGGCTAAAAACTTGGAGGACAGATTACGTGAAAACATTGGTGTCGCTGCTTCGCGACGATTCCGGCGCCACGATGGTCGAATACGGCATCATGGTCGCGCTGATCGCCGCGGTATGTATCGTGCTCGTGATGACGCTCGGACAAAACGTCAGCAATGCATTCAACTCAGTAAACACTCAGCTCTAGCACCATGACCCTAGCGCTCATAACCGTCCTCGTGGCGTCGTTGCTGGGGGCGGTTTGCGACGTCCGCACGCGCAAAGTTCCGAACGTACTCGTCGGCGCTCTGTTCGCGTGCGGGCTGATCGAAAATGCGGCACTCTTCGGATGGAGGGGCGCAGCCATCGATCTCGCGCTGACGGCGGCCGTGCTACTCGCCGGCACCGTTGCTTTCTCGTTCAAACTGATCGGCGGCGGTGACGTGAAGTTACTCGCTGCCGCCGCCGGCACGCTAGGCTATCCCGCGGCGCTGTCGTTCGTTCTGCTGACACTGCTTTGCGGCGGCGTCATCGGAGTAGCGTACGCAACCGTGCGCGGCCGGCTGCAGGCAACCTATGCCAACATGCAGGCGGTAACGCTTCCGCTGCTGGCCGGCATCGCACCCGCCCGTCCGCCCAACGGGCTTGCCATGCCCTATGCGGTTTCAATCTTCGCCGGTGCGCTGTGCACCGCGGCGCTGGGCGCCGCCCATCTGAGGTTACTGCCATGAATACTCGCCGAACGACGCTCATCGTCGCGCTCGTCGTCGCCGTGCTTACCGGCTGGCTGACGCTGAACTATCTCTCTTCAATTCAACGATCGAGCGCGGTGAACAATCAGCCGACCGAGATTCTGGTTGCCGCCCAAGAAATTCCGGCGCGCATACCGATAACCGCGGCAATGCTTGCCAAGGCCACGCGACCCGCGGCCGCGGTCGAACCCGATGCGCTCACAGATCCGTCGAAGGTCATCGGCGCGTTATCATTGATCACGATTCCGGCCGGCTCGACGATCACGCTCTCAAAAGTCGGCCACCCCGCCGACGTCGGCCTGCCCGTGCGGCTCAAGCCGGGAATGCGCGCGGTCAGCATCTCGATCGACAAAGTTAAAGGCGTGTCGGGATTGATCGAACCGGGCGATCGCGTAGACGTCGTCGCCATTCCGCCGAAATCCACCGCCGTGCCGCCGCCGGCCGCGACAATTTTGCGCGGCATTCGCGTGCTCGCCGTCGGTCCGTTGCTTGAAAATACTTCCGCAACGCCGCCGCCCGAAGCGCAGATTTCGACGACCATCACGCTGGAAGTAACGCCCAAGCAAGTGGACTTGCTCGAGATGGCCGATCTCAATACGGTCTTGCGCTTAGCGTTACGTTCACCGCGCGAACCTTTGAATTCCGCGCCGGTCGAAGCGCTGCACTTCCCGGATGGTTCCAGCGGCCCCGCGATGGCTTCGGCTCCGGCCCCGCTTGACGCGACCGCCATTGCGCTCAAAGAGTTGGCGATGCAGAACCAAAGCCGGCAAGGCGCGCAGGCGCCGTCCGCTCCCGCCGCCTACAGCGGCGTACAGGTGCTCGACGGCGACCGTTGGGTGACGCCGGGCGGCGGACAGAGCCCGCCGTGAACGGCCCGATCTTCGCACTCATCGGTGCGAAAGGCGGTTCGGGCGCCACGACGATCTGCGCGGAGCTGGCGAAAACCATTCGCGCCGACCGCAGCGTAGCGCTGGTTGACGGCGATCTTTCCGGGCGGCGCAGCGCCGCCATTTTGTTCGACGCGCTGCGCGAGCTTGACATATCGCGCGAAACTTCGTCGCTTGCGCTGACGCGCACCGACGGCGTAGCGCTTGCGGAACTCGCGCCCACCTACGATTCGGCGTTTACGATAAACTTCGACGACGTCGAACAGCTGGCAAGTTCGCTGGTCAGCACGACGGAGTGCATACTGGCCGACGTGCCCATCCCGTTTGCCGCGCCCGTCCGGCCGTTCGTGGTACGCGCGACGCGCTTCATCGTCATCTCGGAACCGACGCTGCTCGGCTTGACGTCGGCGCGCACGATGATCGGCGAGCTCAAAAAATTCGGCGTTCCAATTACGCGCATCGTCTTGCTAACGAACTGCCGCGACGGCACTCCGACCTCGTCGCGTTCGGAGATCGAACGCGCGCTTGAAGTCAAGGTGATCGGCGAGCTCCCGCCCATGAGCGACCGTTCGTTCAACAAAGCTCTGCAAAACCTCGAGCGCACGCTGCGCAGCATCGAACCCGAACCCCAGATCGAAGCTCTGCTGCCTTCGGCGCGCGGTTTCATCCAGGACCGCCGCCGCGAACCGCGCTCGGCGATGCGGCCGCGGCCTGCAGTTCCCGAGACGCGCGAAACTTCGGGCAACGGTAAGGCATCCAAAGAGTCGGTCCTGATTTCGCCGCGCGACCGCGTCAAAACCGACATTCACGATACGCTCGCCAAAAAAGTGAACCTCGTCGAGGCGAGTCAGGCGCATAGCGACTCGGCGAAGCTCGCCGAGCTGCGCGTCAAGATCGACGAGATCGCGCAGCAAATTCTGAGCGAAAACAAACATAAGGACTTAACGGCCGAAGAGATCGCGCAGCTCAAGGACGAGGTCATCAACGAAGCGCTCGGGCTCGGTCCGCTCGAAGATCTCATGACCGATCCGTCCATCACCGAAATCATGGTCAACGGGCCGAAGACAGTGTACGTCGAGCGCCTCGGCAAGATCGATCGCACGACCAAAGAGTTCACCGGCGAACAGCAGTTGCGCTTGGTGATCGAACGCATCATCGCGCCGCTCGGCCGGCGCTTGGACGAATCGGTGCCGATGGTCGATGCGCGCCTGCCCGATGGTTCGCGCGTCAACGCGATCGTCGAACCGCTTTCGATCGATGGCGCAACCCTTACGATCCGCCGCTTTGGTACGCGACGCTTGACGGCGCAAGATCTGCTCGAAAAAGGTTCGGCCGTTCCGCAAATCCTCGATTTCTTGCGCGCGTGCATCGAAGGCCGCCTCAACGTCCTCATTTCGGGCGGAACCGGCTCGGGCAAAACGACCTTCTTGAATATTCTGTCGAGCTACATCCCCGAGCGCGAGCGCATCGTAACGATCGAAGACTCAGCCGAACTCTTTCTCAATCAGCCGCACGTCGTGCGCCTGGAGTCGCGCCCGGCGAATATCGAAGGGCGCGGCGAGATTACGATCCGCGATCTCGTCCGCAACTCGCTGCGGATGCGTCCCGATCGCATCATCGTCGGCGAGTGCCGCGGCGGCGAAGCGCTCGACATGCTGCAAGCGATGAACACCGGCCACGACGGCTCCCTGACGACCGCTCACGCTAACTCGCCGCGCGACGCCCTCTCGCGTATGGAAACGATGGTCATGATGGCCGGCTTCGACTTGCCCGTGCGCGCCATCCGCGAGCAAATTGCCAGCGCGGTAGACTTGATCGTGCAAACGGCGCGCATGCGCGACGGTAGCCGCAAGATCATTTCGGTGAGCGAAATCGTGGGCATGGAAGGCGACGTCGTCACCATGCAAGAGATCATGCGCTTCCAGCAGCACGGCGTCGACAAAGATTCCAAAGTCGCGGGCGAATTTCAATACACCGGCGTGCAACCGCAGTGCTTGCGCCGCTTCGACGAGTACGGAATCGAATATGACGTGCGCTCGCTCTCCACGCTGGCCTCGACGGGCGCCCTATGGTAGTCACTTCCGCGCGGTTCGATTTCCGCTCCGACTCGAGCAACCTCAAGAAGTTCGTAGATACTCTCGAGCGCGCCGGCATCGCCGCTAATCCGCGCAACATCGCTATCGGCGTCGCGATCGCCGCGGTCGTGCTGTGGCTGATGATCGTCTTGGTGATGCGCCCCTCGCCGGTTATCGCTATTTTGCTCTTTCCGTTTTGCGCCGCCTTGGCAGCCGGCGGATTTTGGATGTACGTCAAATTTCAATTGCGCAAGCGGCTCGATCAATTCGTGCAGCAGCTCGAACTGGCGCTGCGCCTGATCGCAAGCGGCGTCCGCATCGGTTTGGGTCTGCGCCAAGCCCTCACGATCGTGATCGAGGAAATGCCCGATCCCGCCCGTCACGAGTACATGCGCGTCGTCGGCCAGACGAACATCGGCGTAACGGTGTACGACGCGCTGGATAATTTGGCGGTGCGCATGCCGGGCAACGAAACGTTGATGATGGCGCGCGCGATCCGGATCCAATCGCAAACGGGCGGCGACTTAGGAAAAATTCTCGAACACCTTGCCAACACGATCAAAGAACGGCGCCGGATTCAGCGCAAAATCAGAGCGCTTACCGCCGAAGGGCGTGCCAGCGCCGCGATCCTAGCGGTGCTGCCGCCGTTTCTGACCGGTTTCATCGCGCTGACCGAACACGACATGGGCCACGCTCTGCTCTTCACGAACGCCGGCCACATCTCACTGGTGATCGTCGGCGTGCTGGAAACGCTCGGCGTGCTGATGCTGATGAAGATGCTGAAGGTCGACGTATGATCATCTTCGCGATTGCGCTGCTCGGAACGATCGCCGCATTTCTGTTCGCGGTCTCGCTGATTCCGCAGAAGAGCCCGCTGAAGCGGACCCTCGAGGAACTCGAAGCGCGCGGGATGCAGCGGGATTCGAAAGGCATGCGCACCTTCGACAAGCTGTTTTCGAAGGAGCGGCGCGGCCGTTTGCTGCGCAAGCTTATGGAAGCCGGCTGGTACACGGTGACGCCCGCGCAAATGGGCGCGCGCATCGTCGCCTTCGGGTTCTTCGGGTTAGTCGCGTCGTTCGTTCTGCTCGAGTTCATCCACGCCTCGCCGCTGCTGGCGGTCGTCATCAGCTTGGTGATGGGCGCGGGCGCCGCATACGCGCCGATGTCTATGCTCGAGCGTGCTTGCGAAGCTCGCAAGGTTCAGGTTCAGAAATCGCTGCCCGATTTTCTCGACATGGTCGCCACCACGGTGCAAGCCGGTCTGTCGGTGAATGCCGCACTCGGATATTCGATCGATGCGGCGCCCGGTGCGCTCGGCGACGAAATCAAAGCGACCCTTTCGGAAATTCGCCTGGGACGCTCGCGTTCCGACGCGTTGCGCGGCGCGGCCGAGCGTTTGCAGCAGCAGCAGTTTAGTACGACGATCACGGCTATCACGCAAGCCGAACGCCTCGGAACCAACATCGCCAAAGTCTTGAACGAACTGGCCGAAGACGTTCGCAATCAACGCATCATGATCGTTGAAGAACACGCCGCCAAGCTCCCCGTGAAAATGGTTTTCCCAATGGCTTTGTTCATGCTGCCGGCGATCTTCGTCGTCATTTTCGGCGCGCTCGTCGCGAATTATTTTTCACAATGATTACCGCCGCAATACTCGGAGCGCTCTTCTTTGCCGCCGCCGGCTACCTTGGCGCGATCGCAGGCTTATGGTTTGCCGAACGGATCGAACCGCTGCCCGATGCTGCGAAACCGGGCAAGGCGCCGATCGGCGCGCTGATCGCAGCGTGCGGCGTTATCGGCGCAATCGTCACGATGCATGGCAACCAAGGCCAAGTTCTGCTGATCGCCGTCGTCTGCATCGCGCTGGTAGCTATCTGGATAACCGATACGACGCGCGGCGTGGTGCCCGACGTGTTCACGCTGGGACCGCTCGGATTGATTTTGGTTCTCGCCGTGTGGCAGCACGATTGGCTCATCTTCGTATCGGCCGCAATTCCGTTCGTGCCATTTGCCGCGGCGGCCATGCTTTCGCGCGGGCGCGGCATGGGCTGGGGCGACGTCAAGATGGTCGCGCTCGGCGGAGCTTTGCTCGGCGCGCAAACGGCCGTGCTCGTTTTCGCATTTGCATGCCTAGCGGCAGTCGCCTTGAATTACTTGCGCGGTCACCGGTCGGGGCCAATCGCTTTCGCGCCGTATCTGGCTGCCGCCATCGGCCTGGCGATTCCGCTCGGAATCCTCCGCTAGGTGCCGCCGTGCCGAAACTGCGCAACCTTACGACCGGAGAAATCATCGCCGAAAACGTTCGCGTTGCGGACGGCTGGTGGGAACGCTTCGCCGGATTAATTCCGCGCCGGGTTGTCGAG
The DNA here is from genome assembly GCA_003140855.1 of Vulcanimicrobiota bacterium. GTDB lineage: Bacteria > Vulcanimicrobiota > Vulcanimicrobiia > Vulcanimicrobiales > Vulcanimicrobiaceae > Rubrimentiphilum. The sequence goes on from PLLF01000111.1 coordinate 22,595, forward strand.
CCCGATGAAGGGCTCTGGTTTCGCGACTGCTGGGCCATCCACACGCTCTTGATGCGCGCGAAGATCGACGTCATTTTTCTCGACGAGCAGGAACGCGTCGTGCGCACGTTCGCACGCGTCAAGCGCAACCGTCCGGCGCTTGCGTGTTTCGGCGCGCGCAACGTCGTCGAACTCGGCGCCGGCGCGCTCGAGGGACGCGACCTGCTGCCCGGCGACCGCCTGGAGCTATCGTAATGAGAGGCCGCTTCTCAGCGGCAATCGTCGCGTTCGCGGTGGCGACTGCGTTCATTTCGGCAGGCCGCGCGCTGCCGGAATTTTTCGTGCAACTGCGCGATCCAAATCTGCTGGGCGGCAAGGGCGCGACGTGGCTGCTGCACACGTTCGGGTTTTCGTTCGTGCTCGGATTATGCGCGGTCACCGCGGCCGCCGCGCTTCTGCTGGCCGCATGGCGCACGCGCTTGCGCGGCGCCTCGGATTGGCATGTCGGATTAGCGGCAACGTTCATCGCCCTGTGTTTGATGGGGCGCGCCGGCGTGAGCCTCGATCCCATCGCCTGGCTGTGCGCAGCTGCGATCTGCCTGCTGTTGGATCGCGACGACGCGTCGAGCTCGGCAGCGATCGTCGCGATTACCGCGGCGTGGTCCGTCCTGCAAGGCGGAGCGACAATGGGAGCGCTCATCGTCACGCTAGCTGCGATTGCAAGTTTGCTCGAGCGCCGCCTCGACGCGCCAGCCGTTCGCAAACTGCTCGTGGCCGCGGCGTGTGTAGCCGTGTCGCTCGTCCAAGTGCACGCCGGAATATTTTCCGCGCACGGCTCGCACGCGCTCTACCTCGATTCGATGCTGCGCGGCGCACAGCGCGAGCGCCTGTGGGTCGGCGCAATCTCGGCGCAAGATCTTGGCTTTGCAGCGATCGTCGTGGTTGCCGGATTATACGGCATCCGGCGGCGCGGCAGGCTAGGCGACGCTTTCGTGTTCTTCGCGCTGCTGGCGCTCGCGCTCGTCGACGCGCGCAACCTGCCGTTCTTCGGAATCGTCGCCGCGCCGATCGTCGCCGACGCCGTCGCCAGCTATTACCTCGAAAAACGCGAGCGGCCCGCCGGTTCGCTCGCGGCCTACGGTCTGGCATTCGCCGCCGCGGCTTTTGCATTCATCGCTGCGGTCACGGCGGTAGAACCCAAAGTCGTCGCCTGGCCGCGCCCGGCCGTCGCGCTGGTGGCGCGCAGAATTCAGCACGACGTTGCAAACGCGGTGGGTAATTGGCCAGATGAGCTGCGCCACGTGAACGTGGACAGCATTTTCGCCGACCAAAACGATCGTCTCGTTTCGCTGCTGCACGCGCGGGGCTGGAACAGCTCGATTACCACGGGCGGCGCCATTTTTCTGCAGAAATTGACGGACCGATGAGGATCGCTTGGGGGGTAGTGGCGATTTTCGGCGCGCGCTTCGCGGCGGTCGCGTGGCATTATCCCGGACAAGACGCCGATCTCTCATGGCAGCAATGGTTGGGCGAACGCGTCTTGACGTTGCATGCGATTCCGTCGCACCTCGGGCTCGAAACGTTCACGGCAAGCGGCGCGCGGTGGATCCCGCAAGAGTGGCTCTTCAGCACCGCCGTCGCCGCCACGCTTCCGACCGGACATTTTTATCTGCTGGCGATCGCTGCCGCACTGGCGGGCATCTGCGCGCTGGCGGTAGCGGCTTGGCGGGCGCACCGCCGCGGCGCGTCAACGTTTGTGACGACTTTGACGACGGCGCTTGTAGGCTTTGCGATGATGCAATCCTTCGGCGTGCGCGCGCAAATTTTCGGCTGGGCGCTGCTCGCGATCATCATGCTGCTGCTCGACATGGAATCGCCGCTCGTTTTTCTCGTCATTCCGCTGACCGTCGTGTGGGCAAACGTGCACGCCAGCGCGCTGATCGTGCCGGCGCTGGTCGCGCTGTGGACGCTCGGCACGGTGATCGAGGATCGGGCGTGGACCGTGCGCGTGGAACGCAACGTGCTGCTTACGTTCGGGACGGTTTTGGCGGTGTTTCTCACGCCGTTCTCGTGGCACTTGCCCGCCTATGCGGTGCAGCTGCAGACCAGCGCGATCCGCAGTTCCATCAGCGAATGGCAGCCGCCCGATCTTACGATCCCGGCGTTTTTTGCCGGCCTGTTGCCGCTCATCGCACTTGGATGCTATTTCGGCGTGGCGGCGCCGCGCGAACGCTGGCGTGACGGAATGCTCTTTGCGATAACGGTTGGCCTTGCGTTCACGGCAATCAGGCACATGCCGCTGTGCGCGCTGGTCATCGCGCCGATGGTCGCGCAACGGCTGAGCAACGCCATTCCGCAGCACGCGCGGCTCAACGTGGTCTTGAGCGAACGCGTCAGTGAAGTGCTCGTGATCGGATCGAGCGCGATCGCCGCGTTCGCGATCGTCCTGACGTTAAACCAGGTCCCGGCGATCGCCCATTCGTCGCTGCCGGAAACTGCGGTCTCGGCGCTTGCGGCCGCGCCGGGCGTGCACAGGCTTTACTGCGAGGACTTCGCTTGGTGCAGCATGGCGCTGCCGAAAAAAAATCTGCGCGTTTTTCTCGACGGCAGATGCGATCCGTTTCCGGCCGGAGTTTGGCGCGCATACCTCGACGTAGAAAAAGTAACGCCCCGCTGGGCGGCCGTTCTCGACAAATACTCAGTCGACGCGGTGCTGGCCAAAGCGGGCAGACCGCTGGCCAAAGTGCTGACCTTACGGCGCGGCTGGCGCGTGTTTTATCGCCATGCCGGCTACGTCATCTTTGTGCGCGACGGCGTACGCACCGCCCAGCGCTAACAGCACCAAGCCGATCCACGTCGGCAGCTTCGGAATCCACCAGACCAGTCCCGAACTCGACGTTTGGTCCGAGATGTGCGCGGCCCACGAAGCTTCGGCGAGCGTGGGATCGAATGCCGCTGCGGACGTATGCGGCGCGGTTTGCGGGCCGAGATACCACGCCAGCACGATACATAAAGCGCAAAACAACACCGCGCTCAAACCAACGCGCAGCGCCGCCTGCGTAGAAGTACGCAAGACCACCGCGGCGATCGCGATCGCTCCGAGTGTCACCGCAACCATTAGCGCCGGCTGCGTAACGATCGATTGCCATGGAAGCGCGATCAAAACGAGCGACGAGGCCACCAAGACGCGCGGCATGCCTTGCGTTCGCGCGAAGAGCAGCAGCCCCGCCGGAAAGGCAAGCGTGATCTCGCTGTAGTGAATGAACGATCCGAACGTCACGGCGAATGCGGGCGGAATCAGCAAGAGAAACGCGGGATCCCGCAGCTTGCGCGCCGCTACGCCGGCCAGCCAAACGCCTAGCACGATCATCACGAGATAGGAAATATTTCCGGCCGCCAGCGCGACGCGATCCGGTACGCCCAGCCCTTGCGCCAGCCACGTCATGCTGTATTGCGTGATGAATCCGACCTCGGAGGCCGCATGATTGGGAAGCACGCGCGTGAAGTAAGAGAGTGCGAGCTGCGGACCGCCGATCACTAAGTCGATCGCGCCGAGCGCAACGCACACGAGCGCAACCGGCAGACGCGCCGCGCGATTCCAAATAAACAGCGCCAAGAAAACCGGCAACGCCACGTGCGGCAGCAGCGCGATTACCGCCAGCGCCGCCACAAAGGCGCCGCGAGCGCCCCGCCGCAGCGCCAACGCGCCGCCGGTGAGCGCTGCCAAAATGACCGGCGCCAGTTCGCCGTAAGGAATAACCGCCACACTGAATGCCACCGCCAGCAGCGTCAAAACAACGAACGGCGGGCGATCGATCAAGCGCGCCGTGAAAATGCATGCAAGCGCAGTGCACGCCAGCAGCAGCACGAACCACGCCACGGCCGCGATCGGATACGGCAGCAGCGCAAACAGTGCGAAGACCGCCAAAGCGTAACCGGGAAAGGGCGCCGGCAGATCGACGCGGTCGCGTGCGGTGTGCAATCCAAACGGTTGTGGGACCTGCTCGCAATGCAGCAGTGGTGCTGCTGCGTAGGGGTTGGCGCCGTGCAGCAGCGTCGAGCCGCCGCAATAAAAAGCGCGAAAATCTCCCAAGAGCATGCGCCCTTGCGCGTTGACGACCAATTGCCAGGCTAACACGGCGCACGCCGCGAGCACGAGCGCGGCGAGAACCGCTTTACGCACTATCGCGCTTGTTGCGTCGCCGTTCTTCGAGCGAAGCCGGAGCGGTTGGGATGCGGTACTGCGGCGCAACCTTGCCGAGCATCCGCACAAGCCCTTCAGAATCCGGCCGGAGCTGCTGCACGCGGTAAGCGTAATCCGCGGCGCCCTTCATGTCGCCCTCGTCGAATGCCAGCTGCGCGAGCCGTTCGAGCACGATCACGTAACGATCTTCGAGCAGCTGCGCATGCGCCGCGAACCACGCTTCGGGCGCGTCGGCGTCGAGCAGGCGTCCCGCATACAGCTCTTCGGCGGCGCGGTAGCGCGCGCCGGCTTCTTCCAAATCACCGCGATCGAACGCGCCGTCGCCGTCGGCGACGTGCGATCCGAAGCGGCGAACGTCAGCCGCCACTTGTGAAAGCTCGAGCGCGACGTCCGGATCGGCACGGAAATACCGCTCGACCACTGCATAGCCCGTAATCGCCGCAATGGCTTTGCGAATGTTGCTGCAGGCGGTCCGCACGCTCTGCGCCGCGAGCTGACGGTCGGCTTCGGGCCAGAAAATCGAAGCGAGCTCCGTGCGCGTTGCAGATGCGGACGGTTTGAGCAGCAGATATTTTACGATCTGTTGATCGCGTTTGCGAATCCAGGCGATCTCCGTGCCGCCGATGCGCACCTCGAAGTGGCCGAACATGCGCGCCGACATCGGCGCGAGTTGCGTCTGCGGCGATCGAGCGCGTCCGCCGCGCAAATGCCGGATCGGCCGCAGCGGGCGGCAGCCGCCGGCATCGTCTATCACAAAGAGTCCTTGCGCTTCCAGCCGCTGCAAGCGATCCTCGTCGTCGGGCAGCGCGCCGGCCATGATGCCGCGCAGCGATGCGCGGTCCTCTTCCTCCGCTCGATCGAGTTCGGCTGCAATGAACTCGGTAAACATCTGGCCGTAACGCGTGCGCCAATTTTCGAACGCGCCGCCCAGCGAGCGTGCATCTTCCGCCGCGCAGCGAACCGCGCCGCTGAGTACGATCGCCCAGCCGTCGCTTTCCTCAATCAATCTCGAAACATCGACGCCGGTGTGCGATACGCCGCAGGCTTCGGCCAGCAGCTGAGTTTCGGCGGTGTCGAATGCGAGCTTGCGCCAATCGCACAACACTGCAAGGCCGCGCGCGATCCACGTTTTCGCATCGAGCGTATCGCGCGCGCGGGAAGCATAAATGAAGCTGACGGTGTCGGGTGCGTCCTCCACCAGCCGGTGCAGCAGCGCGTTTGCTTCGGGCGCAGCATTGTCGGCGTCGTCCACGACCAGCTCAACCGCGCCTTCCAGAGTTTGCAACAGCGCGAGCATGTCGTCGTGCGAACGCGGAACGCGTGGCAGCGCCAAGGCCGACGCGATCGCTTGGAACAGTGCGGCCGGTCCGCAGCCGGGCGGCAGCGCGCAATAGCCCGCCGCGATCGCGCTTTCCGGAACGTACTTCAAAAGGAGAGTCGTCTTGCCGGATCCCGAGGGCGCGATCAGGAGCCGCACCGGAATTCCGGCGTGCGTCGCGAGCCAGCGTTCGAGCCGCGGGCGCCTAACCGTCGAAGGCGCGAGCCGCGGAAGCGTTCGGGTCAACGTCATGCAGGAGCTAGTATCGGCCTTCCTCGCCTCCGGCCTTAGGGAGCGTCCTCGTCGCCCGACCGGGCGGCACTCAAACCGTTCAACCGCGCGGCGGGGAACCCCACCCGGACTGGACGTACTCGCCGTTCGCGACGATCGCCGGAACGGTGGGATCGCCGGCGGTCAATGCGAGCATTTTCTCGCGCAGTTTTGGATCGTTGGCCGCGTCGTAAACCGTGTAAGCCGTGCCTACGCGGTCGTAATACTCGCGGGCGGCTCGGCAATATGGGCACGACGGACTAACGTACAGCTCGAGCTTCGTCCCCGGAGGGATGTGCTCAACGTCGAACCGGGCAGCCATGCCTCTCGTGTTCGTGCCGACGCCGCTCGGCAACCTTCGCGACATCACATTGCGCGCGATCGACGTCTTGCGCGAATGCACGCTCGTCGTCGCCGAGGATTCGCGCGTAGCGCGCAAGTTGCTGACCGCGCTCGCGCTCCCCGGCAAAGAGATTCGCAGCTACCGCGAGCAAAACGCGCCCGGCGCGACCGGGCCGATTCTCGAACGCGCGCGCGAATCGCTGGTGGCCGTCGTTACCGACGCGGGCATGCCGGGCATCTCCGATCCGGGTGTCGAGCTTGTCGCCGCGGCGCGTGAGCGCGGAATCGAAGTGGAAGTCTTGCCCGGGCCGAACGCGGCGCTCGGCGCCGCGGTGCTTTCCGGCTTTCCACTCGGCCGTTTTATCTTCGAAGGTTTTCCGCCGCGCACGAGCTCCGCGCGCCGCGCTTCTTTGAAACGCGCGCTCGAGTTCGGAATTGCCAGCATCTGGTACGAATCGCCGAACCGGATCCGGGGCACGCTGCGCGATCTTTCGGATCTCGATCCCGCGGCGCGCGTCTTTCTGCTACGCGAGTACACCAAACGGTTCGAGCAGCAGCTGAGCGGCACCGCAGCCGAGGTCGGCGCCCGGCTCGCGGAGCCGGTGCGCGGCGAGGTCACGATCGTCGTGATGCCCTCCGTGCCGCCGGCGGCGCGTCCGCTTTCGCAACGCGAGCTCGACAAGCGGATCGATGCGCTGCTCGCGACGTCGCATAGCGTTGCGGCCGTGGCGAAGGCGCTCTCGGCACAAGGCTTCGGGCAGCGCCGCGACATCTACGCGCGAGCGGGCAAGCGAAAACGCACTCGCGGGGAATAGCCAAAGGAGTGCGTCCTTTCTATGTAACCACGCCGATCTATTACATCAGCGGCGATCCGCACATCGGGCATGCCTACACGACGGTTGTGGCGGACGTACTCGCCCGTACCGCGCGAGCCGCAGGCGAAGCGCGCTTCCTCACGGGCACCGACGAGCACGGACAAAAAGTAGCCGCCGCAGCCGCCGCGGCCGGAAAATCTCCGCAGGCTTGGTGCGACGAGCTGGTGCCGCGCTGGAAGGAGCTCTTCGCGCTTTATCACGTAGAGTACGACGACTTCATCCGCACGACCGAACCGCGCCACGAACGTGTTGTGCAAGGAGTTTTCGAAAAAATGCACGCGAATGGCGATGTCTATTTGGGAAAGTATGAAGGCTGGTATTGCGTCGAGGACGAGACGTTTTGGCCGCAAGCCAAACTGATCGAGGGAAAATGTCCCACCTGCGGACGCCCGGTGCAGTGGCTATCGGAGGACGACTGGTTCTTTCGCCTCTCGAAGTATTCCGACCGCCTAAAGGAACATTTCCGCGCGCATCCCGATTGGGTGCGTCCACGCGCGGTCTATAACGAAATGATGGCGCTCTTAGACGAAGGTCTCGAAGATCTCAGCATCTCGCGCACCAACTTCGATTGGGGCATACCGGTTCCGCAAGGACAGGGTGTCATCTACGTTTGGTTTGATGCGCTGCTGAACTACATCTCCGCGCTCGGCTGGCCCGACGGCCCCAACATGCGCAAGTTTTGGCCCGCGACCGTGCAGCTGATCGGCAAAGAGATCGCGCGCTTTCACACGCTAATTTGGCCGGCGATGCTCTGGAGCATAGGCGAAGCGGCGCCCGAGTTGGTTTTTGCACACGGCTGGATCACAGTCGAAGGCGAAAAGATCGGCAAGAGCCGCGGCAACGCCGTCGATCCTTTCGTATTAGCCGAACATTTCGGTGCCGATTCGATGCGTTATTTTTTACTTCGCGAAGCGCCGTTCGGGAGCGATTTTTCCTACTCCGAAGACAAGATCGTGCAGCGCTACAACAGCGATTTGGGAAACGACCTCGGCAACTTGTTGCGGCGATCGCTCGCGATGCTCGCCCAGTACCGCGATGGCCTGGTGCCGCAAGCAGTGGACGGGCAGCTTGCCGAGCGCTTCGACGGCCTCGGTCAACGCGTACGCGACCTGATATTCCGGCTGCAGTTCCGGGATGCGCTGGAAGCGATCTGGGAACTGGTCACCGCGCTCAACCGCACCGTCGACGAACGCAAGCCGTGGGTCTTATATAAGGAAGAACGGCGCGCGGAACTGGACGCACTGTTATACGAACTGTGCGAAGGGCTGCGCTGGCTGGCGATTCTGCTGGCGCCCTTCATGCCCGAACGCGCACGCGAAATGTGGGCGCAGCTCGGCATGCGCGAACCGATCGACGCGAACTGGGAAACGTCCCTGCGCTGGGGCGGCGTCGCTGCGGGGACGCAGACGGCCCCGACGGACGCACTCTTTCCGCGAAGGGAACTGGTGAGGTAACCGTGGCCGATCGCCGCAGGAGGGCGTTGTACCCGGCGATACGCCTCGGCGTGCTCCTGATTGCGGTTGCCGCGACGGCCTCTCAAGCGCCAAGGGCCTTCTCCCATCTGCACCGCGCCGACGGAATCGCGCTCGGAGCGGCGCTCGTGCTCTTCACCTTGCTCGCCCGGATCAACGTGCCGCTGACCTCGCGCGGCGCCTACTTCCGGCGGCGCAGCGCCGAACCGGGACGCATAACGCTCGAGCTGCCGCTGATTCTGACGATTGTCAGCATCTACGGACCGGTGGTTGCCGCCGCGCTCACGCTCGTCGCCTATCCGTTCGCGTTATCGAGCGAAGGGGGATCGCGTTTCTTGCGCCGCGTCTTCGCAGGCGCTCCGCAAGCCATACTGTGGCTTTTCGCGGGTGCGCTGCACGCGCGGCTCTACCAGGTACCCATCACGATTTCGATTCCCTCATATCTTGCTTTTTTGGCGTTTTACACGCTCGCGCTCTACATGTTCTTGTACGGCATCTGGACGCCGCTGCGCATGCTCGCGACGCACGTGCGGTTGCGCCGGTTTTGGCACAATCTTTCGCGCGATACCCGGTTGCTGGGCTTCTTGCTGCTGCTGACGTCGTGGGGATACGTCTGCACCGTCATCTGGCTGCACGCAGGCATGGTCATCGGGCTCGCGAGCCTCGCACCGCTGCCGTTTTTGGCGTACACGCTTCGCGCGCTGAACGAATCTCAAATAGAACTGCACAGATTGCGCTTGGCGCGCGACGCAGTGCAGGCAATGCTCGGTGCGGGCGATCCGATTCCACAAATTAATTCGCTGCTTGCAAGCCTGCACACGCCGACCGCCCGCGAAACGCTGCAGATCTTCGCCGCGATCACGCCCGACGAAACGCGACTCGCGCCGCTGGCGACGATCGGTCATCAACCCACGGTCGAACAAGTCGAACTCTGCAGCCGCGCCTTGGCGGAGCTTAGCCGCTCCGACAACGCCACCGTTACGGTCCGCAATTCGAACTACACCGTGTTCGCGGACGCGGCCCGCAGTTCGGACGACGAGCTGCTCGGCGTGCTCATCGCGCACCGGCCCGCTTCCAGCGCGCACCTATTGGCGCGCCGCCGTTTCGCGCAAGCCGCCGCCGATCTCGCGCCGCTACTGCGCGACTTCCGCTCGATCGCCGCCACGCAGAGCGCCGCCGCGCTTGACGCGCTGACCGGCCTGCCAAACCGCCGGACGATCATGCAGCTGCTGCGCGATCGCGTCGACAACGTCGCGTCCGGAAATCCGTGCGCCGTGCTGCTGCTCGACATCGACCGCTTCAAGACGATCAACGACATGCTGGGGCATCCCGCCGGCGATCGCTGTTTGCGCATCATCGCCGGTACGATCGCGCGATCGATTCGCAGCCACGATCGCACCGGCCGCATAGGCGGCGAAGAGTTCCTGGTGCTCATGCCCGAGACCAACAGCGAAACTGCGGTCACCGTGGGCGAACGTTTGCGCTCCGCGATCGCGACCTCCGACATCCACCACGCGAACGGCGACAAAGTGACGGCGAGCATCGGCGTCGCGGTCGCATCGATCAGCGACACGATCGAATCGCTGCTGGCGCGCGCCGATCACGCGTTGTATCAGGCCAAACGGCAAGGCCGCAATCGAGTGGTCGAAACGACGCATTAGTGTCCCTGATCGACACGCACGCGCACATTCACGACAAAGCTTTCGATGCGGATCGCGACGCTGCCGTGGGCCGGATGCGCTCCGCCGGCGTCGAGACCGCGATCACTGTGGGCTGCGATCTCGCCGACACGCAACGAGCTTTCACGATTGCGCGCGACTACGATCTGTATGCATCCGCCGGCATACATCCACACGAGGCCAAAGACGCGCCGGCCGATATCCGAGCGGCCTTCGAGCCATTCCTCAAGAACGAACGCATCGTCGCGATCGGCGAAACCGGGCTCGACTATTACTATGACAACAGCCCACGCGACGTTCAGCAGCGCGTCTTACGCGAACAAATCGCGATCGCCCGTGACGCGAACCTGCCGCTGATCTTTCATCACCGCGACGCGTTCGAGGACTTCGTCTCGATCCTGCGCACCGAATGGCGCGACGGCATGCGCGGCGTCGTGCACTGCTTCACCGGCGACACGGCACAAGCGAAAACATATGTCGACGAATTCGGGCTCTACCTCGGCATCGGCGGCATCGTCACATTTAAGACCGCGCAACCGATTCGCGACGCGGTCATCGCCACCGGCATCGATCGATTGCTGCTCGAAACCGACTGCCCGTACTTGGCACCGATTCCACATCGGGGAGAACGCAACGAACCTGCTTACGTTGCCGTCACGGCGCAGTACGTAGCAGATCTCTTAAAATTACCAGTCGACGATGTCGCATCGCTCACAATAAAAAACGCTAAGACCTTATTCAAAATAAAATGACCGTGTGGGACGGAGGGGTCGCGTTTCAGCGCAGGTCGTGTGAATTCAGCCGCGGAGCCTTTAAAGCGTTGTCATGGTGAGCTTGTCGGACCACGCTCGAGCCTAGCGCGCGGAGCGCGCGAGACGAGAGCCGCTCGCTACCGGCGTTGCTACTGACACAGCTAGATGCACTCGTTTTGGAAAACAGTCGCAGCGTTCCAAGTCGTATCAAAGCGCCGCGACAAATGCTTGAGCACGCCAGGCGCATCAGTGCGTAAACCCCATTCGATTTGATCACACCGTTGGCATACGAGGACGTTGCATTTGCCGAGCCGGTCCACGCACGCGTCCGGTCGACGATCGCCATCTTCTCGTCGCAGTCGCTCACGCGCACGGCAACGCCGGCTTGCGCGAGCGATGCGAGTGCGCGCTTTGACTTGTCGTTGAGATCGCGCCGCGCGACGACGAGCCTGCATGCGACGCCGGATCGTGCCAACAATTTGAGCGCGCCGTACGCGCCGCTGCCGGTACCGAACGACTCGCTTTCGACATCGACGGGTTTCGCATTCGTTGCGCCAGCGAGCAGCCTGCGTTCGGCCCACAGCGCGTCGCGCTTGTTCGTCCAAAATTCTTGCGTGTGATCCGCGCGCCGCTGGAGCGCGGCAGATTCGATCGCAGCGACGTCTGCGCGGAAATCGTCGCGCACGATCGTGTCGCCGCGGCCGGGCCAATTGCGATCGTCCAAGTAGGCGACGCCGTCGCAGATTGCGGCTTTCATATGCAGCGCGGGACCGTTACGCGCGTTCGTGTCGGCGAGCTTTGCGTCGGCTCCCAACCGGCGGAGCACTTTTATCGCCGCTCGATTGGTCGCGGCGAGCTCGCCGGTTGCGTCGGCGTATGGACGGCCTTCGAGTCGCACGGTGACACGCGCACCGCGGCGGGCCGCATCCTCGAGCGCGTCGAGCATCCGGCCGGGTCGAAGCATGTAGGCGGTAAGCAAGACCGACTGCGCGTTTTTTATCGCGCGCGAGACCTGCTTTTGCGAAGAAAGTGAAATCACGTAGCACAATCACGACGGCCGCCGCTTGTGCCCAGGGGTGCTTCCACAGGAACGCCGCCCGCCGCTTGGAAGCGTAACCATCCCCATGAGCGCTACTCCCGCCGCGCGTCCGCCCGGCAACGACAAAGCCGCCTACGTCCGCGACATGTTCGCGACGATCGCGCCGCGTTACGATGCGGCGAACCGCGCCATCAGCATCGGCATGGACGAAGGCTGGCGCCGGCGCGCCATCGCGCTGCTGCGGGCTCCCCATGATGGGCGCATTGTCGATCTATGCTGCGGAACCGGAGATCTCGTCTTTCATTTGCTGCGAACCGACCCGTCGCTGCGCGTCACGGGCGTGGATTTTTGCGAGCCGATGTTGGCAAGGGCACGCGAGCGTTCCCTTCGGGAGGTCGCGGGCAGCGTGGAGTTTGTCGAAAGCGACGTCCTGCAGCTGCCGTTTGCCGATAACTCGTTTGATGGCGCGACAATGGGTTTCGCGACGCGCAATGTCGTGGATATCGATGCGATGTTGCGCGAGGTGCGGCGGGTGCTTAAACCCGGCGCGCGCTTCGTGAACCTCGACATGAGCAAGGCGCCTAACCGGGCGTGGAAAGCGTGCTTCGATCTCTACTTCTACGGGATCGTTCCGCTCATAGGCGGGATGGTAAGCGGGTCGCGTGAGGCGTACACGTACCTGCCGAACTCGCTGACGCATCATCCGGACGCTGAAGCGCTGCGCGAACGTTTTGCGGCGGCCGGATTCGAGCAAACGGGATTCGTGCGGCTGATGGGCGGATCGCTCGCGATTCACTACGGAACCAACCCATGATTCAAAGCGCGCGCGTCGAGGCCGGCCGGCACGACGAGATCGAAGCTTTTTTCCGCGAAATCTTTACGACGGACAATCCGCTGATCACCGAAGCGGTGAAGCGCATGCTGGCGGCCGGCGGAAAACGGTTGCGCCCGCGCATCACGCTGCTGGCGGCTCAAGCCCACGATGCAAACTCGCAACGGCATCTGCAGCTGGCCGCATACATGGAATTGATTCATGTCGCTACGCTGATCCACGACGACGTCGTAGATAACGCGCAGACGCGGCGCGGCGTGAACGCGACCGCGATCGATTACGGCAACCGGATCAGCGTCCTGGCCGGCGATTATCTTTTTGCGTGGATTTTTAAAAACGTGACCGCGCTGTATCCGCCTCCGATTCCGAACATTCTTTCGGCAACGCTCGCCGAGATTTGCGACGGCGAAGTGCTGCAGCTGCGTTCGCTGGGCGACTTGAGCGTATCGCTGAACGCGTACGTCCAGATCGTCACGCGAAAAACGGCTTCACTCTTTGCGGCGTCCGCGGAATGCGGGGCGATCGCAGGCGGCGCGCCCACGGGTGACGTGCAAGCACTGCGCCGTTTTGGGCTCGCCTACGGAATCGCGTTCCAAATGCGCGACGACCTGCTCGACGTGACCGCCGACGCGGCCGCGCTAGGAAAGCCCGTGGGGAACGATCTGGCCGAGCGCAAGATGACGATTCCCTTAATTTTGGCCCTGCAGAGCGGCGGCGGCGAATTTCGCGGCATGGTCGAGCGTTTGTATGCGGGAAGAGAGCAAGAAGCCGCCGCCGTCCTCGAAGGCATCCGAACATCGGGCGCGATCGAGCGAACTCGCGCGAAGATTCGCGAGTACTCCAAGCGGGCGGAAGATGCAATCGAAGACCTTGAAAACACTCCCGCCAAGGCCGAACTTGCTCGGCTGGCAGTCGAATTGATCGAAGAAGCCTCTTAAAGGAGAGATCGTATGCACCCCATTCTCGCCCTGGCAAGTCCGGAAATCATCATGATCGTGATCGGCTTAGGCATTCTGCTCTTCGGAGCGGACAAGCTGCCGAAACTGGCGCGCAGCGCCGGCCTCGCGAAAAAAGAATTCATGGTGGGACAAGCCGAGGCTGACGCGGCCGCAGCCAAGGCTCGCGAGGATGCGCGCTTGCGCGCCGATGAAGCGCGCGCGGACGTGATGCAAAACGTTCCGCAGAGCGCGTCCGGCACCGGCGTAGACGTTCCGCCGCCGACTCCCGACAAAGGAACGTTAAGCAGCTAACCTGCCGTGCCTGAAACCTGGGACCAAAAAGAAATGAGCTTTACGGAGCACCTTCGGGAGCTCCGTAAGCGTCTATTGATCTCGCTCGTCACCGTCTTCGGCCTGGGCGTGATCATGTTCATCCCCTCGCCGCGCGTGATTGACTTCCTGAAAGACGCATACTTCCACAAAGTGCAGCTGCACGCGTTCGGGCCAGCGGACGCGATCCTCGCGGAGTTCAAATTTTCAATCTACGCGGCGATCGTGCTGGGGCTGCCCATACTCTTATATCAAATGTGGATGTTCGTGGTGCCGGCTTTTCATCCGCGCACGCGCAGTTTGGTTTACGTCTACGTCGCTCCGTCGTTGCTGCTGGCCTTGGCGGGCATAGCTTTCGCGCATTTTGTCGTGCTTCCGCGCGTCGTCGGCGCACTGATCGGAATAACCAACAACATCGCGACGCCCACTTTCGGAATCGAATCGACGATCAATTTCATCCTGCTGATCTTCTTGGCGTTCGCGCTCATTTTTCAAACGCCGGTCATCATGGTGGCACTCGCACGCATCGGCATCATCAACTCGGCCTTCCTGCGAAGGAACCGCAAGTATTTCTTGTTCGGGTTTTTCGTTTTCGGCGCGATCGCGGCGCCCGACGGAAACCCGCTGACGATGGCGCTGATGGCCCTCCCCATGTACGTCCTCTACGAAGCCAGTCTGTGGATTATCGTCCTGCTCGAGAAGTCGTGGCGCGTGGAAGCCTCGGTATCCTAAGATCGTAACGATGCGGGCCCTGTACGACGATTTCACACGCACGTTCGGCAACGTGCTCTTTGCCGTGGTGCTGTTCGTGGTGTGGGGACTCCTGACGCTGATCGGCGTGATCGTCGATCAGGGCAAAGACTCGACCGTATACTTCCAAGCCTACGCTGCGCCACTCGCCCGCGTGATCTTGCGGCTGAATCTCGACAACATCTACCATACGCCGTACTACGTCGGCATCATCGGGCTCATTTTGCTTTCGCTAGCCGTGTGTACATTCAAGCGGGTAATTCCTGCGCGGCTGCCTCCGCTACGGTCCGTTGCGATCGAGAAAATTCCGCTGCACGCGTCCATCGACGTGCAGGGTGATCCCGAGAACATTCGCGATCGCGTCGAAAAGTTTTTTCGCGCGCGCGGCTGGCACGTTCGTAAACGCGAGTTCGGCGGAGTCGAGTGGACGTTTGCGGACAAACACAACTGGGCGCGTCGCGGCGTCCTCGTCGCGCACGCGGGATTCGTCATTATCGCGGCCGGTACGTCGATTTACTGGGCTCGAGGGTTTTCGGGCGACGAAACGATCGTCGCCGGCCAAACCGTTTCCGTGCCGCACACGCAGACGTCGATAAAACTCGACGGGTTTTCGTACAAGATCAAACCTATCGTTACCAAGAGCGGCATGATCTATCAGCCGATCGACTATGTTTCACGGGTCACCGCAACCGGCAGCGACGGCGTGCCGCGCCAAGCCGTCATACGCGTCAATCATCCGCTCGACGTGGACGGCACGCTGTACTACCAATCCAGCTACGGATTCGCTTTACGTTTTCACGTGACGCACGGCGGCACGCGGGTTCCGGCCTTGGAGAACCGTGACTACCTCACCGGCGATGAAATCGCGCTTCCGGGAACGCAGCGCACGATCGCCGTTGCGCAATTCGTCCCGACGGTCGATCGCGCGAGCGGCCAAGCTTCAGCCGATCCGCGCATCAACAATCCAGCCGTTTTCCTGCAAGTCTTCGACAACGGACAAGCCGCCGGTGCGGGATTGGTGCCGATGAAAGCTTCGATCGACGTGGGCGGCGGCTGGCGAATCAGGCCGGAGCGTTACCTGTTGGTCAGCGGCTTGCAGTACCGGTACGATCCGGGCGTAGCGCTCGTCGGCATCGGTGCATTCGTGCTCTTGGCGGGCCTCGTGATCTCCTTTTACATGCTTCCCGCGCGCATGTTCGTCCGGCTCGATCCGGCGCCCGCAGGCGCGCGCATCGCACTCGCTGCCACCACGGTCAAAGGGTACGATATTTTCGAGACGCAATTCAACGAACTGGTCGCGCAGCTCGAACGCGATTTCAAACCGCCCCGGCCGGCGCCGAAACTCAATCTCGCGGAGGCCACGTAACAGCCATGCAGAGCCATATGCCCTTAGACGAAGTGCTCATGATTATTGCGCTCGGCGCGTACGTCGTCAGTGCGCTGCTGCTGCTCGTGTACTTTTTCTCGCGCGACGAGTGGCTCAAGCACTTAGGAATTCCGCTCGCCATCGCCGGGTGCGTCGCGCAGTTCGCGCAGCTAACCGCCCGCTACGAGATCACGCACGTCTGGCCGCTCTTGAACCTCTACGGTTCGCTTTCATTATTCGCGGCAGTCTCCGTTGCGATCTTCATCATCTTTGCTTTTCGTTATAATTTGTGGTTTGCGGGCGGCTTCGTCATCGCACTGGCAGCGCTGTTTCTCGCCTACGGCGTGACGTGGAACGAAGGCTCGATGCCGGCGGTCCCTTCGCTGCAATCCTACTGGGCAAAGATTCACGTCCCGCTTGTCGTGTCGTCCTACGCGGCGTTCATGGTAGCGTTCGTGATGTCGGTACTGTTCTTGGTCAAATACTATTTCGAAAGATCGCTATCCGGTCAAACCGTCGACGCGGCAGCGGCCGGGACGGTTGCCGTCAGGATGGACTCTCCCGGCATCGCGGCAGCAGCTGCGCAAGGCAACGCCGGCGCGCAATGGCTCAACACGATTCCAAGCTTGGCGCAGCTGGACGTTTTGATTTACAGGATCGTGGCCGTCGGGCTTCCGTTGCTCACGCTCGGCATCATCACCGGCGCGATGTGGGCGCATGAATCCTGGGGAGCGTACTGGCAGTGGGATCCCAAGGAAACGGCTGCCTTGTTCTCCTGGATCGTCTATGCCATCTACATGCATTTGCACACGCGCAACGCGTGGCGCGGAGTGCGCACCGCCTGGGTCAGCGTCGTGGGCTTCATCTCGATTATGTTTTGTTACTTCGGCGTCAATCTCTGGATAAGCGGGCTGCACAGCTACAAACTCTAGGGAGGCGCTGCTCCGCCGCTAAGAGGTTGGTCGTGGCGGCGGCGGAAATGCCGCCCTACAATCGGAGTGAAGGAGACGCGATTTGTCGAGTCACGCGCGGCCCGGCGGCCACGAAGAAGCCGAAACGCCCCAAGAGATTTCCCGCCGCCAGTGGATGGGCAATGCGACCATTGCCATAAGCGGCGTCATCGGCCTCACGCTGGCTATCCCCATCGTGGGCTCGCTGATCCCGGACGTCGGCGCCGGCGGCGCCACCTGGACTCCCCTGGATGAAAATGGCTGGACGCAGCTGCAGGCCGCAACCGACACGCCCGTCCACATCGATATCAACCTCAAGAGTAAGGACGCGTACCTGCCCGAGCAAAGTTCGCCGCAGTCCGTGTGGGGCATAAAGGTCAAAGATCCGCTGAAATTCATGCGCGATCGCAGCGACCTTTTCGGACCGGACGGAAAAGATTTGCTTCCTTACCCCATAGTCAACATGGGCTTTGTCCTGTTCAGTCCGATCTGTCCGCATCTAGGTTGCTACTACCAATGGCAAGGCGCGCAGAACCGATTCTTGTGCCCGTGCCATGGCTCGACGTACGATCCGAACGGCGCGCTTACCCACGGACCGGCCGCGCGCGGATTAGATCCGCTGCCGCTGCGCGAGGCGACCGGCGTCGCACAGTGCGAATGGATTCGCTACGCGCCGACCATTCCGGATCGTCTCGTGATTTCGTACACCGCATAATGCTGAACTGGATCGAGCGCCGTACCGGCTTTATCAGCATGACGAAGAATTTCTTGACCGAGGACGTCCCCGGCGGCGCGAGCTATTGGTACGTCTTCGGCAGCGCGACGCTTTTCGCGATGATCGTGCAGATCGTCACCGGCATCTTCTTGACGTTCTTCTACGCGCCGTCGGCGATGACGGCGTGGGAGTCCACTAAATACATCTACGATCATCCGTTCCAGCACACCGTATTGAGCATCCACTACTGGGGCGCATCGGCGATGATCGCCCTGGTCTTCCTGCACTTGCTGCAAGCCGTGATCTGGGGAGCGTACAAATCGCCGCGCGAGATTCAATGGATCGTCGGCGTGCTGCTGCTGCTGGTCACGATGGTGCTCGGGCTCACGGGCTATTTGCTGCCGTGGGACATGGACGCATATTTTGCGTCGCAAGTCGCCATCAACCTTACGCTCAACGTCCCGTTCATCGGCGGCTGGATACAACAGTTCGTACAAGACGGCACGACCATGGGAACGCTCACGATCAACCGCTTTTTCGGATTGCACGTCTGGCTGATGCCTGCGGCGCTCGTCGCTCTCGTCGCGGCCCACTTGACGATCTTCCGCTGGAACGGATCGGCCGGGCCGCCCGTCGAGGATCCGCGTCCGCTGCGCAAAGGCCGCTTCTGGCCCGATCAGCTGTTCATGGATACCGTCGCTTCACTCTTGGTGCTGATCGGCATCCTGGCGCTGTCGACGTTCTGGCCGCCGTTCCTCGACGCGAAAGCCGACCCGACGGTGCAATTCACTCCCTATCCCGCGTGGTATTTCCTCGATC
The DNA here is from genome assembly GCA_003140855.1 of Vulcanimicrobiota bacterium. Taxonomy (GTDB): domain Bacteria; phylum Vulcanimicrobiota; class Vulcanimicrobiia; order Vulcanimicrobiales; family Vulcanimicrobiaceae; genus Rubrimentiphilum. The sequence goes on from PLLF01000111.1 coordinate 41,225, forward strand.
TCTTCGGCCTGCTCAATCTCGTGCCGGGCAATTTGGAAATAGTGGGCGCGATCATCATTCCGGGTTTCGCGACGACGGTGCTGCTGCTGCTGCCGTGGATCGATCGCAGCACCACACGCGTCTTAGGGTCGCGCAAGTTCATCCTGTGGCTATTGGGCGTTTCGCTCGCGATCATCTGGTGGCTGACGATCTGGAGTCAGCTCTCGATCATGGATAAACAAAAACACACTCCAACGGCCGCTCCGCCTGCGGCTGCGGCCAAAGCACCGGCGAGCACGACCGCGGCTATGAGTCCCGCTGCGAAAGCCGGGCAAGCCGTCTACACGCAAAATTGCAGTTCGTGTCACGGCGCGGCCGGCGCAGGCATGCCCCCGAACTTCCCGCCGCTGGCCGGCAATCCGTTCGTGACCGGCGATCCCAACCAGGTCATTCTCACCGTTTTGAACGGCAAGACCGGCGCCATTCAAGCCAATGGCCAAACCTACAACGGTCAGATGCCGGCTTGGAAATCGTCGCTTTCGAATACCGACATCGCCAACGTCGTCACATACATACGCTCGGCGCTCGGTCCCAACCGTGCCGGCGCTGTGATCACGACGGACGTCGCAAAACTCAAGAAATAAACCCATGCTGGAGTCCGGGGAAAGGGAAGCGCTACTTCACGCCTTAGGCGCCGAAGAAAATGCGCTAATCGATGCCGAACGAATCGCGCTCGATCGCGACGGCTACGTCGTCTTGCGAGATATTTTGAATGCCGCACAGCTCGCGGACGTTCGCGCGGCCATCGAGAGGCTGATCGCACAAGCTCGGCTCGATCCGACGTGGCACGCCGGCGGCACGCTGCACCTGATCGATCTCGTCAACGACCCCGCATTCGACCCGGTGTGGAAATCTAGTCGCCTCTTGTCGGCGATCGCTCACGTGATCGGCTACGATCTGCGCATCGGCTCGGTTACGTACCGCGCCCCCAAACCCGGCTACGGAGCGCAAGCGCTGCACGCCGACTACATGCAAGGGTATCGCGGAGAATACCAAGTCGCGACGGCCATCGTCGCGTTGATTGACTTCACGGAAACCAATGGCCCGACGCGCATCGTGCCGGGTTCGCACTTGCCGGGAGAGATCGCCGTGCCATCCGATACCGATACGCCGCATCCGAATCAGCGCCTCATGACCTGCAGCGCCGGCTCCGCGATCGTTTTCAACGGCCACCTGTTGCACTCGGGAACGCGCAACGCTTCGCAAGAGACGCGTCACGCCCTGCAGGTTACATTCGCAAGACACGGCGCCCCGGTCACGGGAACGGTTCGCATAGAGAACGCGACGCTCGATCGCGTGGGCGACGCAGCCTTCCTATTTATTTAAGACGCGCAGCGTGGGCCGGTGTACAAGTATAGATTCGCTTCACCCCACGTTGCGACGATCCGGCGCGTCCGTCCAAAAGTGGCTTGCGTGAACGGCTTATGGCGCGGAGCGATCAGCCAGAGGCGCGGCGAGCCGCAAATGACGATGCGCGGCTCGACGGCATGCTCCCCGAGCGGCTCGCCGGGGCGTGCGAAAACGTAGATGCCCGGCTGCGTGTAAAAGACCAGGGCGTTACCGCCCGCGAAGTTTTGTATTGCGACGGCGTCGCCGGGTTCGCGCCGGCGGTCGATCACCGCGGCCAGGTGGGGCACGGGCTTGAACCCGTCGCCCTGCGGCAACACGATAAAAGCCAAGAGCCCAAACGCTGCAACCATCGCTAGGGCTAAGACGTAGGGCGCGGCATAAGCGTTCCGGCGGTTCAACAGCGTAACGAAGCTGATGATGGAGCCCGCGAAGATCGCGGCTCCGACCCAAATCAAGCTGCGTGCCGCAACGGCTAATTCGACAGTCAAACGATTGTCGCGTGAAAACAGCACGATGGCGACCGCGACCATGAAGATCGTCAGCGGAACGGCAGCGGTGGAGATCAACGCGGAGCGGGAGCGCATGCGTTTGACGGCAGATTCGAAATACAGCGCCACCAGAACCGCGAGTGCGGGCAGTTCCAGCGCAACGTAGTTCGGCAACTTCGTGCGCGCGAAGCTAAAGAAAAGCAGCGGCATCACGATCCATGCGACCGCGAGGCGCACGAGCTGATGCAGCGCGCGTTCGTCCGTTGTGGTCGCCGGTTCGCGCAGCCGCCGAACTGCCGACACAAGAGCCGACGGCAAGAACGCGATCCAAGGAAAGAATCCCAAAACGATCACGGGCAAGTAATACCAAACGGGTCCGCTTTGGCGTTCGATCGTTCCCGTATATCTTCCGAAGGTGTAGTGTCCGAAGAGCTCCATAACCGCGCCGCCGCCGGCGCGCGACCAGAGCGCCCCAAACCAAGGAACGGTAATCGCTCCAAAAAGCAGCAAGCCGGCTGCCCAGCCGCGCCAATCCGGCGGACGCGCATGGGTAGCGCGCCTCTCCCACAGGTAATACGGGAGCATAACGAGCAGCGCGATGACCAGTGCTACCGGTCCCTTCGCCAAGAAACCGATACCTGCGGCAGCCCAACCGTAGATGAAATAGCTGCTTCGGCCCGTTTGCACCGCGCGAAACCACGCGAAGATGTTTGCAGCCACGGCGAGATCGAGCAGCGCATCCATGATCGCGAGCCGGCCCACGATCGCTTGCATGAGGCACGTCGATAAAATGATGCCCGCATAGATGCCTGCGCGCAATCCGGCTTGCCGCGATACCGCGTATGCCGTCATCGCTCCCAGACCGATGGTCGCAAGCGCAGCCGGCAATCGCATCGCGAAAGTCGTTACGCCGAAGACCTTCGCGCAAATCGCCGCGATCCAAAAATAGAGCGGCGGCTGGACGAACCATGGATCGCCGTTGAAATGTAAGACGATCCAGTCGCGGGCCAGGAAAATCTCACGGGCCACCTCGCCATAGGCGGTCTCGCTGTTGTCCCACAGAGTCCCGATGCCCAGGCCCGGCAGCGTGATCAGCGCGGCGGCAGCCGCTCCGATCAATGCGGCGCGCAGGGGGATTCGCATGCACTGCAGTTTTGGGCAGTCATCCAGCGAAGTCATGCGCACGAATGCCCTTTCCCGTCACCCTGAACGTTCACGGACGCCTGGCAGTGGTCGCCGGCGGCGGTGAAGTAGCTCTCAAGAAGGCCATCGCACTGCACGGTGCCGGCGCGCGCCTGCGCATCGTGGCACCCGAAATCGCAACCGGTCTGCGCGAATTGGCGGCGCAGCATGATATCGACCTGCGCGAGCGATCCTACCAAACCGGCGATCTCGACGGAGCTTTCCTGGCGATTGCAGCGACCTCGGACGACTCCGTGAATGCGGCAATCTGCGCCGACGCCAAGCGAGAGCGCATCCTAGTGTGCGACGCCTCTAAGGGCGAACGCGGCGATTTTGCGATGCCGGCGACCGTGCAGATCGGCGATCTCACCTTTGCAGTCGATACCGGCGGCGCCGCACCGGCATTTGCAAAGCGGCTTGCCGACGAACTTCGCACGCATTTCGACGATTCGTACGCAGCCGCCGTCAAGACGCTCGAACATATGCGCGCGTACGTAAAATCCGAGCTGCCGGCTGAGGAGCGCTCGGAAACGCTGCGCGCGCTCGCGCAGCTTCCCATCGATCAGCTTGCGACGATGAGCGTCGAAGCCGTCACGTGCGCGACGCGCGGCAGCGCGCTTGCCATGATTCAGTCCCGCACGGTTGCGGCTCAGCTGGCGCGGCGTGGAATTGCGACCACATTCTTAAACGTGACGACCACCGGCGATCGCATTCGCGATCGTTCCATCGCAGAGATCGGATCCGAGAACTTATTCGTTAAAGAGCTCGAGGTTGCGCTACGCGATGGACGGGCGCGCTACGCCGTTCACTCGTGCAAAGATCTGCCGAGTACGCTCCCCGAAGACATGCGCATCGCGGCAATCTCCCCGCGCGAAGATCCGCGCGACGTTTTTTGCAGCGAGCATTACGAAAATCTCGCCTCGCTTCCGCCCGGCGCGCGAGTCGGCACCTCGAGCATTCGCCGCCGCGCGCAGCTGGCCGCGCTGCGCGCAGATTTGCAGTACACCGATTTGCGCGGCAACGTCGACACGCGTCTGCGCAAGCTCCGCGACGGCGAGTACGACGCCATCGTCTTGGCGGCGGCCGGGCTGCACCGGCTGCGCGCGCGCGCCACCTATATGCGCCCGTTTGAAGTCGAGGAAATGGTGCCGGCCGTCGGACAAGGCGCGCTCGCGGTGGAGGTGCGCGCGGACGAAGCACTCGGCCGCGAGATCCGCGAAGCGATCAATGACCAGCAAGCCGAGCTCGCGGTGCTGTGCGAACGAGCCGCGTTGCGCGAATTGCGCGGCGGCTGCCAGGCGCCGATCGGCATCCATGCTCGATTCACCGGCAGTGTGCTTCACGCGGTGGGAGCGATTGCGGAACCCGCCGGCTCGCACGTCGCGCGCGCCGAGCTCACCCGTGCGGTGAAAACGGCCGCGCAAGCCGACGCGCTCGGCACGGAGCTGGCGGCCGCTCTTACCGCGCAAAAAATACAGCCCCTGAGCGGAAGAATCGTCGTGCTGCCGCGTACCCAAGAGCGTTCCAGCCGCATCGCCTCGGCCTTGCGCGCGGACGGCGCGGAGGTGCTCGAGATGCGTTCCGGTGAAGCGGCACCCTCGGGCCTGGGGGATCGGATGCCGGACTTGATAGTGTTCGCGTCGAGCGGATCTGTCGGCGCAGCCGCCGAGTATTTGGCGCGAGTTCACCAGTTCGAACGGCGGCCGGCGATCGCCGCGATGGGACCGGCCAGTTCGGCAGCAGCGCACGCAGCCGGCTTCACGCCCGATCTCGTTGCTCCGGAAGCCGCGATCGACTCGCTGATCGGCGCGATCCGCGCGCATCTCACCCGCAAGGAGTATTCCAGCTGAAAACAACCATGAAACTGCGGCAAACGATCCGCCCGCGCAGGCTGCGCCGCAGCAGCGCGATGCGAGAGCTCGTGCGCGAGCATCGGATCGATCCGGCCCAACTCGTTCAACCGCTCTTCGTCGTCGAAAATCCGAAAGATGCCGGACCTATTGCGTCCATGCCGGGCATCGAGCGTTTTACGCTGCAAGGCGCCGTGCACGAGGCGCGGACACTCGACGCCTTGGGTTTGGGCGCAGTTCTGCTTTTCGGAATTCCGGAGACCAAGGATGCCGCCGCGACCAAGAATTACGATCCCGCGGGCATCGTGCAGCAGACCGCGCGCGAGATAAAAAACGCGCTGCCGCACATGGTGGTGATCGCCGATCTTTGCAACTGCGAGTATACGGATCACGGACATTGTGGAATTCTCAACGAGCTCGGCGACGTGGACAACGATTCCACCGTTGAAGTGCTGACGCGCACCGCGCTCACGTACGCGCGTTCCGGCGTCGACGTCGTGGCGCCTTCGGACATGATGGACGGCCGCGTACGCGCAATTCGCGAGGCGCTCGACGCGGAGGATTTTGAAGAGACGGCGATCATGTCGTACAGCGCAAAATATGCGTCCGCGTTTTACGGCCCATTCCGCGAGGCGGCGGGTTCGACGCCGCAATTCGGCGACCGCCGCACGTACCAGATGGATCCGTCCAACGGCCGGGAAGCGCTGCGCGAAATGGCGCTCGACGCCCAGGAAGGCGCGGACATATTGATGGTCAAGCCGGCCCTTGCATATTTGGACATCGTGCGCGCCGCCCGCGACCGTTTCGATCTGCCGATCGCGCTGTACAACGTCAGCGGCGAATACTCGATGATCAAGGCTGCGGCAATCAACGGCTGGATAGACGAAGAGCGCGCGGTGCACGAAATGCTGGTGAGCTTCGCCCGAGCGGGCGCGAACATCGTGATTACGTATTTTGCCAAAGAGTATGCAGCCCGCAGCCGCTAAGCAGGACGCCGTCGTTATTCTAGCGGGCGGAGAATCTACGCGTTTTCCCGGCAAGCTCGAGAGCGACGCGGGCGGAATGCCTTTGCTGCTGCGCGTCTACCGCAACGTGCGTTCGATCGGGCCAACCTACGTTTCGGCGAATGCCGCGTTTAGCGAAAACCTCGCGCGCGAACTCGACTGCACGATCGTGCGCGATAGCCGACCGGGACGCGGACCGCTCGGCGGGCTCGTCTCTACCTTTGAAAGCGTTTCGCAGGAGCGATGCTTTGTCGTCGCCGGGGATGCTCCGTTCGTGGACGCGAGCGTGTACCAGCGCCTGCTCGAGGCGTGGACCGAAGATTTGGCAGCGGTCGTCGCCGAACGCGGCGGCCGGCTGGAGCCTTTGTGCGCGCTCTATGACCGCGGCGCGTTCCTGGGCGAAGCCCGGCGCGAGCTTGCGGAAGCGTCGGGAGCCGTGCGGGCCGTTGTCGAAAGTTTGCGCCACCGGCGGGTTCGTTTTTCCGACGAACGCGTACTCGGCGGCATTAATACCGCGGCGGATCGCGACGCACTGTTAGGACTTCATCTTTGAGATTAGAACGCTCGATTTCGGCGTTTGCGCGCGCGCGAGAGATCATTGCCGGCGGCGTCAATTCACCCGTGCGCGCGTTTCGCGCAGTCGGCGGGTCACCCGTATTCATGCAGCGCGGATCGGGTCCATTTCTTTACGATCTGGACGGCCACGAATACGTCGATTACGTTCTCTCCTGGGGCGCGCTGCTGCTAGGACATGCCTACCCGCCGGTCGTCAAAGCGATCGTGCAAGCCGCCGGCCGCGGGACGTCATTCGGTACGCCCACCGAAGCGGAATCCGAGCTCGGCGAACTGATCGCAAGCATGATGCCGTCGATCGAGCGCATCCGGTTTACGTCGAGCGGAACCGAGGCGACGATGAGCGCGATCAGACTCGCCCGCGGATACACCGGCCGCGATGCGATTGTGAAATTCGCCGGATGCTATCACGGCCACGCCGATGCATTTCTCATCGCAGCCGGCAGCGGTGCGCTTACGAACGGCATTCCAAATTCACCGGGCGTAACCGCGGGCATCGCGCGCGACACGATCGTGGTGCCTTTCAATGATGCAGCTGCGGTGTTGGTTGCATTTGAGGAACACGCCGCGCGGATCGCGGCCGTCGTCGTCGAGCCGTATGCCGGCAACATGGGGTTCGTACCGCCCGCCCCCGGCTTTTTGCGCGCGCTGCGCGATCGCTGCGATGCGAACGGTTCGCTGCTGATCTTCGATGAGGTCATGACGGGTTTTCGCGTCGCACGCGGCGGCGCGCAGCAGCGCACCGGCATCGTTCCCGATCTGACCACGCTGGGCAAAGTGATCGGCGGAGGCCTTCCGATCGGGGCCTTCGGCGGCCGCGCGGATATCATGGCCGAGCTCGCGCCCGACGGCGCGGTTTACCAAGCCGGAACGCTCTCGGGCAATCCGCTCGCGATGGCGGCCGGCATCGCGGCCCTGCGCCCGATCGCGGCCGATCCGACGCTTTATGAACGGCTCGAGGTGTTGGCGAAACTGCTGTGCGACGGACTGGCCGAGGTTTTCGCCAAGCACGGCATCGCACAGTCGAGCACCTATGCCGGATCGATGCTCTGCACGTTTTTCAACTCTGAAGAAGTTCGCGATCTCGATGGTGCGCTGCGCTCGGACACCGCGGCGTACGCCAAATACTTTCACGCGATGCTCGATCGCGGCGTGTACTTGGCGCCTTCGCAGTTTGAGTCGATGTTCGTGTCGGCGGCACACACGACGCGCGAAATCGAACGCACCATCGCGGCTGCGGACGAATCGCTGGCACAACTCGTAGCGGTGGCGGCACGATGATCGAGCGGGCCGCGGCCGTTCTCAAACCGGGCGCGATTCGCCTGGCGCAAAGCGAGGTCGCGATCCCGCGGCTCTTCGCATATCACCGGGCGCTCGCCCAAGCCGCTGCTGCGGGCAAAAACGTAATCACGTCGATCGGCTTGGCTGACTTGCTCGGGCATACGATCTCGTCGACACAGATTCGCAAAGATCTCTCGGCCCTCGGGCCGCTGGGGCGCCGGGGCCACGGCTATGCGATAAAACCATTGGTCGATCAGCTGGCGCTTGTCTTAGGATTGGAACGGGATTGGCGCATTGCGATCGCCGGCTTCGGCTTTCTGGGGCATGCATTCGCCACATTCTTGGCCGCGCGAGAAGAACGGTTCAAGGTGGCCGCGATATTCGACAACTCGCCCGCGGTGATCGGGCAAGAGTGGCAAGGAGTTTGCGTGGAGGATGTAGCCGCTTTAGAAAGTGCGCTGGTGCGCGTGAACGCAAACATCGGCGTTATCGCCGTGCCTGCCGAAGCTGCGCAATCGATCGCCGACCGCCTCGCGGAAAGCGGCGTCGGCGCGCTGCTTAATTTCGCTCCGGTTTCTTTGCGCATGCGCCGCCCGGTCATCATCCGCAACATCGATCTGGCCGGCGAGATGTCGATTCTCACCCACCGTTTGAGCTTCGCCGAAGGGTATACGAGCTAACTCATGCCACTGGTTTGTCTCGGTCTCTCCCACCACACCGCACCCGTCGAAGTGCGCGAGCGGCACGTATTCCCCGTCGCGCGCATGGGCGAAGCGCTCGTGGCGCTGCGCGATTACGAAGCCGTGCACGAAGCGCTGATGCTGCAAACGTGCGGGCGGCTCGAAATTTATGCCGAGCTCGCCGACTACGAAACCGGCGTCGCGCAGCTCAAAGCTTTTCTCCAGCATTTCCGGCACACGACCGTGGAGTACGATCTCGAATCGTATTTGTATACGCTGCTGGGGCGTGAGGCGGTCGACCATCTGTTCCGTGTGAGCACCGGGCTGGATTCGATGCTGATCGGCGAGGCGGAGATTCTCGGCCAAGTCAAAGAGGCGTACGCCGCCGGGCGCGACGCGGAGTCGGTCGGCGAGATCTTGCACAAACTCCTTCGCGAAGCGATGAGCGCCGGAAAAGCGGCGCGTTCTCAAACGCGGATCGGCGAAGAGTCGCCGTCGGTTGCAACCGCTGCGATCGAGCTCGCAAAAAGACGTTTTGGTTCGCTCGAAGGACGCAACGTGCTGGTCATCGGCGCGGGAAAGATGGGCAGCGCCGCCGCCAAACGTTTCCGCAGCGAAGGAGCTCACAACGTCGGCATTCTGAGCCGGACGCTCGAGCGCACGCGTGAAGTGGTCGCACAGATTGGCGCGGGCGAAGCGCTAGAACCCGGCGAGCTCGTCGCGGCGCTGGCGGTGGCGGACATCGTCATTACCTCAACCGGCGCGACGCATTTCGTGCTGATGCCCGAAACCGTCGCCGCGGCAACGGCGCAGCGGGCGGACCGGCCGCTCTTCATCATCGATATCGCCGTGCCGCGCGACGCGCACCCGGCGATAGCCGAACTGCCCGGCGTAACGCTCGTAGATATCGACGGCCTCAAGTCGCACGTCGACGAAAAACTCGAAGTGCGCCACGAAGCGATTCCGCAGGTCGAAGAGATCGTGGCCGAATACGCACACCGCTTCCAACAGTGGTACAAAGCGCGCGCGACGGTTCCCGTGATCGCTTCGCTGACGCAAAAGGCCGAGAACGTCAGGGCGGCGGAACTCGATCGCCTCTTTGCGCGCTGTCCGGAGTTGAGCGAACGCGAAAAGATGCTGATCACCGGAGCGTCGCTGACCATCATCTCGAAACTTCTGCACACCGTCGTCACGAAGTTGCGCGAGAAAACTGCGGGCGACGGCTCCGAAGCGATCACGCCGGCGCGATTGCTCCAGGAGCTTTTCGAACTCGACGTTGCCGACCGGTAAGGTCTTCCTGGTCGGTGCGGGCCCCGGCGACCCGGGATTGCTGACCCTGCGCGCGCGGGACGTGCTGCGCGAAGCCGACATTTTGCTCTACGACGCCCTTGCCGCCGACGCGATCGTAGCGCTCGCACCGGCTTCGTGCGAACGCATCTTCGTCGGCAAACGCGGCGGCGGCGCCGCCGTACCGCAAGAAGAAACCGAAAATCTCATGATTCTCAAAGCTCGCGCCGGCAAGCGCGTGGTGCGCCTGAAGGGCGGCGATCCGTTTCTGTTCGGCCGCGGCGGCGAGGAAGCGCAGGCGCTGCATGCGGCGGGGGTAGATTTCGAAATCGTTCCCGGCATCAGCTCGGCTTTGGCGGCTCCGGCGTACGCCGGTATTCCGGTGACGCATCGCGATCACAACACGGTGCTGACGATCGTTTCCGGACACGAAGATCCCGCGAAGGATCGTTCGGCGATCGACTGGGAGCGCTTGAGCGATCCGCATCAAACGCTGATCCTTCTCATGGCAATGAGCAATTTGCGCGACATCACGCAGCGGCTCGTGCGAAGCGGTTTACCAGCGACGCAGCCGGCTGCCGTTATCTCCGACGGAACGCGGCCTTCGCAGCGTACGGTCACGGGAACGCTCGCGAGCATTGCAGACGACGCGGAACGCGCAGGTTTGAGCGCGCCGGCTGTCGTGGTCATCGGTACGGTCGTTGCTTTGCGCGAACAGATCGCGTGGTTCGAAAAATCTCCGCTCTTTGGTAAGCGCGTGCTGGTGACGCGGCCCGAGGATCGGCAGGACGAGTTCGCGCGCGAACTGCTGCGTGCGGGCGCCGAGCCTATTCTCGCGCCTACCATCGCGATTACACCGCCCGATGAACCGCGCGCCGCCGAACAAGCCACCCACGATCCCGGGCGATACAGCTGGGTCGTCTTTACGAGCGTCAACGGCGTGCGCGTCTTTTTCGAGCATCTCGATGCGCGCCGCGACGACGCGCGCGTCTTTGGAAAGGCGAAGATCGCCGCGATCGGGCTGAAGACGTCGCAAGCGCTGCTCAGGCGAAACGTCTATGCCGACGCGATTCCGCACCGTTATATTGCCGAAGATCTCGCGGACTTGCTGATCGCTTCATCGCGTGAGGGCGACGCGATGCTGATCTATCGCGCCGCCGAAGCGCGCGACGTGCTCCCGGAACGCCTCAACGCTGCCGGCCGGCCCGCGACCGTCGTGGCCGCGTACAAAACGGTTTTCACGGCCGATCCGCTTTTCGCCGAACGCGTAGGACGCAGCGACATCGTCACGTTCACGAGCGCGAGCACCGTCAACGGTTTCATTCACAACCTCGGCGGAGCCGAAGCCGCGCGCGCCGCGTGCGCAAAGAAAACCGTCGCTTGTATCGGGCCGGTAACCGCGCAGGCGGCAAGCGATGCGGGCTTGCCGGTGCACGTCGTCGCGCAAGAGTACACCGTCGAAGGACTCATCGAAGCCCTGCAGTCGGAAACGGCCACATCGTAGCTCGGGTTTGGGCAGCGATCGGGCTTACGCGCGACGGCGCCGTAGCGGCTGCGATCGTAGGCGCAGCCGTTCTTGCAACGGGCGGATGGGCATTTGTCGCTGCACTGTTTGCGTTCTTTCTTCCCGCCGTCGCGTTATCTCGCGCCGGGCGGCGCCGCAAATTAGCGCTAGCCGATACAGACAAGCGGCAGGCGCGCAATGCGCGGCAAGTGTTCGCTAACGGCGGCGTCGCGGCGGCGTGCGCAATTGCTTACGGCTTCACACATTCGCCGGTGCTGGCGGCAGCTTTCGCCGGCGCATTTGCCGCAGCTGCGGCCGACACGTGGGGAACCGAAATCGGCACGCTCGCGCGCAGTGCGCCGCGTTCGATCGTCGGCTTGCGAAGGATTCCAACCAGACTTTCGGGCGGCGTCACGCTTAACGGTACGCTTGCGGAGATCGCGGGAGCGCTCGTCGTAGGATTCACCGCGTGGGCGGCCGGCATTGCGCCATGGTGGATTATCGGCGCGGCCGGATTCGCGGGAGCGCTCGTCGACTCGCTGGCGGGCGCGACGGTGCAGGCGCTGCACTACTGCAGCCGTTGCGATCGTCTATGCGAAACCGATCCGCACGTTTGCGGCAGCTCGGCAAACCTGATCCGCGGAGTACGCGCAATCAACAACGATGCGGTTAACGCCTTGGCTACGCTTGCCGGCGCCACCGCTGCGGGATCTTTGGCGTTCTATTTTACAGCTTTTTGACCGTACGTTGTTTCGAGGTAAGGAATGATATCGTCGTCATCGGTGAGCACCACGTCGCCGTCTACCATGACGGGAATGCTCGTTTGGCCGGAAACTTCACGGACGATCGTGCGTTCCGCGTGCGGAGCCGGCACGTCGACTTTTTTGTAGTCGAGCTGGAGCTCTGAAAGCTTCGCGCGCACGCGCGCGCAGTAGCCGCACCAGTCGGCTTGGTAGAGGATGATATTCGTCGGCCTCAAGCGTAGTCTCACTATCCGTAGCGTAAGGAGCGTATGCTGCTACAACCTATCGATGCGGCTCGACCGTTGCGACGCGCATTTGTCGCCTCGCTGGCTATCCACATGCTCGCAGCCTTCATCGTTCCCTTATGGCCCGCGCCGCTACCGGCCGGCCCGGAAGCGGTTGAAACGCTCTCCTTCGTCCATGTCGCGCATATCCACATCGAGAAGCATGCCGACGCGCGCCCGCTTCCGGTAGCACTGCCGAGCACGAAGCGCCGGGCGCCGACGGTTGCCTTCGAACGCAAGCACAGCGAGCTGTCGGCGAAAAACCATAATCCGCACTCGCGCCCGACGCCCCTCAACGGTCCGCAGGGTCAAGTCGCGGCGGCGCCGCGCGAATATCCGCAGCGCGCTCCGGCGCCGCTCGCGCGCGCCCCCGGAACGCAATCGCCCAAAGAACCAACGCTGCAGCGCGCGCCTGGCCCTTCACCTAATCCGCAGGGCACGTCGGCCGTCAGCATGTCCGGCGCCGGAAGCAACGATCGTGGCGGCGTTTCGCCGTTCGGCGCCGAGCAGCCGCCGGTTCTCGATCCGCGCGTGAAAAGCACGCTTCTCCAGCGCTTCAACGTGCACGTCACGCTGCTCGTAACCGTCGGCGAGGACGGGCGCACGAAAAAGATCGAATTCCATCCGCCGCTCGACGCGCAAACGCAGCGCGCAATTCAAACGTTATTGGCTGATGCGTCTTGGGATGCCGCGGTCTGCGGCGGCGGCGTCAGCTGCGAAGGCGTCGCGACGATAAAATTATAGAATAGCTTTCCCTAAACCCGAACAGATAAGTCCTACCGCCAGCATCGCCGTCTGATTGCGCGTGTCGAGGATCGGATTGATCTCGACCATCTCGATCGATCCAAGTTTTTTCGACTCCGAGAGCATCTCCATGGCAAGGTGCGCCTCGCGGAAACTCAGTCCGCCTTTGACCGGCGTGCCCGTACCGGGCGCTTCGCGCGGATCGATGGCATCCAAATCGAACGAGACGTGCAGCGGACCGTCCGATCCTGCGATCGCGATCGCTTCCTCCATCACGCGGTTCATCGTCAAACGATCGACGTCGCTCATCGTAAACGCTTTCACGCCCGAATTGCGCAAGTTTTCTTTCTCCCCGGGTTCCACGTCGCGCAATCCTATTTGCACCGTGCGTTTCGGATCCGCGTAGCCACGCTCGAGCGCAAACCATAGCGGCATGCCGTGCACGTTTCCGGAAGGCGAACTCTTCGGACTATTGATGTCGCCGTGCGCGTCGACCCATATGAGGCCCGCGGCTTTTCCGCGCGCGCGTTTCAGGCCGTCCAACGTGCCGATGGCGATCGAATGATCGCCGCCCAGCACGATCGGAAACCCATTGTCGCGCACCGCAGACTCGACCAGGGCGGCCAGCTCGGCGCATACGCGATCGATCACGTCGAGATACTTCGCGTGCTTATCGTGCTCGCCCACCGCTTCGCGAATCGGCACGTGCAGATTACCGTGGTCTTCGACGCGTTCGATGCCGAGCGACCGCAGCTGATCGTGCAACTGCGCATAGCGCACCGCCGAGGGCCCCATGTCCACGCCGCGGCGGCTCGCGCCGAGATCCATTGGGACGCCGATGATGTCGACGCGCAGGTTGCTCACGCTTGCGCCTGCGCGTCCGCTTCGGCTACTTCTTGCGACTCTTTGGTCAGCACCGGCTTCGCCTCTTCGCGGCTGACCGAACCCGGAATGACGTGCAGTAGCAGAACGCGGATGATCCCGGCAACCGGCACCGCGATGAACATCCCGGCGACGCCGTAGAGTTCTCCGCCGATCAAAACCGCAACCACGATCGCGCTGGGCGACAGTTTGATCGTCCGGCTGACGATGTTCGGCGCGATCACGTGCCCTTCGAGCTGGTTGGCGACAATAAAGACGAGTGCCACCCAGCCTGCCTGTGCGATTCCTCCGGCCGAGTATCCGATAATGAAAGCCGGTACGAAAGCGATTACGGGACCGATGTATGGAATCAGGTCCAGCGCTCCGGCGATCGCGCCGATTAAAATGGCATAAGGCACGTGAGCGAGCATCAAGCCGACTGCGATGATGATGCCGACCGAAGCGCCTACGAGCAGTTGTCCCCGAATGAATCCGCCGAGGACTTCTTCCAGCTCTCCCAGCAAGCCCAGCGTCGCGTCGCGCCGGCGCTCCGGAACGAAGCCCATGAAGAATCGCTTGATGATTTCGGAGTCATAAAGCAAGTACGCAGCCAGTACCGGGATCGCAATGAGCGAGGCCAAAAAAGCCGCAGTGCCGACCAGCACGGCGATCGCACTCGTCGCGGCGCCTCCGCCATGCGTTTGAAACCATGTGATGGTCTGTTCCGGAAGTAGCGCCAGCTCTTTTCGCACGGCATCGGGCGCATGACCGAGCACCGGCGTGTTGGGACTCGTCAAGACTGCCCGGGTGTTCGCCATAATCGTCGGGCCATCGTGCGAGAGCTTTGCGATTTCGCTCGAGATGGATGGAATCAGATACGATAGGCCGATCGCCACGAGCGCTGCCAGCACCGCGTACACAACGAGGATTGCTAGAATCAGGTGCAACTTGCGGTTGAGCCAGCGGACGATCGGATAGATCAAGTACGCGAAAAAAATCGCGCCGATGATGACGAGCGCGACCAGCCCGATCCGCTCCACGAAACGAAGCACGTAAGAGAGCATCACGCCGATCAAAACGATGGAGAGCAAGATCTTCCACGCCATGTCGACGTTCCCGGGCGTCAGCCAACGGTACGGCTTCTCGTCTGTGCCGCTCGCGGCGGCAGCGCGTTCGCCGGCTTTTTGCGCGTCGATCTCCAAACCGATGAGCGAACCTTTTGCCGGCCAGCGATAGCGCATGTAGCGCGATACAGTGCCGCTCAGCATGCGCACGAGACCGCGCACGGGTTGCAGCGCCCCATTGTAGCCGTCGTCCAAATCGATCAAGAAAAGAAACAACCGGTGGCGTGATTGGAGGCGATCGCTCCATTCACGCGCGCGCTCGACGCCTTCGGGCACACGCCGTTCCAACGCCGCCAACACCTTGTCGTCGTCGTCTCCCGCAGCTCGCACGATGCCGGTAAAGTCGCGATAGGACAAACCCAGTGCACGCAACAGCCCACGATCGATCGGGCTTTGCCCGTACAAATAATCGCCTAAGGATCCGGCGATCGCGGCGCGAGTCTTATCGATCAAGCGCGGCAGCCAGCGTACGCCGCCGAGTTCTTCGGTCCACCGCCGCGGCGGTGTTTCGGAGAGGTCTTTCGCCTGCATCTACTCAGCCTTCGGGAAAGCGAGGACGGGCTCCGGCAGGGGCCCGGAGGCTTCGGGCCGCGCTTGTGCGTACGATACTGCGATGAAGCACAAGGCGATCTTTATCGGCGCCATCGCTGCCGCGTTTTTGACGCTGGCGGGATGCGGAAGACACAACGCCGGCGCAGCTCGCCCGGGACAATTAGCACTCGGCATGGTGACCGACGTGGGCGGCTTGGGAGACAAGTCGTTCAACGATTCGGCGTATCGCGGGCTGGTCAACGCGCAGAATTCGCTCGGCGCCAACATCCAAGTCTTGCAGTCGCGTTCGGCTTCCGACTACCAGCCGAACCTGACGGCACTTTCGGAAAAACATCTGGATATGATCTACGCGATCGGATTCCTGATGAATAAAGATCTCGATCAGATTTCCAAACAATATCCGCAGCAGCACTATGCCATTATTGACGCGGTCGTGGACGATCCAAACGTCGTCTCGGCAACTTTCAAAGAGGAAGACGGCTCGTTCTTGGCCGGCGCGCTCGCCGCGCTCGTTAGCAAGTCGCACCATATCGCGTTCTTGGGCGGCCAAGACATCCCGCTGCTGCGCAAATTTGAAGTCGGCTACATCGCCGGTGCTCATCAAATCGATCCGGCCACGAAAGTTGACGTTAAATGGGTGGGATCGTTCGAAGACGTGGCGGCTGGACAAGAACTCGCCAACGTGCTGTTTAACGGCGGCGCGGATATCGTTTACGCGGCCGCCGGCAAAGCCGGCATTGGAGCGATCGACGCGGTGAAGACGCGCCAGAATGCCTTCGTGATCGGCGTGGATTCCGATCAAGACAGCATGGCGCCCGGCAAAATCTTGACGTCGATGGTCAAACACGTCGACGTCGCGGTGTTCGACATCGCGCAAGCCATCCAGCAGAAAAAAGCGTTGAAAGGCCACCTGATCTTCGGTTTGAAAGATAACGGCGTCGGCCTGACGGACTTCAAATACACCAGCGCCGTCATCGGACGCAGCAATATCGAACGAGTCGATGCGATCCGGCAAGACATCATCAGCGGAAAGATCACGCCGCCGTCGACTCCGCAGGGGCTCGTGACCTGGAAACCGGTCAAACTCTAAATCTTTCGACTGCCGCGCTGCAAATGCACGGCATTCGCAAAGTCTATCCCGGCGTAATTGCGGTCGACGGCGTCGACCTCGATCTGCTGCCCGGTGAAATCCACGCCCTGGTCGGCGAAAACGGCGCCGGCAAATCCACGCTGGCAAACATCGCGTTCGGCGCGGTGAAACCCGACGGCGGAACCGTCGAAGCCGCCGGAACCGTCGGCTTGGTCCACCAGCATTTCGAATTGGTCGGCCGCCTGCGCGTATGGCACAACATCATGCTCGGCCGCGAGCCGCGCAAAGGCACCGTTGTCGATGTCGATCGCGCGCGCTCGCGCGTTGCAGAGCTCGCCGAGCGCAACGGCCTCGCGATCGATCCGGATGCCTTGGTGGAAGAACTTCCGATCGGCGTGCAGCAGCGCGTCGAACTGCTGCGCGAACTCGAACGAGAACCTTCCGTGCTGCTTCTCGACGAGCCGACAGCGGCGCTCGCACCGGCCGAAATTGCCACGCTCTTCGCCACGGTCGTGCAGCTTGCGAAGCGCGGGACCGCAATTCTCGTCGTCACGCACAAATTACAAGAAGTAATTGACTATACAACGCGCGTGAGCGTGATGCGTCACGGCAAGATCGTCGCGCGGTACGAAACGGCGGATACAAGCGTAGACGAAATTGCGCGCGCGATGGTCGGCGGCGAGCTGCCGCAGGTCGCGCAGCGCGAGCCCACCGGAGCGGCGCCGTGTTTCGCTGCGCGCGATGTCAGCGCCGCTTCCGATACGACGACAGTTTCCGGGCTTTCATTTGAGGTGCATGCCGGCGAGATCGTCGGCATCGCCGGCGTCGAGGGCAACGGACAAACCGCGCTCGCCGACGCGATCGCGGGCATGATCCCCTATACCGGCAGCATCGAGCTCGACGGCGATTCTACTGCGTTGCGCCATCGCAATAATATCGGGATCGTACCACAGGATCGCCACCATGAAGGGCTCGTGCTCAACTGGTCGATCGTCGAAAACGCGATTCTCGGACGGCAAAACCTGCCGGGCATTCGCAAGGGCGCGCTGACCGACTGGCGTGCGGCGCGTGCGGATGCGGCCGCAATCGTCGAGCGTTTCGACGTGCGCGCAGCTTCGCTCGACGTGGCCGTCAAGATGCTCTCGGGCGGCAACCAGCAGAAATTGCTCGTCGGCCGTGCGCTAATCGGCGATCCGCGGTTCGTGCTCGCATATCAACCCACGCGCGGCATCGACGTCGGCGCCGCTGCGCTCGTGCAGTCGCGGCTGATCGAAGCGCGTAACCGCGGCAGCGCAATTCTGTTGATCTCTTTCGAGCTGGACGAAATTCTTGCGATCGCCGATCGCGTGCTCGTGATGTATCGCGGCAAGATTACGGGATCGTTCACCGGATCGGAGATCGATCGCGGAAAGATTGGACGCTTGATGGCGGGCTTGTCGTGAAGGTCGTTCTTCGCTTGCTCGCAGGACCGGCCGGCGCGCTTCTGCTCGCATTCGTGCTGGCCGCAGTGGCAATGCTAATCGCGGGCGTCAATCCGGTAGACGGATTCTCCGCGCTTATCCGAGGATCGCTCGGCGGGCGCCGTCCGATCGCGGAGACGCTGGTGCAAACGACCGCGCTGCTCTTCCCGGCGCTCGGCATTTCGCTTGCGTTTCGCGCGGGCTTGTTCAACATCGGCGCCGAGGGCCAACTGCTGATGGGCGGTTTGTTCGCGGGCGCCGTCGGCGCGCACTTGGCCGGACCGTCGTGGCTGACCGTCGCCGCACTCTTGCTGCTGGGGATGCTCGGCGGCGGAATCTGGGGTGGCATCGCGGGCTGGCTGCGCGCGCGCTTTAACGCGAGCGAGATCATCTCGACCTTGATGCTTAACTTCATTGCCCTTTCGCTCGCCGGCTATCTGGTCGCCGGTCCTTTGAAGAGCCCGCTCGCCTCCGGCGCCGAGACGGCGCCGCTGCTGCCCAACAACTGGCTGCCGGCATTTCCGACGATCGGCAGCTTGAGTTTCGGCGACACGCGGCTGACGATTTCAATTCTGATCGCGATCGCGACCGCGATCGTTTTGCGTTTCGTCTTTACGCGTACGGTCTTCGGCTACGAACTGCGTGCGGCCGGTGAAGCGCCTGAGGCTGCGCGCCGCAGCGGCATCAACATGCCGCGCATGACGCTGATTGCGCTCTCTTTGTCTGGCGCCGTTGCCGGGTTAGGTGGAGCGGCGATCGTCACCGGCGTTCTGCACCGTTTTAACACGTCGCTCTCACCGGGCTACGGCTACACCGCGATCGCGGTCGCGCTGGTCGGCGATCTCAATCCGCTGTGGGTCTGCGTCGCCGCGCTTGGCTTCGGCATCCTGGAAGCCGGCGGACTCATGATGCAGGCTGACGCGGGCGTGCCCAAAGATGCAATCCGCGTGATCGAAGGCCTAATCATTCTCGTGCTGGCCGCGCGCCGCTACTTCGCGACGCGCGCCTCGAGTGCGCCCATATGAGTACCGGCGTGTCGCTGATGCTGACGCTCGCATTCCTGACGCTGATCAAGTCGGTGCCGATCGTCTATGCGGCGCTCGGCGGCGTGATCTCCGAACGCGCGGGCGTTGTGAACATCGGCTTGGAAGGCATGATGACGGCGGGCGCATTCAGCGCGGTCGTCTTCACGAATCTGACCGGCAGCCCGATCGTCGGATTGATCGCGGGCATCTTCTTCGGCGCGTTTCTCGGCTTCATTTTGGGATTCGCGGCGACGTTTTTCAAGGTCGATCAAATCGTGGCCGGCGTCGGCATCAACTTGGTTGCGCTTGGCGGCGCAGCGTACGGCTTGGTGTTGATCTTCAATCAGCCCGGTGCGAGTCCGCAAGTCAATCAACTCGCACCCGAACAATTGCTGCCGCAAATAACAGTTGGCGAAACGGCACTGATTGTTCTCGGCTTGCTGTGCGCGTTTGGTTTAAATTGGTTTATCTATCGCACGCCGTGGGGATTGCGCGTGCAAGCCTGCGGCGAAAATCCGCGCGCCGTTACCGATGCCGGGCTCGATCCGCTTCGCTTGCGTCTGTACAGTGTAATCGCCAGCGGCGCGCTCGCCGGTTTGGGCGGCGCGTTCCTTTCGATTTGCGAAGTCAACTTGTATTCCGACGGCATGACTGCGGGCCGCGGATTCATCGCATTAGCCGCCGTGATCTTCGGGCGCTGGACGCCATGGGGCGCAACCGGAGCCGCCGTCTTCTTCGGATTCTTCGAAGCGTTGCAGTATGTGCTGCAAGGCCGCATCAGCTGGCTCCCAAGCGACGCGATGCAAGCGCTTCCATATCTCGCCGCACTCTTTGCGATCGCCGGACTCGTCGGCCGAGTGCGCGCACCCGCCGCAGACGGTGTTCCCTACTAACGAATTATTGTGTCATCCTGAGCGAAGCGTTTCGCCTTCAGCGAAATGCGAAGTCGAAGGGCGGCCGAGCTTGACGAGGCCCGCGAGGAACCGGCGCCCCGACGGGTCACAATGGCCAAGTTCTAATTGTTCAACCCGCATGACTGCAGCTAAAAGCGCCGATCGACGCCCTCGTATGAAAATTGTTCTGAGGATGCTCTTGCTGTGCTTCGTGGCGAACGTCGGCGTTGCGCGCGCTACATGCGGGCCCGGAGCGGTCCCAGCTTACGACGACATCAACCGCATATTGCTCATACGCTGCCAAGCTGCCACGAGCTCATACCCCTGTTTCCGTTCTCTTCTGGTAATTCAAAACGGACAGATAAAGTCGGGCGACTTGAACGCGATCAGTGGCGTCGGACTCAGGGGAACATATGCATTGGCGTCCGCTAGACGGGAGGACGTGGGAAGTCAGCTTTTATCCCGCTTGAGCGACTACAGCTTCCTCAAAATGACAGTTCCGCCGGCAGGACGATATATCGACGGGGAGTTCAACCTTCTCGCCGTGCGACGATGCGGAGGCGCTACCGTGATCAGGAACGACGGAGTCATAGATGACGCGGCCCATATTCCATGGAGCGTTCTACTGCAACGCTTGCAGGCTACAATACTGAGCCTGCAATGGACTCAGACATCGCCCACGCCGGATTATAAAGACGCTATGAATTGGTACACTGAAAGTGCTATCCCTGACATGCTTAAACCCTAAGCGGCCCGCCGGGCTCGCAGTCGGAGTAATTAAATAGGCAATAGGGGAGGTCGGCATGAGGCATGCGCGCCCAGACCAAAGGCGGGAACCTCATAAGGAAGTCGAACGTAACCGACAACTAAGCATAGGAGCTTCATGCGTCGTTACCTTTTAGCTCTTTTTGCCGCTGCTGCGATCGCCGGATCGTCCGCAGCTCCTGCGAACGCGCTAGGACTGCCGGCGCCCCTGGCGGATCTGCAGGCTACGTTGACGCGCGCCGCGCAGCGAGCTCCGGGCCGTTTCGCCATGGAAGTGAAAGATTTAGGGACCGGCTTCAGCTCTTCGATCAACGCCAACGAAGTAATGCCGGCGGCTTCCACGATCAAGATCCCAGTGATGGTCGAAGTATTCCGGCAAATGCAGCGGGGCACTTTCGATTTGAATCATCGCGTCACGCTGATGCCGCGCGATCGCGATTGGGGTTCCGGAGTGATCGCGGACGCACCTGTCGGCTCGACGTTCCCCGTTTCAGAGTTGCTGACGCAAATGATTGCCGTCAGCGATAACACCGCCGCGAATATGCTAATCCGATTGGTCGGCCGCACGCACATCAACACGGAGATGCGCAGTCTCGGGTTGCGGCATACGCGACTTGCCGATTACATTCACACGGCCGCCTGGAGCATTCGTAACACGTTGCGCACGAGCCCCGCCGACATGGTGCGCCTGCTCACCGATATGGCGCAAAAACAATTGATCGACGAATGGTCGTCGCAGTCAATGATCGACATCCTGGAACGGCAAGAAATCAATTCGCTGATTCCCGAGCCGCTTCCGCAGATTCCAATCGCACACAAAACCGGATCGCTCGACGATACACTTAACGACGTCGGCATCGTCTACGCGTCGAACGGTGCGTACGTGATCGCGGTGATGACTACCCGGTTGCCGACGCTCTCGGCCGGGCGGCGGTTCATCCGCCGCGTCTCGAGCATGGCCTACACGCACCTGCAGCAATTCGGCAAATGGCGCGCGCTCAACACGTTGGGTTCACCCGGTACTTCGGCGGACGACGCCAGCGGCGATACGCCGATGTGGGCGCCGCAAACACCCGTTCCGGCTACGCCGAACCCCGAATCTACACCGTAGCAAATCCTGTCCTGAGCGCAGTCGAAGGGGCCCGCCCCGCATAAACCGGCGTCAACAGCTTCCGGTACTTGGGCTCGCCGCCACGCACCAGGCGGTCATAGAAACTCGCCAGCTTTTGTGTGATTGGACCGATCCGGCCGTCGGCGACGTCGCGACGATCCACCGATCGCACATAGACGACCCCTACGGCAGTGCCGGTGAAAAAGATCTCCTCGGCGCCGTAGAGCTCGCTGCGATCGATCGCGCGCTCGACCACTTCTAACCCGAACTCGCGCCGCGCAATCTCGATGATTGCCCGGCGGGTGCAGCCTTCTAACACGTTCTGAGAAGGATCGGGCGTCAGCACAATGCCGTTCTTCACGATGAAAATATTTTCGGCCGAGCCTTCCGCGACGTGCCCATCGTGCGAAAGCATGATCGCTTCATCGAAGCCGTTTGCAATCGCCTCGCTCTTGGCAAGCGCACTGTTCACGTAGAGGCCCGTGATTTTGGCGCGCGGCGGCGCGGCCGAATCGTCGGCGCGGCGCCAGGAGCTGACGCCCGCGGCAACCCCGCCGGCGACATCGAGATAATGCGTAAACGGAATCGCAGCGATCGCAAAAGCGTCGGGAACGTTATGCAAGCGCACGCCCACGTCTTCGGCCGATTTGTACATGAACGGGCGAATGTACGTATCGCTTTCAAAACGATTGCGCGCGCAAAGCTCCGTTGTGAGCTCTATCAGTTCGTCAACCGTGTGCGGGACGCGCATCAACAAAATCTTCGCGCTGATCGCGAGCCGTTCGAAATGCTCGCGCAACTGCACGAGATAGAGCTCGCTATCCGCAGCCACCCAATAACCGCGAATGCCTTCGAAACAACCCGTTCCGTATTGTAGTCCGTGCGTTAGCAGGCCGACTTTGGCGTCCTCGTAGCTTCGAAATTCGCCGCCGGCGTACACAGTGAGCTCGCTCAGTTTCACGATCGCGACTCCTTACCGCTGGCGCATTCCGCCGCGCCCCGCCCCGTCCTCCGGCCAAGCGGCCAATGCCGTGACCGCCGAGAGGGGCGCCCATCCGCCATAAGGAGAAACGGGCCGCATGCTCCGACGCGTCCTGTTCGCAGCGGCCTTTGCGGCCGCCGGCTTTGCCCTCGCCGCAGCGGCGCCGCAACTGCAATCCATTTTGCCCGGCGGCTGGCGCCTGACGCCCCCGACCGGCCCGCTCGCGACCGTCGGCACGATGCCGCAAGGCATCGCGCTTTCGCCCGATGGCAAGACGCTCGCGGTCGTCGAGGCGGGTGTGAATCCGGCCGCATTGCGATTGCTCGATGCAAAAACGTTGGCGACGATCAAAGTTATCCAACTCGCGGGCGCGTTTGGCAAACCAATATGGTGCAGCGGCACGACGGTCTGCGTCCCGGGCGCCGCGACCGACGCAATTCAAGTCGTCGACACGCAAACCGGCGAGGTCCAGCCGCTTTACCCTTCGGATAAGGGCTCGTGGCCGGTGGCGATCACGCGTTTCTTTTCGCGCTCAAACGGAACGACGGTGCCGATCGACGTCATAGCGGACGATCGTAACAGCGCAACCGGCGGAACGATCGATATAGTGCAATCGAGTTCCGATGGATCGTTCGGCACCACCGTGGGACAAATAGTGGTTGTCGGGTCGCACCCCGCAATCGCGATTGGATCGCGGGATGGAAACCTCATCTACGTCGCGCTGCGCGGACAGAGCTCGGTTGCGGTTCTGGATACGGTTGCTGGCCGCGTGATCAAAGACGTCGCCGTCGGCAAGCATCCCTGCGACCTCGCGCTTTCAAGCGACGGTTCCGCACTCTTCGTCGCGGTCTGTGACGATGACACAGTGGCCGTGATCGACACGCGCACGAACGAGCGCGTCGCAACGATACGGGTCGGAATGCGTTCGGCTCGGGTCCACGGGTATGGCGCAAACCCCAATGCGCTGCTCGTCCACGGTAATGATCTTTTCGTGAGTTTGGGCGGAGAGAATTCGATCGCGCACCTGCGCAAAGGTCGCGTCATCGGGTACATTCCGGCGGGCTGGTATCCGACGGGCCTGGCAATGGGAAACGACGGAACGCTGTACGTCTCTAATGGCAAGGGCGAACGGGCGCCGCCGAATCCGCAGTTCAATATCCGTAAACGCAGCAACGGCGGGTACGTCGGGGCAATCACGGTCGGGTCCGTACGCGCAATTCTGCGTGTGGCGTACGACCATATCAACGTCATGACCGCACAAGCCTTGAGCGATCTCATGCCGCTCTGGACGCCGCGCGTTCCGGCGCAAACCGTTCTCCGCGCACACGGACCGATCTCGCACGTCATTTACATCATCAAAGAGAATCGATCGTACGATCAGGTTCTGGGCGATATCAGCGGCGCCAACGGCGACCCGTCGCTCGTGAATTTCGGCCGCGAGATCACGCCCAATCAGCACGCGCTGGCGCAGCGATTCGGCGTCATGGACAACGCTTATGCGGATGCGCAGGTCAGCGCGGACGGTCACAATTGGACCGACGCTGCCACTGTAAGCGATTACGTCGAACGGACGTGGCCCGTCAGCTATGGCAACCGCCGCGAGGGCTTTGACTCGCAAAATGGCGTCGGAGCGCCCGTCCCGCACTCGGGTTATCTGTGGGATGACGCTAAACGCGCCGGCGTCACCTATCGCGATTACGGTGAAGGCGATTGTTGCGGACTTCCCAACAATATTCTAACCTTTCCTGGGTTGGCCGGTCACTATGATCCGGCGTTCGTTGGATGGAATTTGAAATACAGCGATCAGGATCGCTTCAACGAGTGGAAGCGCGAGTTCGACAAGTTCGTGACGCAGCGGAACCTGCCGCAGCTCGAGATCGTCTATTTTCCAAACGACCACACGTCCGGCACGCAGCCGAACATGCCCACACCTGAGGCGTTCGTTGCAACAAACGACTGGGTGGTCGGGCAGCTCGTCGATGCGGTTTCCCATTCGCCATACTGGAAGTCGACCGCCATTTTCATTCTCGAGGACGACGCGCAGAACGGGCCGGACCACGTGAGCGACCAGCGTTCGACGTTTTATATTGCAAGCCCATATGCGCGCGGCGGCATCGATCATACGCATTACTCTACCGTGAGCTTCGTGCGCACGATCGAATTGCTGTTGGGTTTGGCGCCGCTTTCGATCGCGGATACGACGACCCATCCGCTCTACAATCTCTTTGCAGTGCAACCGGTCAATGCCAAGCCTTACGACGCGATCAAACCGGCCATAGACATGAATGCGATCAATACGAAGGCCGCATACGGCTCGGCAATCAGTGCGCACCTCGATTTCAGCAAACCTGACGCCGCGAATCCGGCAGTCTTGAACGACATTCTCGAACACGCGGTCCGCCGCCGGTAAGCATGCACGTAGGCGATCGGCCCGGGTTGACCACGCCGGCAGCGGTGCTCGCGTTGGAACGCGAGCATCGTCGCGAACTGGTCGACGATCTCGCAACTGAAGAGCCGCTCGAGATTCGGCTGGCTGCGGGCGGTCAAACGCGGAGCCTGGCGATCACGATGCGCACGCCCGGCAACGACTTCGAACTGGCGGCGGGCTTCTTATTTTCCGAAGGCGTCGTCTCCGCGCGTGACGATATCGTTGGAATCGAATACTGCGTCGACCCGTCGATCGATGCCGAACAGCGATATAACATCGTGACCGTCGAACTCGCCGGCGACATGCCGGCCCTGGAACGGCTCGAACGGCATTTCACCGTAAACAGTTCGTGCGGCGTGTGCGGCAAGGCCAGCATCGAAGCGCTGCAAGTGCGCGCGCAGCCGATTGCCGATCAACTTCAAGTTTCGTACGAATTCGTGGCGGAGCTTCCGGATAAAATGCGCAGCGCACAACGCATATTCGCCTCGACCGGCGGCTTGCACGCAAGCGCGCTCTTCGACAAGCGCGGCAATCTGCTGACGCTGCGCGAGGACGTTGGCAGGCACAACGCGCTCGATAAAATCATCGGCTGGGCGCTCTTGAACGGTCGCCTGCCGTTACGCGAGTGCGTCGTGCTGGTGAGCGGCCGCGCCAGTTATGAGCTGCTGCAAAAAAGTGTCACGGCGGGCATTCCGATCGTCTGCGCGGTCTCTGCCCCGAGCAGCCTCGCCGTTGAAACCGCCCGCGCCTTCAATGTCACTCTATGTGGCTTTGTGCGCGGATCGAAGTGTAACGTTTACAGCGCGCCAGAGCGCATCATCGCTTAACGCGCTCGCGTTTTAAGCGCACGAACTCCAGCACGCCTTCTAGCGGCCGCGCGTTGAGAACATCGTCGCGCGTAAGCCCAGCCCGCCGCGCCTGGCCGATCGACAGTTCGATGTTCGCGAGCTGCGTCGCGTCGTGCGCGTCGCTGTCGACCGTCAGGGTCACGCCGAACATTTTGGCGCGGCGCGCAAGATTGGCCGGCAAGTCGAACCGCTTGGCCTGACCGTCCATTTCGAGCGCCGTTCCGGTGCGCGCGGCGGCCGCAAACACGGCGTCGTAATCGAATTCGTAGCCGCCGAACCCCTCCAGCGTGCGGCCGGTCGGGTGCCCGATGATCGTCACGTATGGGCTTTCGATCGCGCGGATTAGCCGCGCCGTCATCTCATCGCGCGTTTGCCGGAACGCCGAGTGCACGCTGCCAATCACAATGTCCATCTCTGCCAGCACGTCGTCGGGAAAATCCATCGACCCGTCGGGCAAGATGTCCACCTCACTGCCCCACAGCGTGCGCAGACCGTACTTGTCACCGAGTTCGCGGAGCGTGGCGTGTTGTTTGCGCAGTTCGTCGGCGCTGCAGCCGATCACGCCGCGCGCCGGCGAGTGATCGGTGATGGCGTGATACTCGTAGCCGCGCGCTGCCGCGGCGGCGATCATCTCTTCGAGCGTCTGCCTTCCGTCGCTCCACGTCGAGTGCATGTGAAAATCACCGCGCACATCTGCGACTTCCAGCAGCTCCGGAACCTCGTTGCGCAAAGCCAGCTCGACTTCGCCGATGCCGCTGCGCAGCTCCGGCGGAATGTACTGCATGCCGAGCGCCGCATAGACGCCGAGCTCGTCGCGGCTGGTAATGACGTCACCGGTTTCCAGATTGAGGATGCCGTTTTCGCTGACGCGTAGATTCTTACGCGTGGCGTGCTCGCGCACTTGGATGTTGTGCTCGCGGCTGCCGGTGAAATGCTGCAGCAGATTTCCGTACAAATGGTCGGGCAGCACGCGCAGGTCGATCTGCAGACCGTCTTCGAGCCAAATGCTTCCCTTCGTCGGCCCTTCAGCGAGTACGGCGCGCGCGCGATCCCAGCGCACGAAGTGATCTACGACTTCAGCGGCGGCATCGGACGTGCACACGATGTCGATGTCGCCGACCGTAACCTCCTTGCGCCGTAGACTGCCCGCAAACTCTATCCGGTGCACGGGCGGTCCGGCTTCGAGATAGGTTATCGCATCGTGCGCGACGCGCAGCGCGCGCGGCAGCGGCGTCCGCCGCAAGCGGCCGCGATAGGCCAAGATACCGCGCCGGATGTTTTCGATTGTCTTGGGTCCCATCCGCGGCGCTTCTGCCAGCACGCCCGAATCGATCGCACGTTCCAAATCGGTCAGCGAACCGATGCCGTACTGCTCGAAGAGCATCGCGCCGGTTTTGATTCCGATGCCCGACACGCCGAGCACTTCGAAAATCGTCGGCGGGTAGCGCTGCTGCAGCAACTCGAGTTGCGCGCTCGTGCCGGTGCGCACGATCTCTTCGATCGTCGCGGCCAGCGATTTACCGATGCCCGGCAGCGTGGTCAGTTCGCCGGCCGCGAGCAGATCGGCGACGGGCGGCGCATTTTCGAGCGTGGCGGCGGCCCGCTCGTAGGCCGTGTACTTGTAGAACGTCTCGCCGGCGAGTTCCATGAGCTTCCGGATGCGCAGCAGGGTCTCGGCAATCTCCGTATTCGAGGGCACTTCGCGATTTTCAACGTATAGGCACTAACGTGCCTACCAGATTGCCGCCCGATATCTTCAATTTGCCCGTCGAGAAGATGCGCGACGGCTATTACTCCGATACGTACTTCAACCGCGCGCGCCAGATCCTCGAGCGCGACGGCTACCATCCGTCCGTGCGCATGCAGGTTTTTCAGCGCAGCGATGCCGTGCTCTGCGGCATCGACGAGGCGATCGCAATTTTACGCCTGTGCTCGGGGCGGCGGCTGCCTTCGGGTGAATGGGAGGACGGCTGGAGCAGGCTGCGCGTCTATGCACTCTATGACGGCGACAGCATCGCCCCGTATGAAACCGCGCTGATGATTGAGGGCGATTATGCGTTGTTCGCGCATTTGGAAACGTGCTACCTCGGCGTGCTCTCGCGCCGCACGCGTATCGCAACCAACGCGCGCGAAATCGTCACCGCCGCCAATGGCAAACAAGTGCTCTTCTTTCCGGCGCGTTTCGACCATCATCTCGTGCAAACCGGGGATGGATACGCCGCCTATATCTCGGGCGCATTGGGCGTTTCGACCGATGCAAACGCCGAATGGTGGGGCGCCGCCGGCATGGGAACGGTTCCGCACGCGCTGATCGCGGCCTACGACGGCGACACGGTGCTCGCAACGCGAAAATTCGCCGAGTACATCGATCCTGGTGTTAACCTGATCTCGCTCGTTGATTTCGATAACGATTGCGTCGGCACGAGTTTGGCCGTCGCGCGCGCGCTGG
This sequence comes from Vulcanimicrobiota bacterium, assembly GCA_003140855.1. Classification (GTDB taxonomy): domain Bacteria; phylum Vulcanimicrobiota; class Vulcanimicrobiia; order Vulcanimicrobiales; family Vulcanimicrobiaceae; genus Rubrimentiphilum. The sequence continues at coordinate 69,822 of PLLF01000111.1, forward strand.
GCGATCGCCTGTGGGGCGTGCGCTTGGACACATCTGGAACGCTCGTCGACAAATCGATCTGGAACATGATGGGCACCTTCAAACCCACTGGCGTCATTCCGCAACTCGTGTTCAACGTGCGGCGCGCGCTGGATGCCGAAGGTTTCAAACACGTGCGCATCGTCGTCAGCGGCGGCTTTACCGCGCAGCGCATTCGCGAATTCGAACGCGATCACGTTCCGGTCGATGCGTATGCCGTCGGCGGCGCGTTCTTCCTGGGCGCGGGCAGCGGCCGCACCGAGTATACCGCGGATGTTGTCGCGATCGAAGTTAACGGCGCGTGGCGCGAGTGCCACAAAGTCGGCCGTCCGGAACGGCCGAATCCGCGCTTACAGTTGGTAAAGTAACGTGCTGCTGGAAATGCGCGACGCAACTTTCGCGCAGCGCGGAACGCAACTCGTTCCTCCACAAACTCTCGAATTGGACGAAGGCGGCAGGCTCGCGCATCCGTGCGCGGACAACCGCGCCGCATCGATCGTCGCGATGATGGCGGCCGGCCTGGTGCGTGCGACGGACGGCCGCGTCTTCGTCGGCGCGTTCGATCCGCGCATCCAGCCGGTGCACGTGAAGCGGCTGGCCGGTTACGTTCCGCACGATGCCCTGCCGTACGAATTCTCGACTTTCGAACACTATATCGAATATCGCGCAGCCTTATGGCAGTTGCCGCAAGCCGAAAGCGTCGTGCGCGCCCGCCGCATCTTGGCGGGACTCAATGGCATCCACGAGTCGTTTGCCTATCCGCTGGCCGGCGCGCTCATCGCGCTTCCGCGGTTATTAGTGCTGGATCGGCCGCAAGCGCTCTATGCACCGCAAATCATCGTTGCTGCACAGACGTGCGCGATTTTTTCAACGCACGGTTCTGGCGACGACGCAGCTCGATTCATGGAAGCGTGCGGCTTACCCGTATGATGTATGAATCGACTGCCTCGGCGATAGCGTTCACGCGCTTGCAGCGGATGGCCGGTCAGATTCTGTACGTCGCAGCGGCATCAGCGTTGTTCGCAGCGCTGCAAATGCACTTGGACTTGGCGGCCCATGCCACCGGATCGATCCTTTTTGGGTCGCTCGCCGGCATGTATTTGGCACTGGCGCAGCGGGGCGGACGGATGCGCGAGCTGGAATTGTGTGAGCAAAGCGCGCCGCTCTATGCGCGCGAGTTGGCGCGCGCGATTGCGCTGGTTCCATGTCTCGGCGTTACAACCGCGCTGGCGGCGTATTGGCTCGTCACGCTGATTTCATCGGGCCCAAGCACTTTGGCCGCCATGCCTATTTTCTTGTCAGTGGCGTGCGCGTGCGCCGTTTCGATCGTTGCCCTGTGCGCAACGGTGCGCGCGGGCGTGTGGCAATTGTCTTATCTTCTCTTGGCGGCCGCGCTTGCAGCGATCGTCGCCGCGCTCGAATTTCCCCAACCGCCCGCTGCGTTTTTGTTTTGCGCGATGGCCGGCTTCATCGGGTTACGCCAATACGGCGAAGCGTTGGCGAGGTGGAATCCCGTCACTTAGGCTGTTAAAGGAATCGTGGACATGCGATATTCTTTTCGCTCGGCATTAATTTCAGGCGTCGCTGCCGCCATCATCTGTGTCGCCGCGGCTTCTGTAGCCGCCGTCCGCAATTGCGGCATCTCCGGCGATAGCGAAACTGCGGGCGCGGCGGTCTTCGTAGTCCTTATGGGCCGAAACGCCATTATCGCGTTCGTTGTTGCCTGCTTCTTGTTCGGTGGATGGAAGCCGATCGCCGATAGGTTATTGTATTTCCTCGCAACGCTGTTAGTCATTGCCGTTGCAGCGGTGATCATGTTAACGCCACCGTATCAGGGACCGTGTACCCCGATTTGATTCGAGGTACGGCGGGCGAAGGACTGACTATACTACGGGTGTAGGAATTGCCGTCGCGAGCTTTTCGACAATCGCGCGATTGAATTGCGGCAGATCCTCAGGCGTGCGCGACGTCACCCAGTTGCCGTCTTGCACGACCGGCTGATCGCGATATAACCCGCCGGCATTGCGGATGTCGTCGGCGATTGCGGGAACGCCCGTCAGCTGCCGGCCGCGCACGATCTGCGCGGAGATCAATACTTGCGGGCCGTGGCAAATCACGAACATCGGCTTCTTGACCGCATCGAACTCGCGCACCAAACGTTGGACGTCCTTATTCGTGCGGATGTGATCCGGAGAGGTGCCTCCCGGAATGAGCAGCGCATCGAAATCTTCGGCGGTCACGTCCGCGACGAGCTCTTCGGCCTTCACGCTTTGGCCCTCGTCCAATCCGCGCTTCCCGCGAATTTTTTGGCGCGACTTCTCGTCGATCCCGACGATCGTGACGATTGCGCCCGCTTCTTCTAGGGCGCGGCGGGGCTCGGTAAGTTCAGATTCCTCAAAGCCGTCGCCGACCAGCGCGGCGATCCGTTTTCCTTCTACTGATTGCATCCGCCTCGGGTTCTCTGGCGGGGCGACCTGAGCCTACGAAGGGCCGCCGATCTGCTGCGCAGCCGCGCGAAGCAAGTAGGCCAGCTCCAGCTCGACTTTGCCGGCCGCGTCGAGGATGGGGTCCTCCATCATTGCTTTGATCGTCGGGTTCCGTTTGGTCATGTCGGCTTCGGGAACGCGGTGGCGCGGATTGATCTCGCGCATGTAGATGCGCGCGTCGTAACGCACTTGGCCCTCCGGCAAGAAATAGAGCGGGTCCAATCCGAAAGCGTAGAGTTCGAGCGAGAGCAAGCCTGTATGCTGCATGAACTCGATCGGCTTGGTGCGCAGCGCAACGATTGACCGCGCCAGCGCCGCCAGCGCTAAGCGCCGCTCACCTGTGTATACCTCTTGCAGCTGATCGACGGTGAGGCCGCACGCTTCCGCCAAACGTTCGTCGGAAACCTCACGCTCCGTCGCATACGCTTTGAGGCTCGACCCGAATTCCGGACCGCCGGCAGTGCCGGCTACGGGATCCCAATTCATCCGAAGAGCCCGCTGACTAAGCCGCCGTCGATCGAGATCGTCTGACCCGTAATGTAGCTCGCCGGTTCGCCGCACAAGAATGCCACAAGCGGAGCGAATTCCTCCGGCGACGCAAGCCGCCCGATCGGCACTTCTTGGCCGGCGCGTTCCATCGCGGCGTCGTCCTTATACAACTCGCGCAAACGCGCGGTGCGCACGCGGCCCGTCGCGATTGCATTTACCGTGACTCCCTCGCGTGCGACCTCGACCGAGACGGTCTTGAGCGCCGCGATCAAAGCCGTGCGAAAAATGTTGGAGAGCGCTAATGTTGCGATCGGCTGTTTCACCGACGTCGATGTCAGCGCAACGATTCTTCCCCAATGCTGCTCGCGCATTGCGGGTAAGACCCCATTTACGAGCTGCAGCATGCAGCGCAGCGTGTTTTTATATGCCGCATCCCAGTCGGACGCGCCGAGTTGCGTGAACGTGCCGGCTTTCGGTCCGCCGCCGTTTGCAATCAGAATGTCGATCGAGCCGAAATCCGCACGCACACGTTCGAGCACATCGCGGATCGATGCTTCATCGCCGAGATCGACGCGATAAGGCCGTGCATCGGGCGAACCCTGCGCGCGTGCTTCCGCCGCGGCTGTCTCGAGCTCGCTTTCGCGCCGGGCCGCCAAAGCAACGCGCGCGCCCTCACGCGCCAGCGCGATCGCACAGGCGCGTCCGAGACCCGAACTGGCGCCGGTCACGAGCGCGGCTCGTCCGCGCAACCCCAAATCCATCACCAGCTGGGTTCGCCTCGCGAGGCTCCGGCGCTTTCAGCTGGAACGCATGCGCGATGCCGAGCAGCGAACCGATCGTCGAGAAACGCACCGAAATCGTCTTTCCGACCGACGTCAACCATTACGGGACGCTTTTCGGCGGCAAAGCCGTTGCGATGATGGACGTCGTCGCTTCGATCGCGGCTATGCGCGCCGCCCATAAGCCGGTGGTAACCGCTTCGATCGATCGGATCGATTTCAAAGAACCGATCCGGCAGGGCGATCTCGTCGAAACGATCGCGCGCGTGGTGAAGATCGGCCGGACGTCGATCACGCTCGAGGTGGAGCTGTGGCGCGTGCTTGCCGACACCGGCCGGCGCCGTCTCTCGACCGTCGGAAAATTCGTGATGGTCGCGGTCGACCGGCACGGAAAACCGACGCCGGTGGTCAGCGCGAAGAAACGTTCGTCAGCGCGGCGCTAATCTGATCGCGCCATCAAGGCGGATTACCTCGCCGTTGAGATATTGATTCTCGACGATATGGTGCGCCAGCCGCGCGTATTCGTCCGGACTACCTAACCGCGGCGGAAACGGCGTTTGCTTGCCAAGCGACTCGCGCGCGGCTTCGGGAAGCCCGGCCAGCATCGGCGTGTCGAAGATGCCCGGCGCGATGCTCATCACGCGAATCTGATGCTGCGCGAACTCGCGCGCGATCGGCAACGTCATACCGGCGACCCCGCCCTTGGAGGCCGAGTATGCAGCTTGGCCGATCTGGCCGTCGAACGCCGCGACCGACGCCGTGCAAATGAAGACGCCGCGGTCTTCGCCCGATTCGACCGCGCGTTTGATCATCTCCGCAGCCGCGATGCGTATGACGTTGAATGTGCCGATGAGATTGATATTGACGACTTTGGTGAAATGATCGAGCGGCTGAGGCCCGTCGCGCCCGACGACGCGTTCGGCCGTCGCGATGCCCGCGCAGTTGATCGCGCCGTGCAGGTTGCCGAATTCGCGCAGCGCGAGGTCGACGGCCGCGCGTACGTCTTTCTCCGCGGTAACGTCGGTGCGTGCAAAACGCACGCTCTTGCCAGCGTCTTGGGCGACCTTGGCGCCGTGCTCGTTGACGTCGGCGATGACGACGTTCGCGCCGCTCGCCACGAACTCGCGCACGCAGGCGGCGCCGAGTCCCGACGCGCCCCCGGTTATAAGGAAGGTTTTTTGTGCAAGTTCCATAGGAAGCGGCAGCTTTAGACGCCGCGGCCGGGAAACCCGGGTTGCGCCGCCCGCGGGCGCGGTGGTATGATTCCCCGGTCGCCCGGACGGGTCAACCCGGCCTGTACCGAAGCGAGCCTATCCTTGAATGAGGAGCTCTATTCGTGCCAATCACAAAAGATCAGAAATCCGAGCTGGCGGCCAAGTATGGCCGGTCGGCAGCCGACACCGGCTCGGCCGACGTCCAGATCGCGATCCTCACGGCCTCGATCAACAAGCTGAACGAGCATCTGAAGGATCACAAGAAAGATCACCACAGCCGCCGCGGATTGTACCTTCAAATCGGGCAGCGCCGCCGTCTGCTGAGTTACCTACAGCACAAAGACTTGGATCGCTATCGCAAACTGATCAACGAGCTCGGCCTTCGCCGCTGACGATCACCAGCTCTTGGTGATTGTAAACCGGTATATCCGCACGAGCTGACTTCCGGTAAAACCGTCAATGCGCAGCGGCAATTGCGTATTCTGCGCGAGGTAGAGCACCTCGCGCGTCATGCCGTTGTCTTGTGCAGGATTGGCGACGTTCAGCGTCACCGCTATCACGGGAGCGCCGTTCAGCTTGGTCGAGCCGCTCGACAGCGTGCCGGCGGTTTGTTGGGCATGCGCTAGTATGCCGGCAAAGCTCAAATCCGAAACGGAGTAGCTGCGCAACGACGTTACCAGCGGATCGTTCAAGCTGACGGTTTTGCCCATCGTGATTCCGAACGCGCCGCTTTTCGAGGCACGTACGGTCGAGCCGCCCGTCCACGTAACCGTTGCTCCCGCGTTCGGTCCCTGGTTGACGTGCATGGTGACCGACGCCGGTTTGGTAAAGCTGTACGCGAACACGGCATGTTCCGAGTTGCTTCCTTTGACTTCGTAGAGTTGAATCGTCGCGTTATAGCCGTGCAGATCCGACCATGCTTCTGCTAATTGATCGAGCGGCTTGCCAGTCGCGGCGAGCGCCGTTGTAAAACTAAGAACGAAGGCGATAGACGCCAAAAAAGACGCAATTTTCATAGGTCGGTCTGGTTCTTGGCCAGGCGGGCGGAGCCTTCGACCGCATGCCGAAGCCGACGTGATGATCGCCGCTAAAACGCCGCGCGAATTGACCTTTGCCGACGTTACAGCCGACACTGGCCCAACCGGGCTCAGGGTCGAAGGAACTATTCCGGATTGGCTGCACGGCTCGTTCGTGCGCAACGGATCGGCGCGCTACAGCTTCGGCCCGGTCGAGCTCCGCCACTGGTTTGACGGCATGGCGTTCTTGCAGCGTTTTGCATTCTCAAACTCGCAGGTCAATTACACGAGCCGCTTCATCCGCAGCGACAGCTACCGCGCGGCGCTCGAAGGCCGCGCCGAGTATCAAAGCTTCGCTACTCCGGCCGCCCGTTCGCTAAGCTCGTGGCTAGCCGGCCTCGCGCTGAGCAACCTCACCGACAACACGAACGTCAACGTCGTCCGGTATGGCGAATCGTGCGTAGCATTAACGGAAGTCGGGCTGCCGCGCTGCTTCGATCCCCAAACACTCGACACGCTGGCTCCGCTAAAATTCAACGACGACCTCGGCCTCGGGCCAACGACGGCGCATCCGGTGCGCTGCGGCGACGCATGGGTGAACTACACGCTGAAGCTCGGGCTTCACAACGAGTACGTCGTATGGCGCATGTCAGCAAACGGAGCGCGTGAAGTGCTGGCGCGCATTCCCAGCAAACGTCCGGCATACGTCCACAGCATCGGCGCGAGCGCGCGGTATGCGGTGCTGATCGAATATCCTTACCGTTTCGATCCGATCGCGATGCTGCTGCAAGCCAAACCGTTCATCGAGAATTTTCAGTGGAACGGCGGCGAATCGCTGATCCACCTGATCCACCTCAAGGGCGAAGCGGCGCCGGTAACGTGCGCCGCCGAACCGTTCTTCTGCTTCCACCACGTGAGCACGTTCGACGACGGCGACAGCGTCGTCATCGATCTCGTCGGCTACGACGACGCCTCGATCGTCACCGATCTGTATCTCGACCGCGTGTGTGAAACCGCGCCGGCCGCGCCGGGCTTGTCGCTGCGGCGTTATCGTGCACCGCTCAACGGACAGGATGCCGATCGTCAAACACTTCTGAATGCGCGGATCGAGCTGCCGCGTGTCGACGTGCGTGCGGAGCGGCCACGCTATGTCTATGCGCCGCGCATGGGCGTGGGCGAATCTTTTACCGACGGTATTCTGCAGATCGACACCGCATCGGCGGCGCAGCGCGTGTGGGAACGGCCGGATGAATCGCCGGGCGAAGCGATCTTCGTTCCGAAACCGGGGAGCACCGGCGAAACGGACGGCGTCGTGCTCTTCGTGGCGCTCAACGCGCGCGAGCAGCGCTCGGCGCTGGTGGTGCTAGACGCGGCGACGTTTGAAGAACGCGCGCGCGCCTGGGCGCCTGCGATGCTGCCGATCGGATTTCACGGACAGTTTTGGAGCGCTACTGAACGATAAAGCCCGTGATCGGCTCGTTGGATAAGTCAGAGTAGACGATCGTTCCGCCGCCCGTGCCATCCACGCCGAACGTGCTTGCGGTTACGCCGTTGCTGATCTGAACGACGGATCCCAGCGTATTACCGAACGGTCCTCCGGTCATGCTCGCGTTCGCGCCCGCATCGGCGGTGAGGTCGCCGAGCGATATCCCGATCGCCGTTGCCAGGTTAAACGGACCGGTCGTCACCGAAAAGTTTCCGGTGTCATTGATGAGGGGACTCCCGCCGCCGGTGATCGTCCAGGCGGTTGCGCCGGAAGGCGAGAGCGTCATCGCGTTCAGCCCCGACAAATATGCCTTGAGCGCGGCGCCCCCGAAGTTGGTGTTGCCGCTCTGCGTTCCGTTGAATGTAAACGTGTTACCGAATTCGGTGTTGAGGAACGACACATTTTGTATCCCGCCAAAACCGCATGTGTTCGCGCTCCCCGTGACGCTGCAGCTCAATCCGAACGACCCGATCGCTGGAGCAGATGGGCTGGGCGCTGCCGTCCCCGTCGCGCTAAACGATGTGGTCGTGCCGCTCTTGGTCACAGTGCCGCTGAGCGTGTTGTAGCCGACGACCGCGCCGGCCGGCGTCGTGAACGTCGCGGTGCCGCCCAGTGTTGAAGTCGTTGGCGAGCTCTGGGTTTGGATGATGACAACGTGCGCTAGTATTTTCGTGCACACGGGATCGTAGAACAGATCGATGGTCGTTGTGATCGTCGTGGGGCCCGAGACGATCGAAACTCTGACGCCATTGTTGCAAACCGGTAACGTATTGGCTCCGCCAAACGCCTGACTCGTGCCGTTACCGAGGATCAACGTGAGAATGCCGACGCCGAACTCCGCAGCCAGTGCCGCCTGCGCCGCATTGCGCTGCGTCGCGATCGACAGGGTCGTTTTCGGCGGCGCCGGCGGCGCCGTTCCCGTTCCCGTGCACGCGGAAAGTGCAAACGCCAGCGTGCAAATGCACGCAGAAAAACGGCTCATACTCAGCATGCGTCCCGGGTTCCGCCGCCGCGCGCAATGACCTGTGAAGGTCACCGAACTCCAGGTATTGTAAGCCCTTTGGCCTAGCGTTTCGCTCATAACGAATCGGAGGACTTACATGGTTACTCGGTTGCGTCACGTTACCGTCGTGCAGTTCGCGCTGGTCGTGGCCGTACTCTACGCGCTGATCGGCATACTGCTCGGACTCGTGTGGTGGCTCGTTCTCAGCCCGATCATGATCGCCGGCATGAAGACCGGCATGGGATCCAACGCGGGCACGCCCGCGGCATTCGCCGCGCTCAGCGCCATCGGGATCTTTGCCGTGATCTTCTTTCCGATCATGTATGGGATCATCGGTTTCATTGCGGGCCTGATCTATGCCGCGCTCTACAATCTTGTGGCCGGTTGGACCGGCGGGATCGAGATGCGGCTCGAGCAGGTTCCGGTCGCGACGGTCTAGCTACTTGCGGGCGATAGCGCGGCGCACGGCCGCCTCGATCGCCACGGCACCCATCCCGTAATGCTCGATCAGTTCGGCTGGATCGCCGGACTGCCCAAATTGATCGTGAACGCCGACGAACTCTACCGGCGCCGGACGGCGCTGCGCTAAAATTTCGGCGACGCGCGAGCCCATGCCGCCGAAAACTTGGTGCTCTTCTACCGTGACGACGGCGCCGCAGCGCTCCGCAGCTGCCACGATCGTTTCTTCGTCCATCGGTTTGATCGTGTGGTTGTTGATGACCATGCAGTCGATGCCGTGCTTAGCCAGCGTCTGCGCTGCGATCAGGGCGTTGTACACGAGTATGCCGCAGACCACGATGGCGACATCGCGCCCTTCGCGAAAGATCTGCGCCTTACCGAGCTCGAACGGCGTCTCTTCGGTCGTGACGACCGGCGTTTTCTCCCGGCCGAAACGCAAGTATACCGGCCCGGTCATCTCGGCCACGGCCAGCGTTGCTTTCTTCGTTTGAATCGAATCGCACGGCACCACGACGGTCATATGCGGGATGCAGCGCATGATCGCGATATCCTCGATCGCCTGGTGCGTCGCGCCGTCCGGCCCGACCGAAACGCCGGCGTGCGCGCCGGCAATCTTGACGTTCGTTTCGTTCAGCGCCATCGTGGTGCGGACTTGCTCCCAGGAGCGGCCCGGATTGAACATCGCATAGCTTGCGATGAACGGAATCTTTCCGGCGCTGGCGAGTCCGGCCGCCATCGCCACGAGCAGCTGCTCGGAGACGCCTATCTCGATATATTGATCCGGCAGCGCCTCCTTGAAGCCGAGCATGCGCGTGGATTCCGAAAGGTCGGCGCAGATCGCGATCACGTTGCGGTTGCGTTTGCCTGCATCGACGACGCCTTCGCCGAATCCGTTGCGGGTCGGAACCTGCTTGACGTTCGCCGGATCTTTCAGCTCGGCCAGCCGCATCGCCGCGACACCGTCGAGCGCGCTAGCCATGCGCGAGGATCCGTTCGCGCTCTGCTTCCAGCTCGCGCAATGCCTGATCGGCTTGTTCTTTATTCGGGGGCTTGCCGTGCCACGTGTAATCGCCCTCCATATAACTGACGCCCTTGCCGGGCACCGTGTGCGCGATGATGACGCTCGGTTTCCCCTTCACGGCTTTGGCTTTCTCGATCGTCTCGGCAACTTGCGCTATATCGTTGCCGTCGCACTCGAAGACTTCCCAATTAAACGCACGGTACTTGTCGGCAAAGGGTTCCAGCGGCATGACGTCTTCGGTACTTCCGTCGATCTGAATGAAGTTTCGATCGACGATCGCGATCAAGTTGTCGAGCTTGAACTTGGCAGCCGTCATCGCGGCTTCCCAATGCAGCCCGCACTGATGCTCGGCATCCGACGTCACCACGTACACGCGCCAGCTCTTGCCGTCCATTTTCGCCGCCAGCGCCATGCCGGTGCCCTGCGCCAATCCCTCTCCGAGCGGTCCCGACGTCGTTTCGACGGCCGGCAGACGCACGCGCTCGGGATGTCCTTGCAAGCGCGTTCCGAACTTGCGCAGCGTCAGCAGTTCTTCGACCGGAAAGTATCCGCCATACGCCATCGCGCTGTAACGAACCGGCGCGATGTGCCCGCACGAAAGCAGCAAACGATCGCGATCGTCCCATTCGGGTTCGGCGGGTTTGTGACGCAACACGTGCTCGTAGAGCACCGTGAAGACGTCGGCCATATCTAACGGCCCCGCCGAATGTCCTGACCCGGCCGCAAGCAGCGCGCGGATGATTCCCTCGCGCACGCGGTTGGCGTGGACTTTCAGTTCGGTAAGACGTTGCGGAGTCAGCGTCGGCATACCAGGCCGTAGATACCCGCCTTCGCCGGAGTATCCTCGTTACTTATTCTTCGATGGAAGGCAGGCGCACGACGAATTCGGCGCCGCCGGCCTGCCCGTCGCGCACGAATGCATCGCCTTCATGCGCGCGCGCGATCCATTTCACCAGCGCCAATCCCAGGCCGCTGCCCTGTGCGTCGGCGCTGACGGCCCGTTCGAAGATGCGCTCGCGGTACGCGCCGTCAACGGCTTCGCCGTCGTTGGAAACGATCAGGTCGACGGAGCGCCCGTTCTTGTGCGAATCGACCACAATCCGGGTGCGCGCGTGCCGCAAAGCGTTCTCCAGCAGATTGCGGAGCAGCTCGCGCAAGCGGTGCTCGTCGCCGTTGACGATCGCGCTTTGCGCGCGGTTGTCGATCGCCAAACCGCGCTGCGCCGCCCTGGCCTCGAATTCTTTGGAGATGCTGCGCGCGAGCACCGCGACGTCCACGGGCTCGAGCTGCAGCAAACGAGAAACGGCCGGCCTTGAAAGCGTCAGCAATTCGCCCACCGTTTGCGAAGCATCCAGCGCGGCTTGCGTGATCGTGTCGAAGTCTTGCGCGTACCGTTCGGGTGCGTCCGGTTTGGCAGCTTGCGACACGGCCGCGATCGTTGCCAGTGGCGAGCGCAATCGATGCGCGGCGTCCGCGGCGAACTCCCGCTCGCGCTCACGCGCTGCGATCAGTGGTGCAAGTGAAGAGCGCGCGAGCAGCCAGGAAGCGCCGCCCACGATTGCCAGCAGCGGAAGATCGAAACTGAGGATCGTCAGCAACACGGCCGTCATGGCCTTGCGATAAGCCACGGCAGCTTCGGGCGTGCCGATCGCCGGCTGCAGCAGCGCTAAATACTCGCGCGACATGAACACGTACGCGCCCGCGCTGAGCAGCGCCAGCACGATCGCGAATACCAAGAGATACCGGAGCGCGAGGCGCGCGATCACGCTTCCAACTTATATCCTACGCCCCACACCGTGTGGATCACGTCGCCGGCGCCGGCGCGTTTGAGCTTGCGCCGCAACTGACTCACGTACACGTCCACGATGTTGGTCGAACCCTCGAAGTCGTAATCCCACAGGTGCTCGAGCAGCCGTTCCCGCGAGAACGCGATGCCCGCATTGCGCGCGAAGAATTCGAGCATCCGGAACTCGGTCGAGCCCAGCGGCAAACGTTTTCCGGCCACGGTCGCTTCGCGTCCGGCCGCATCGATCTCGAGCGGCCCCGCTCGCAGCGTGTCGCTCACCGGCCGGTCGGCACGTCGCGTTACGGCGCGCAAGCGCGCGAAAAGCTCTTCTTCCATGAAAGGCTTCACGAGATAATCGTCGGCGCCGCAGTCCAGTCCGCGCACGCGATCCTCGACCGCGTCGAGCGCGGTCAGCATCAATATCGGCGTATGAATTCCTTCGGCGCGCGCGGCTTCCACCAGCGCGAAACCGTCGCGCTTAGGAAGCACGACGTCGACGATCGCCGCATCATAGCGCTGACGCAGCAAATATTCCAGACCCGCTTCTCCGTCCGCGGCGAGATCGACGGCGTATTTTCGCCGTTCGAGCATCGTGCGCACGGCCGCAGCGATCGAGGCGTTGTCCTCGATCACCAGTATCCTCATGGCCTTAGAGTTTCGGCGGCCAGGGAAATCCCACTGTCAGCGCCGCGCCCAGCCGGCCGGGCCCGCCGACGGGCTGGAATTGCTGGATCAGCAGCCGCGCGTGCTGCGTAACGTGAAACGCGGCATAGTACACAAAGTCGCGGCTGATGAACGGAACCGCCTGCGCATCGTAGCGCACGCCGAGATACGCATGCGGCGTCACGTAATATTTCAATCGCGCGTACCCACCGCTGCTGCCGGTGCGCGTTCCAAAGCCGTCGGAGTTCAGATCGGTGCCCCACCACTGCTCGGCTTGCAGATCGATATTTCGAACGGTGAGCTTAGCCAGCACACCCGCGCGCTGATACGAATCGGAAAAGGTGTTCCGACCGGCAGGAACGATTCGCCGCGATCCGGTGATGAAGTCACCACCCACCTGTACACCGGATGTTAGCGGCGCACGCAAGAACATGCCGATTTCAGGTGAATTCGCGGCGGTCGTTTCGCCGGTCGGAACAGGTTTGCCGCCGTACGCGGAGCCTTTGAACTCGCCAAGCGCGACGGTAAAATCGGCGGTTACCGATCCTATGGTGCGCTCGGCTTGTATGCCCCAGCGAGGCGACGACAGCGATAGATCGTTGAGGCCGACGTGCGCGCCGTAATACCCGTACGGCGCCAGATCGTCGAGCCGCTGGCCCGGCGATTGCGCGAGCGGAAGCTCGAAGAGGCCTAAACGGTACAGCGATTGCGTATGCGCGTTGTAGGTCGCGAGATATCCCAAGAACAATCCCGCCGGACCGCCGCCCGCGCCAAAGTTATAATGAATGAACGCGCTGACCGCGCCGATGTCCGCATTCGATAGCAGCACGCCGCCCGGCGCGAAGCGGCGCGTGCCGACGGCGGGACTGGCTTCCCATTCGAGCTGATAGCGGAAAGCAACGCCGGTGGTGCCGTGCTTCGGGATGGGCAGCTGATAGCCGCGCGCGCGAAAAGCAGTGCCGAACGCGTTCAGCTCCGGCAGAACGCTGTGACAGGCCGAGCATTGCAGCTGATAGCGCTGCGCAAACAACGGAATGGCACGCGCGGGCGCGCGCGCAAAAAGCGTGCAGCTCACCGCGACGGCGCATGCCAATGCAAGCCTGACGCTAGTGCGCAACGATCACCGACCTCATCGGCCCGCCATAATGGAAGAAACAGCCGAAAAGATACGTGCCGGCCTTGTCGACGAGAATCGTCTGTGACGAGGCTCCCGCCGCCAATGTGCCGCTGCTCCAGCCTTGCGAAAGCGAACTACCGCTCTGCGTTTGTGCCGAAGCCGAAAAAGGCGATCCCACCGGAAAGGTCGTCGCTGCTGGTATGGCCGTCGCTGTGTGCGCGAACCCGTCGGAATTGGTGAAACGCAACAGCGTGCCGACGGCTACGTTCGTAACGGCCGGAGCGTAGCCGCCCGCCGTGCCCGCGGACGTTTGCGAGCTGGGATTGAGCGTAAGGTTCACGTCGACGGTCTGGGTCTGAACGCCGCCGCCACCGGGTGGGGCAAGCACGCCGCCGTTGGTGCAAGCGGTCAGCAAGAGAAATGCAAGGCATGCTTTTGTCCTCATTGCGCGAGCTCGCGCCACTGCGCCCGAACTTCTGCGACGACCTGCGCGCCCAGATCGCTCGATGCGAGCATTGTTTTGCGTAACGAACCGCGCGCGTCCACGAAATAGACGAACGTCGTATGCACGTCTGCATAACCTTTACGTCCCTGCCGCGCCACCACACCGAACATGCGCATCACGCGGTGTACTTCTGAAACGCTTCCGCCGGCCACGATCCACGTGCGCGGGTCGGCTCCAAACGTTCGCGCCAGCGCGCGCATAACGCGCGGCGGATCGTTTTGCGGATCGAGCGTTACCGTCAACAGCCGTACGTGCCGGCGCTCCAAAGCAAACTGCCGCGCCGCCTGCGCGAACTGCGCGTTGACGAGCGGACACGCGTCGGTGCAGTGGGCCGCCACGAAGGTAACAATCAACGGCGTGCCGGCAAGTGATTGAAAACTGAAAACGTGGCCGGTTTGATCGACCAGCTGCGGGGCGGCCGGCGCTGCCGCAACCGGGAGGGCCGGCGCGGCGATGATCGCGAGGACGATCGCCGCGCCGGCGTGCTTGAAACGATAGAGTAAGGACGTCAGCAGTAGTAGCGGCAAGGCGTAGACGACGGACGCGGTCTGGGCGTGGGTGTGCTGCCCGGCGTCGGTGAGGGCGTCGGTGTGACCCCCGCCGGCCGCGCGATCGACCAGCTTTTGCCGTCAGATTCAACTAGGCCGTTTCCATGCGTCTGATAGGGTCCCGAGTCGCCCGAGTAGGTGTAGAGCGGATGTCCCAAATACGCCCATTGCCTCGTTCCGTTCGAACGGGTGAATGGCGTGAAACTTCCGCTCGCCGTCGCACCTGAGGGCGCGGCTAACGGCGGCCAGACGCCGGAACATCCGTTATACGTCGAGAGCGTGCAATTCGAGCTGAGGTAACCATCGGCTGTGAATTCATAGAGCGTATAGCCGGAGCTCGTCACCCACGCCGAAGCGCCCCCCACGGTCGCCATGTGCGGTAGATTTTGCGGCGTTGGCGTCGCCGTAGGAGTGGGCGTCGGCGTCGGCAGCAGCACCAATGTTCGCGTAGTCAGAGTGATGCTCACGGTGCCGAGTTTCGCACCGAGGGAGGTCAGAAGCGTTCCGCTACCGGTTCCGCCGGTCGACGAAAGATTGTGGACGGTAAGCGGCGAGATCGGACCCGTGAGGACCGTGCTCGTGTGATAGTAGTGATTGAACGACGGCGCGCCGACGGCGGTACCGTTGTAGGTCGTCTTCGGGATCGGTTTGCCGCTCTGAGTCGTGATCAAAAGGGCGCAACCGAGCGTGGCTGTTGGTGAAATCGTCGAGATGTTCGTCGTGTACGTGCCAGAATATAAATAAACGTAGTACGGCGGCGGGGGTGTCGGCGTGGGCGTGGGCTTCGGTGTCGGCGACGGCGTTGCGGACACATATCTCTCGGTAATCCAGATTGAATCAGCCTTGATTCCGGTGTACGTGCCGCTTACGACGTTTCCGGAAGAAATGATCGTTGCGTATGTTCCAGGCAGCGTCGAGATGTGGCAAGCAGCCAATGCCGCAGCGGAAAGCAGGCTTGAAGCGTTAGGCAGTGCGCGAGCCAGCTGTTCCAATGCCGGATCGGCATTCACGGCGGATTGTTGGTCCTGGAATTGTTGGTCCTGCGGTTGTTGCTGCAACGTTCCCGGAACCGATGGTGAGTACGAGGACGTTCCATTGCCATTGCAGGCAGCCAGCGTAGCGACTGCGGCGAATAGCAAAAGAGCAACCGGCCGTGAGTGGGCCTTCGCGGTGAACGCGAGGCGCTGGTGTTTCATACGAAAAAGCTTACGTCCGAGGAATGAAAAGAGTCTGAAGGCCAGCGGAGCGTCTAGCGGGCTTTGATGGCGTCGCGCATGGCGACGGCCAAGTTCCTCAGAGCCGGATCGCTCGCCGAGTCGCTGGCGACCGATTCGAACGCAGCCCGCGCTTGGGCTCGTTTTCCCTCTCGCAGCAGCACGGTTCCGAGCGCAAAACGCGCCCGCGCATACCCGGGCGCCAGGTCGACCGCGAGTTGAAATTCCTGTTCGGCGGATGCGTAGCGGTTCGTCCGCGCCTGCGCCAACCCCAAGTCGTAGTGTGCGACGGCATAAGCCGGATTTGCGTGGAGCAGCCGCCCGAAATCGTTCTCGGCCGTCGCGGTGTCGCCCGATCGAAGCGCGACCAAGCCTCTTTCATAGAGCGCGCGGGCCGAATCCGGCGCGCTCGCTACAAAGCGGTCGGCCATGGCGCGCGCGTCGCGCAAATCGCCGCGGCTCAAATCTACCGCGATCAGGTTTGCCATCGCCGCCAAGAAACCGGAGTCGCGGGCGATCGCAGCCTGCAATTGACGCGCCGCGTCGTCGAGACGGTGCAAGTTGGCGTAAGCAATTGCGAGATCGTAACGGGCGGTTGAGTTCTGCGGTTCGGGCGGATCGAGCGCGATGATGCGTTCGAATTCAGCTGCCGCCGGCTGCCAATCGCCGCGCGCTTCGGCGCTCAGTCCCAAATGAAAGCGCTCGACGACCTCGCGCTCAGTGGCAAGCGCCCGCAGCGCGGGAATGCTCGTCGTCCGGGGCACCGGGGTTGCGCGCGGGTACATCTGGGCGCGCGCATGCGGCGCGGAGGCCGCGAAGATGACCAACGCCAGCGCGAGCCAGGAGCGTCGCATCGTTAGGGCTGCGGTAGTTCCGCGTTTTGCCAGGAGCCGGCGCCGGCAACCTGTTCGGGCTTGCAGGCCCATCCCACGCGGCCGCCTTCGGTAATCGGGCCGAGCAGAGCGGGAGCAGCCGAGGGCACGAGGGCTCCGTCGAGCATCGCCTCGAGCGACTGCGCGCCGGCATACCCGTATCCAAAGGTTAAGGCGCAGACGGCTATAACCGCCGCCAGCACGAAAAGCCTGAGCCATCGCTGTGACATCACCTATTAGTATAGCCGAATCTCTGAAGAATCCGTGAAGCGCGCCCTCATATTTCCGGCCTTGCTCCTCACCCTGGCTGCCGCCCCGGCGCCCCTGGTCGTCGGGTCCGTGCGCGACCAGGAAGGCGCCCCCATCGCCGGAGCCGTGGTCAGCGCCGCCGGTACGCGCACGACGACCGCCGCCGACGGCACGTTTGCGTTAACCGCGAGCGGAATTCGCGCCGTCCGCGTCACCTGTCCGTATTGCAAGCCCGTCGAAGTCGCGGTGCAAAGCTCGGAGCCGGTGGTAGCGATCGTTCAACGTTACCGGGCGCTGAGCGAGAGCTCACCCTCGGCTCGCGATTTGCGCGCGCTTCCTTATTCACGCGCTGAATCGGCACTTTCTTTGCATCCGTTCGTCGTGCTCACCGACAGCCGGGCTTTCTTGCCCGGCGCGCGCATTGCCGACCGCGCCGCGACGCTGCAGGGCGGCGCCATCATCGACGACGGCATCCCCGATTATGACATCGCCGCAAATGTCTCGATGCTGTCGACGATCCCGCTGTTCGATCTGCGCGCGGGCGACGCGTTCGCGCCGGGGCAAACATCCTATTCCGGCGATCAGGCCGCCGGCGGTGTTTTCTTTCTGAACGATCTGCCGGCGCAAGGATCCGATGCGTCGCTGATAGGCGGAAGCGACACGGCGCTCCGCCGCGGCGCCTCCATCACCAACGCTTCCTACGCGCTGGCTGGATCGGGCAATCCGTTGGGATCGAGCGCACGTGCGGCCGCGCAGGTTCACGCGCCGGCGGGGACCGATTCGCTCGATCTTTCTTTCTTGGGCGCGCGAGCCGGAATCGCGCGGGGACCAGTTTCGAGCACGGCGTCTATCGAAGGATTCCGCGCGCAATTTCAACGCGTGCGCAACACGGCAATTCAAGCGACCTTCGTTGCCGACCGCGCCGGTTACACTACCGCATTTGCATCGGCGCCGTTGAGCTCGTTATGGAGCGACATCGTGGGCGAGTTCACGGTAACCTCGCAAACGCCGGTTCAGGTCTTCGGCAATTTCGGCGTTCGCCAATCCACCGGCGTCTATAACGCCGATGCTTTTCGCCTCCACATCGCGGGCCTCGTTTCGCAAACACATCTCGACGTGGGCGCACAAACGCGCGGCGACCGTTACACGGCGCGCGCGGCGGTTGGCGCATATTCCATCGCCTACAATGGCGGGGCAGGCAGCGCACGCGTGCCGCTGCAGGCGCAAACTCTGGTCCCGTCACTCTATGGCTCCTACGATCTCGCGCCGCGATGGAACGTCGAAGTCTATGCCGGGGCTTCATTCCAGCTGCCTACGCTGCTGGAAGCATTCAGAACAACTCCGGAACCGGGCGGTCTCCACATCGACAGATACGCGCAGGTCACGCAAACGCTCACGTATTCGGATCTGAACCGCGTGAAAATTTCCGTGACGTCGATGAGCGAGCAGCTGAGCAACCTCGACTCGGGAACCGTCCACGCGGTGGGCGCATCGATCGCCTGGCAAGTTACGCCCTCGATTGCACTGCGCGCTTGGACGCTTACATTCAACGACACGACGGTTCCCTATGAAGCGCTGCTAAGGTTCGGCAGGCAACCGCAATCCGGAACGCCGGGTTCGGCTTGGCTTACCTATGAAAACCCGGCGGGATTCCGCCTGGACGCGATTTACCGCTCGGACTTTTTGGATGCGCTGCCGCAGCGCCACATCGACGCATCGGTCTCCGCGCCGATGGGCGGGGGGCTGCGCTGGTTCGTCGGAACCGAACGCCGTCAAGATGCACGTTCGATCGATACCGGGATTAAATTCGACGAACCCTGATAGCCACGGGCAAGGAACCGGGACGATCTTCGCAATTCCCGTGCCGTAGCGACTCTTGTGTTTGACGCGCACGGCAGTTCTGTGCCATACTGACGGCCACCCCGCGCGATCTTTCGAATACGATTGAGCCGCGCTCTCTTCGAAAGATCATCCACAATTAACACCTTCGACCAACTAGGCCTACAGCCGGCATTGCTGCGCGCCGTCCACGACCTCAAATTCACCGAACCGACGCCGATTCAGATGATGTCGATTCCGCCGGGACTCGCCGGCCGCGACGTTCTCGCCAGCGCCGAAACCGGCAGCGGAAAATCAGCGGCTTTCGGCCTGCCGATCCTCAATAAACTCATGGACATGCCGCGCGGAAAAACGCGCGCGCTCGTGCTAGCTCCGACGCGTGAACTCGCCGAACAGATTGCCACGCATCTGACCGCGCTGGCCAAGCATACGAACATTCGCGTCGCCGCGGTGTATGGCGGCGTCGGATTCGGTCCGCAAGCTACGGCTTTTAAACGCGGCACCGACATCATCGTCGCCACGCCGGGACGTTTGCTCGATCACATCGAGCGCGGCACCGCAAAACTCAACGACGTATCGATGCTCGTCCTCGACGAAGCCGACCGCATGCTCGACATGGGTTTCTTACCGCCGGTGCGGCGCATCCTGAGATACGTCGCGCGCGAGCGCCAAACGTTTTTCTTCTCGGCAACGCTGCCGCCGGCCATCGCCGGCCTCGTTCGCGAGATGCTGCACGATCCGGCTCGCGTCGAGCTGGCCGCAAAACCTTCGCCGGTCGCGGGCCTCACGCAAACCGTTTACGCGGTACCGAACGAAAAGAAAACCGATCTCTTTCTCGAGCTGCTCAAAGACAACACTATCTATTCGGCAATTGCGTTCACACGCACGAAAGCTCGCGCCAATCGGCTGGCCGCCGCGCTTGAAAAACACCGTATTCCTTCCGATCTGATTCATGGCGACCGCTCGCAGTCGCAACGCACCCGCGCGCTCGAAGACTTCAAACGCGGCAAACACCGCGTGCTGGTCGCGACCGACATCGCTGCGCGCGGCATCGACATCATCGAACTCGGCCACGTCGTGAACTACGACGTCCCGCGTGCGGCGGAAGATTACATGCATCGCATCGGGCGCACGGCTCGCGCGAAATCAACGGGCGATGCGATCACCTTCGTGTCCTCGGACGAAGAACCGCTGATGAAGCAAATTGAATACGCGTTGGGCAAGCGCTTGGACCGTACGAAGAATCCGCTCTTCCCCGAGGCCAGCATCGCACCGCCCAAGGCGCAAATCGTCTACAGGTCGCGTCCGCGCCGCCGCTAGAGCCAGGGCGATTCCCTCGCCGTCCCGAACGGGATGGCCTCATAATAAAACGATAAAACAAGAAAAAGGAAGTAATTTGTGCCTGAATCCGTCTCATTAGAGATCGGCGGGCGCACGATGACCATCGAGACCGGCGAGCTCGCGAAGCAAGCGAACGGCTCCGCCCTGGTCCGGTATGGCGACCAAAATGTCGTGCTCTGCGCCGTCACTGCCTCCGAGAAACCTCGTGAAGGCATCGACTTCTTTCCCCTAACCTGCGACTTCGAAGAGAAGATGTATGCCGCCGGCAAAATTCCGGGCGGTTACATTAAACGCGAAGGCCGGCCGCCCGAACACGGCGTGCTGAGTTCGCGGCAGATCGATCGGCCGATCCGGCCGCTCTTCCCCGATGGTTTCCGCAACGACATCCAGATCGTCGCAACCGTGCTCTCGATCGATCGCGAGCTCGACGCCGACGTCCTGGGCACGTGCGCGGCCGGAGCGGCGCTGGCGCTCTCCGATATTCCGTTCGATAAAACGGTAGCCGCGGTGCGCGTCGGACGCGACGAGAGCGGCGCATATATTTGTAATCCTACGCTGCCGCAATACCAAACCGGCGGCATGGACATCGTGATCGCCGGCACCGCCGACGCCGTCATGATGGTCGAAGGCGGCGGGAACGAAATCAGCGAGGCCGATTTCCTGGGCGCGATCGAATTTGCGCAGGAGCAGATCAAACTGATCGTCGCCGCGATCGATCAACTGGTGAAAAAGAGCGGCAAAGCCAAGCGCGAGTTTCCGCTGCTGCGTCCCAACGCCGATCTCGAAAAATGGATGCGCAAGACGTTCAAGGAGGATGTCGCCAAGGGCATGCGCGTCGTCGAGAAGTTGAAACGCGAAGAGACGCTCGGGGATATCACCGTTGACGAAGGTATCGCGCGCTGCAAAGAGCCGCAGATAAAAGCGCTCCTCGAAGATCCGGTGCTCGCCAAAGATTTCGGCAAAATCCTCAAGGCTATGGAAGAGGACGAGCTGCGCGTCATGGTCGTGGACGAAAAGATCCGGCCCGACGGACGCAAGCCCGATGAGATCCGCCCAATTTGGTCCAAAGTACACTACGTTCCGCGCGTGCACGGCTCGGGCGTTTTTACGCGCGGCCAAACGCAAGTCTTTACCGCAGCGACGCTGGGATCGATCGGCGATGCACAGCGGCTCGACGGCATTCTCGATCTCGGCCTGCAGAAGCGCTACATGCACTTCTACAACTTCCCGCCGTATTCGGTCGGCGAGACGCGCCCAATGCGCGGACCGGGCCGCCGCGAGATCGGCCACGGCCATCTGGCGGAACGCGCGCTCGTTCCGGTGCTGCCGCTAAAGGAAGACTTCCCCTACACGCTTCGCCTAATCAGTGAAGTGCTCGAATCGAACGGATCCTCGTCGATGGCGTCGGTGTGCGGAAGCTCGCTTGCGCTCATGGACGCAGGCGTGCCGATTCGCGAGCATGTCGCCGGCGTTGCGATGGGCCTGATCCTCAAAGGCGGCAAGTACACGATCCTTACCGACATTCAGGGCATGGAAGACGCGCTGGGCGAGATGGACTTCAAGGTTGCGGGCACCAAAAAAGGCATCACGGCGATCCAGATGGACATCAAAACGCAAGGCATCACCATCCAAATCATGCGCGAAGCGATGGCCCAGGCCAAGACATCGCGCCTCTTCATCATCGACAAACTTGCCGAAACGATCGCCGAGCCGCGCGCCGAGCTTTCGAAATACGCCCCGCGCATGATCGTCGTGCAGATCAATCCTGCCAAGATCAAAGACGTCATCGGTCCCGGCGGAAAGATCATCAACAAGATCATCGAGGAAACCGGCATCGAGAAGATGGACATCGAGGACGACGGCAAGGTGTACATTACGGCGCTCGACGGCGAGTCGGCTGAAAAAGCTCGCGCGCAAGTCGAAGCCATCACCAAAGACATCGTCGTCGGCGAGACCTACATGGGCGAGGTGACGCGCATCATCAACATCGGCGCGTTCGTCAAGATCCTGCCCGGCAAAGAAGGCTTGGTGCACATCAGCCAACTCGCGCCGACGCGCGTCGAGAGGGTCGAAGACGTCGTCAAAGTCGGCGACGAGATCATGGTCAAAGTCATGGAAGTAGACGGCCAAGGCCGCCTCAATCTCTCACGCAAAGCCGTGCTGACCGGCGCGACGGGTAACGGTTCGTTCGAAGCCGAGCCCGCGCGCAGCGGTGAAGGCGGTTTCGGCGGGGGCGGCGCGGGACGCCGTCCGCGAAGGCCGCGCCGCAGGGAGTAACAACAAGGGCCCGCAAGTGCGGGCCCTTCACTTCTATAAAGGAAGCATCATGACGATCCGCTCTCCGCTTCTCCCGCTGATACTTGCCGTGCTCGCCGGATTCGGCGGCGGCATCTTTTCGCAGCAATTCGTGCGTCCCGCGCAAGCCGCCGGTCCGGCGGTGATCACGGCAACCGACATTCGTTTGGTCGACGCGCACGGGAAGCTGCTGGCCGAGCTCGCGCCGGTGAAATACCCGCACCAGGCAGCCGTTCCGATGCTGACGATCTTCGGCGCCAATCATTTTCAAACGACGCTCGGAGTGAGTGGTTTGTATTTCGGTCGCGGTTATGGCGATGAAGATCTGGGCGTCGGCTACGCCTATGGAGCATCGCATAAGCTCGGTGCCGCGATTTTCTTCTGGTACAAGAAAAAGGGCCGCATGGGCATGGAGCTCGACGCCGACAAAGCCGGCGCGCCGTCGGCATGGATGTACGACGCGAGCGGCACCACGATCTGGGCAGCTCCGACACCGACGCCGACCCCTTGAAAGAAGCAGTCCTCGTTACCGGTGCGTCGACCGGAATCGGGTATGCCACCAGCGTGCTGCTTGCGCGCGAAGGCTTTACGATATTCGCGGGGGTGCGCAACGCAAGCGATTCCGAGCGCCTCTCGGCAATCGCGGGCATTGCGCCGCTGCAGCTCGACGTCACCGACGCCGAACAAATACGCGACGCGGCGCACATCGTTCACGAAAATGGCTCGATCTTGCGCGCCGTGGTCAACAACGCAGGCATCGTTGTGCCGGGGCCGCTGGAGCTCTTGCCCATCGACGAGCTGCGCCGTCAATTCGAGGTCAACTTTTTCGGAGCGTTAGCCGTGACCCAAGCATTTCTCCCGATGCTGCGCGCCTCCAAAGGACGAATCATTTTCATGAGCTCGGTTTCGGGACAGATTGCATCCGCGTTCGTGGGAGCATACAGTTCCTCCAAGTTCGCGCTGGAGGCGGCAAGCGACGCGCTGCGCATGGAACTGCGCGGCTCGGGCGTCGGCGTATCGGTCGTGCAGCCGGGTAACGTCAACACGCCGATCTGGCGGAAAGGCCGCGGCGGCAAAGATTCGCTGCTGGCACGCGCTCCGGAAGCGGCGCGCGACTATTATGCCAAACAGCTCAACGCGCTGGTAGGCGTGAGCGAACACCAGGAACGCACGGGAATCGATCCGGATCTCGTGGCGCGCGCCGTACTGCACGCGATCACGTCCAAGAAACCTCGCGCGCGTTACGCGGTCGGATCGCCAGCCGGTTGGATGCGCCGCACGTTCACTTCGCTTCCCGAGCACCTGCGCGATCGCATCATCATGCGCCGTAT
This sequence comes from Vulcanimicrobiota bacterium, assembly GCA_003140855.1. Classification (GTDB taxonomy): domain Bacteria; phylum Vulcanimicrobiota; class Vulcanimicrobiia; order Vulcanimicrobiales; family Vulcanimicrobiaceae; genus Rubrimentiphilum. Next base: position 93,553 of record PLLF01000111.1, read on the forward strand.
GGGATTCGAATAGATGCCGTTCGATTCGCTGCGCGATTTCGTCGAAGCTCTGGATCGCGCTGGACAGCTGCACCGCATCGAAAGCGCGGTCGATCCCAAACTTGAGATCAGCGAGATCACCAACCGCGTCGTCAAACGCGGCGGCCCCGCGTTGCTTTTTACAAACGTGCGCACCTCGCAGTATCCTGTGTTGACCAATCAATTTGGAACGCGCCGGCGCATGGCCATGGCGTTGGGCGTCGACACGCTCGACGAAGCCGGCGATCGCATTCGCAAACTGCTCGATCTCTCGCTGCCCGAATCGGCGATGGAAAAGATCGGCAAACTGCTTGCGCTCGCGCCGCTGGCCGCGGCATTGCCGAAAACCGTTTCGTCGGGAACCTGCCAAGATGTGGTGATGGACAAACCCGACCTCACGCAGATGCCGGTCTTGACGACGTGGCCGATGGACGCAGGGCCGTTCATTACGCTGCCGCTCGTTGTAACCAAAGATCCGAAGAGCGGACGGTTCAACGTCGGAATGTATCGCATGCAAGTATACGGCGCAAACGAGAGCGCGATGCACTGGCAGCGGCACAAACAGGGCAAGGCGCACGCGCAGGCATGGGGGGATCGCATTCCGGTTGCGGTGGCGATCGGATCCGACCCGGTGTTGACGTATGCGGCAACCGCGCCGCTTCCGCCGGTCGTGGACGAATATCTCTTCGCGGGTTTGCTCCGCGGGAAACCTGTTAGACTCGTTGCCTGCAAAACCGTCGATCTCAAGGTACCCGCCGACGCCGAGTTCGTGCTGGAAGGTTACGTCGATAACACCGACGTGCGCACCGAAGGGCCGTTCGGCGATCACACCGGCGTCTACAGCCTGGCGGACAAGTATCCGACTTTTCACGTGCAGTGCATGACGCACCGGCGAAACCCAATCTATCCGGCCACCGTCGTGGGCAAGCCGCCGATGGAAGACGCATGGCTGGGCAAAGCTACCGAGAGAATTTTTCTGCCGCTGCTGCAAATGGTCGTGCCGGAAATCGTCGACATGAACTTGCCGGTTGAGGGCGGCTTTCAGAACTTGGCGATCGTGTCGATCCGCAAAGCGTATCCCGGGCAAGGCAAGAAAGTGATGAACGCGCTGTGGGGCTTAGGACACATGATGATGCTGACGCGCGTCTTGATCGTCGTGGACGAAGACGTCGACGTGCAAGATCCGCGCACGGTGGCATGGTTCGTGCTGAACAACTTGGACGCCGCGCACGACGTCGTGATGATGCCGGGGCCGGTCGACGATCTGGATCACGGTTCGTACACGCCGGCGCTCGGCGTGAAGATCGGCGTCGATGCAACGCGCAAGACGGCGGCCGAAGGATATACGCGGGAATGGCCACCCGACATGATCATGGACGACGCGACGCGCGAGCTTGTCGAGGGACGCTGGAAAGAATATGGCCTGGATAGAATCGAGAGCGCGCTGCAAGCCGACGACTGGTCGGGCCAGCGATAGGCACTTTCTTCAAAGAGATCCGCGTCGAGCATACGCTCTTCGCTTTGCCTTTCGCGTATACGGGCGCGATTTTTGCAGCGCACGGAATTCCGAGCGCGCACGCGCTGCTCTGGATCACCGTTGCGGTTCTCGGAGCGCGGACTGCGGCCATGGCGGCCAACCGCTATTTGGATCGCGAGATCGACGTGCGCAATCCGCGCACCGCGGGACGCGCCGTCGCCGGCGGCAAGCTCGATCCGTCCGTTATGCTGTGGGCCGCGGCGGCAGGGCTCGTGCTGCTGGCGATCGCCGCGTGGCAGCTCAACCCGTTGTGCGTGAAGCTGCTGCCGGTTGCGGCGGTCGGCGCGCTGCTCTACCCGCTGTGCAAGCGCTTCACGTGGACGACGCATTTTTTTCTGGGCGCAGTCGACGCGCTCGCTCCGCTCGGCGCGTTTATCGCAATCCGCGGCGGCGTAGATCTTGCCGCAATCGTGCTTTTCCTAGCGGTAACCGTGTGGGTCGCGGGCTTCGACATCATCTACGCATTGATGGATTTCACGATCGATCGCGCGCAAGGGATACGCTCGCTCCCGGCGCAGTTCGGCGAGCGCAACGCGCGCAATCTTGCCATAGCGCTGCATGCGTCGATGGCCGTACTGCTCGTGGCGGCCGGGCTTCTCGAGCATGCCGGACGGCTCTATGCGCTCGGAATCCTGGCAGCGGGTGCGCTGCTGTTCTTTGAAAATCGCAAGCTCACAAAGACCAAGAATATCTTCGCTCTGAACGATCGGATCTTTACGGCAAACATGGCTTTCTCGGTGATCTTTCTGGCGACGACCGCGGCCGCGTTTACGTTGGGATACCGATGAGGCGGAAGCATTTCTTAGGAGCTGCTGCGGGCGCCTGGCTGATACCGGGTGCGCGCGCACTGGCGCAAAACTTTCAGCAACAGGTTACGATCGGCATCACCGCGCCGCTAACCGGTCCCGCCGGCGATGCCGGCCGGCAAATCGTCGACGGCGTGCGCGCCGCGGTCAATGAAACAAACGTCACGATCGGCTCGTTCGGAACGGCGTTTGCTTACCGGACCTTCGACGATCAGGATGCACTGGCGTCGATGATTCAGAACGCGCAATTTGCGGCAGCGGATCCGTCGATCGTCGCGATGGTCGGCGGATTGGACGGCAAACTGACGGCTGCGGCTCTGCCGACGTTTGCGAACGCCGGACTGCCGCTGCTCGTTTCGGCTTCTACTGCAAACGCGGTGACCGACCGGGGATATCGCAGCGTTTGGCGGCTGCCCACCAAAGACGATACCGAGGGGCAGCTCTTCGCGCGGTATCTCGCAAAGCACGGCAAACCGAAACATGCGATCGCTCTCACCCAGGACGGCGACTACGGAGCCGACGTCGCAAGCGGCTTCGCCGATCAAGCCGGCGCGCTGGGAATCAAAGCCGAGACCTTCATCTTCTCTTGGAGCAATCCCGATTACGGCGCAGCTGCGAAGAGCATCCTCGCAAGAAAACCGGATTATCTCTACCTTTGCGGTTCGACCAAGAGTATGGGGCCGCTGGTTGCGGGGTTAAAAACTGCCGGATACTCGGGAGCTTTCGGCGCATCGGAAGGTTTCTTCAATCAAGCGACGCTCGACAAGTACGGCGATGCGCTCGGCGGCGCGCTGATCTCCACATCGTTTCCGCCTTTGGAACGCGCGCCCGACGTCGCCAACGTCTTGACCGACTTCCGCTCGCGCGCGACGGTGACCGCGCTCTCGGCGTTTTCTTATGCCGCCGCGCAGATTCTCATCTCCGCTTCGCAGCGCAATGGCGCCACGAACCGGCTGGCGATGCTCTCGGCGCTGCAAACGCCTATTTCGTACGACACGATCGTCGGCTCGTTTCAATTCGGGTTCAGCGGTGACCCGATCGATCCGAACCTGTACTTTTACACGGTGACGGAAGGTGCGCTGAAGTACACCGCTGCTTCACACCCGAGCGCGTTCATACTTTAGCGCCTGCTCCCTCCATCGTTGATCGTTCACGCCCATCACGAGGAGCCATACCATCAGCGGTAGTTCCCCGATCGCAGAAGCCGCATTGATGAAGTTGAACAGATAGTGTGCGAGCGGCGGTGACAGGTAGGTGGCCCAACCCAAGCCACTGATCGCAAACAACACTCCCAGAACTCGCGGCATGAAGGTCGACCTAAAAATGAGGTAGCCGATCAGGACGCACCAGAATCCGAAGAACACCAGATAGATATCGAAAGCGTAAGTATTCAATTTGACAAACACGAACGCCAGCGAATGCAACTGTTCCGGCGAAAATGCGCTCAAGGCACTCCCGCCCTTTAAGACGAGCAAGGGCGCAGCGTAAAAGAGACTCGTAACAGCCTGAATAGCGCATCCCACAAGCATGATGAACGCCGCGAATAAAGAGAGGCTCCGGTTCACGGGCTTAAATAAATCATACAACAGAAGCGTCCACGCGAGATGGAACGGAACCGCGATGAGCGAGAGTGCGAACCCTAACCAAAACAATCGCTCGTGCCCCAAGATATTGCCCGCCGTAGCCGCGGCATTCCCAGTGACAACCAGACTGCCGAGAATGAACACCTCACCGCCGGCTGCCGTCACCGCTTCGAGCACTTGAAAGACGCCGGCCATCCTGGCCTTGAAACGCGGCGACGCTACTGCGTTCCCGGCCGTCATTTCAGTCATGCGCAGCTAATTCATCAGGCTTTGCATCGTAGCCATGCGCGGTGAAGGCGCTGCCTGCGGCTGTTTTTGGACAGCTTCGGCATCTTCGAGCATCAGCACAAAGCGTAGGCGCCATGCGCCGAGCGCGATGGAAAACTTCATTCCGAATAGATCCACGATTTAAGCCTCCACCCGGCGCCATTGCAGCACCGCGAGCACAACATAGACGATGGTCAACACCAGTAACAACAGTGCGGACGTGCCGATAGCACCGATGGCCGTTTGAAACTGCATACCGTTGCTTCCGAGCGATCCGTGAAAAGAGACGTACGAAATTGGATCGATGTAGGACAGCGTTTGAAAGATAACATGAATGGTGCGCCCGATGTCGCTGCCGGTAAACGCCGTGCCTTCCGCGATGCCCGGAATGAAGAGCGCCGCCAGCCACCCCAACCCTACGACCATTCCAAGACCGCGTTTCAGCGAAGCGCTAAACGCCGTCAAACATGCGTACCAGGCGATCGGGCCGAGCAAGGCCAGGGCGACGACCGACGGCGTCATCGCGTTGGCGTAGAACGTCGGCAATGGCCATATGAACATGGCGCAAACGATTGCCGTCAGTATGACCATTGCGAACTGCGAGCTGACAATTGTCACGATGTCGACTGCGATTGAAGCCAGCGCCAACCGCTCGCGCGAAACGGGCTTGGTCCACGCCAGTTCCAAGTGGCCGTCGTTTTCCTTGGCGAGGACGCCGCCCAGCATCGTCGCGGTAATCAAGCCGATAACGCACGAGATCGCGAACAGTATTCCTATGCCGATGTTGTTCGCAGCCCCCTCACGCGTTATGACGACGTGCGACATGCCGCCCCGGTGAGTTCTGTCTACGCTGGAATTGCCAATCGAGAAAAAACGTTCCTGACTCATCGAATTGGTTGTCGGCAGAGTCACGTCCATGTGAAAGAGCTGGCCGCGCCGGTCGATAACCGCATGGATGTGCTTGAAGGGATCGTTCACAGTCGTTTCGATCGTGCCGCCGGCAAGCGTCTTGGTCGTTACGTGAGCGGTCGGTGAAGCTTGCAGCGCGGATGCCAAGCCTTCCGGATTGTGTTCGCTGAACGCCCACAACCGGAACACGATTGCGATCGCCAAAAAGATAGCCAAGATGATGGCGACCACGCGCAGCGCGCGCATGCCGCGCAAAACTTCGGCGTAGTAATACATTGACTTATGCCTCTACCCGGCGCCATTGCAGCACCGCAAGAGAAAGATAGACAATGGTCAGGGCGAGCAGCAGTACCGTGGAGATCCCGAGCGGGCCGAGGGGCGTGACCTGCATACCGCTCATTCCGGCCGAACCATGGAAGGAAAGGTGCACGTACTCTATGGGATCGATATAGGCAAGCGGCTGGAATATCCAGTGAATGGCGCGGCCTATGTCGCTGCTGCTGGACGCCGTGCCTTCCGCAATGCCCGGGATGGCGAGCGCGGCGAGCCAGCCCAAGCCGCAGACCATTCCAAGACCGCGTTTCAGCGACGCACTAAAGGCCGTCAAACATGCATACCAAGCCAACGGACCGAGGAGCGCGAGGGTGATCGCCAGCAGCGTATACGCATCGGCATAAAACGTCGGCCAGACGAACATCGCACAGACGATCAAGATCAGCAGAATTGCGGCGAACTGCGAGACAACGATCGTCACCATGTCGGTCGCGATTGATGCCAACGCTAGACGGTCGCGCGAAACCGGTTTGGTCCAAGCGAGCTCGAGATGTCCGTCATTTTCCTTTGCAAGAACTCCGCCGAGCATCGTCGCCGTGATCAACGCGATCACTTCGGCAATTGCAAAGAGCATGGCGACGGGAATGTTGGCGGTCACGTCATGGGTCAGGACGACGTGCGTCATGCCGGATCTTTGATTCCGATCAATGCTCGAACGGCCCAGCGAGAAATTGTTATGGCTCATCGGATCCGAACTGGGCATCGTCGCATCCATGTGGAAGAGGCGTCCGTGCCGGTCGATGACTGCGTGAATGTTCTTGACGGGATCGTTCACGGTCGTCTCAATCGTACCGTCGGCAAGCGTCTTGGTCGTAACGTGAGCCGTCGCTGAAGACTGCATGGCGATGGCCACGGCGGCGGGGTCGTGCTCGCTCAACGCCCACAAGCGAACCACGATTGCAATCGCCAAAAAGATCCCCAAAATGATCGCGATGACGCGCAGCGCGCGCATCCCCCGTAAAACTTCCGCGTAATAATACATTAGCGAACTTCCACGACGTCGGCGGTCTGTGAACCAGGCGAGACGGCGTTCAAGAAGATGTCTTCCAAATTCAGATCCACGATGCGCACGCTTTGCGCGCCCATCTGTGCAAGGGTTTCTGCCAGCCCTCCGCCATCGGCGGTTACGGTGAGGCGCAGAATGCGGCCGGACTGATCGAGTCGTTCGATCCGCGAATCGCGGCGCAAGCCGTCGAGTGCGATCGTTTCCGACGGAAAAATGCCCTCAACGATCTTGCGATCGGATTTCAGGTCGTCCACGGCGCCGGCAAGGATCACGCGCCCTTGCTGAAGGACCGCGATGTGATCGGCGGCGCGCTCGACTTGCCCGATTTGGTGCGAAGAGAGCACGACGGTGGCGCCTTGCGCGGCACTCTCGATGATCAAATTCAAAACGGCGCGCTGATTGACCGGATCGAGTCCGCTCGTCGGCTCGTCCAGCACGAGCGTCTCGGGGCGGATAGCGAACGCCATCACGACCGCGAGCGCGCTGCGCATCCCTTTGGACATCGCGCGCACGCGTTTGCGCGGCTCCAAGCTGAAAAGGTCCATGAGCTGTTTTGCACGCTTTGCGTCGTAGCGCTTAAAGCTGCGGCGCTGCATCTCGAGATGCTCGGCGCCGTTCATCCATTCGTAGAGGACGCTGCGTTCGGGTACGTACGAAATGCTCTCAAAGAGCGGCGGCGTCAACGGCTGTCCGCCGAAGCGAACCTCTCCCGATGTCGCGCGCGCCAATCCGAGCAAGCATTTGAACGTCGTCGTCTTGCCGGCCCCGTNNGTTGGGACCGAGCAGGCCGAAGACGGAACCGGTCGGGATCTCGATGGTCACGTCGTCGACGGCCAAAAATTTTCCGTACGACTTGCTCAAGTGCTCGATGGAAATGGTGCTCATTTTTCCTCCGGAAACCAGCGCGCCAGCGCAGACTCAAAAAGAGTGCGCACGCCCGCGGCGGGTAAACCTAGCGATTTTGCTTCACGGACCGCCTGCGTAACCGCTTCGCCCGCGACGTCGGTCGCGGCGCGAGTCTGTTTGGCCACTCCGTCCGCCCGCACGAACGAGCCGCGCCCCGGCGCCGTTTCGATGACCGCATCGTGTTCGAGGTCGCGGTATGCCCGCGCCACGGTGTTCGGATTGACGGTCAGGTCGACGGCAAGTTGCTTGACCGTGGGCAGTTGCTCGCCTGGAGCGAGAACGCCGAGAGCCACGGAACGCTTGACTTGCTCGATGAGTTGGAGGTAGATCGGAACGCCGCTGCGCGGATCTACCGTAAAAATTGCCGGCATGGGAAGCTCTTAGAGCTTCGGACCCCAGCCTAGGAA